>CAKOXD010000001.1 GCA_934130005.1 uncultured Bacilli bacterium
TTTGACTATAAATGTGTTTATGATGTAGAATTAGATTATTACAAATAATGGTGCGGTTGAAATTACAAAAAAAAAAAAATCTACAAATTGTAGATTTTTTTTACATCATTTGGTAATTAGAACTACTATATTTGTTATTAGAAGAATTGTAAATATTTTCTAAATTTGAAATTCTTCTATCTAAATTATTGATTTGTTGTTCTAAATTATTAATTTGTTGTTCTAAATTGTTTGTTGCATTAGACATAGTACTAGATCCTGTAGTAATAGTAGTAGGATAATTCATCATAGGCATACTTTGGTAAGGCATTCCCATAGGAGGAACCATACCTTGATAAGGTGGGTAAACTGGATATGGCATACCACAATTTCTATCTTCTTTTTTCATAAAACACACTCCTTCTAATTTAAATATATGTAAAAGATAAAAAAAATTACCAAAAATTAAAACTCTACTTTAAGTCGGTTGCTAAAAATATAAAAAAAAGATATACTAAATAAAAATAGGAGGTATATATGAATTATAAAAAAATAGGTGAATTTATAGCACAAAAAAGAAAAGAAAAAAAATTAACTCAAAAAGAATTAGCAAGCATTTTAAAAGTAACAGATAAAGCTGTTTCAAAATGGGAAAGAGGTTTAGGATGTCCAGATGTATCAATATTAGAATTACTTGCTAAAACATTAGATGTATCAATATTAGAAATATTAAAGGGAAGAAAAATAGAAAACGAAGTAATAAAAGTAACAGAAGCAAATGACTATGTAAAAGAAACAATTGAATATTCAAAAAAAGAAAGAAATCAAATAATAAAAAACATTACATTAAACATAATAACTATAATTATAGTATTAATAGTAGCAATCCTAGCATTTTTAAATATAAGTCACATAATTTATTTAAATCAAACAGAAAACTATAATTTTGATAGTGAAATATCAAATAAAATAAAAGAAAATAAAGAAGAAGTATTTAAAAATATAAATGTAATTAGAACAAATAAAAGCAAATTTAATAAAGAAGATAAAAATGAAATAGAAAATTATTTAAAAGAATTGGAAAATCAATATAATAATATGGATATAATCAACTACAAAGGAAATCATAAATATAACTTAAAAGATTTATTTGTATTTGATTTAAAATATCCATCTGTAATGCAAAATATAAAAATATATAATATATTAATAAAATATGATGAAACAATAACAAATTCTATGAAAGTATATGAAGCAACATTTCTAGCAAAAGGATTTTTAGGAATGAATGTAATGGAAGAGCCAAATTTGATGTATAAATATAATCTTCCATACAATGATCTAAATCTATCTGGAAATACTAGAATAGAAAAACGAATGTTTAATTATTATTATTTAACAACACACGATGTATATTTAACAAATTTAATTATGGAAGTAGGTGGTATAAATGAATAAAATATTAAATATAATAAAATACATATTTTTAATTATATCATTAATATTAACAACTATATATTTAAAAGAATTTCATATAACAAGTATATATTTTCTTACATATTTAGTATTCATTTTGTTATTTACTTATATATCAATAAAAGATTTGCTAAAGAAAAATAAAACAAGCAATAGATATAACATATTATGTATAATAGTATTATTACTAATAAGTTTTATATTCTATAGAACACTATATGATAATAGCTTAATATATAATTCTAGTTATTATATGGATCTTATAAAACAAAATGTAACAAACTATAATGATATTAAAGATAACTTAAAATATCAAGTATCATGCTACTTAGAACAAAATACAATATGTTTTATAATACTTTTGTTAAGTTTAATTTTATATAGAAAAATAGATATAAATAAAAAAGAAAACTCAAAATATAGTTTAATAAGTTTAATATGCCTAATATTGAGTGTAATATCGATAATTCCAACAATTAATATTCCAAGTAATAATAATATATATGAAATAATACTTTATTTATTATTTACAATAACATTAATTATTGTAGAAATAATTTCATTAATAAAAAATAATCATAAAAAAAGAGAATGGATTATATATATAAGTTTTATTTTTAATTTATTTGCTTTAATATTTATTTTAGCAGCGTTTAAAAATCTATAAAAGTATAGCTTGAAAAAGCTATATTTTTATTATATAATTTTAAGAAGAAAGAATGATAATATGTATGAGTATGAAGAAGAATTAATAAAAAAAGGAATTAAATATATAGCAGGAACAGATGAAGCTGGAAGAGGACCACTTATAGGTCCTGTAGTAGCAGCATGTGTTGTGTTACCACTAAATTATAAAAATGAAGAAATAAATGATTCAAAGAAGCTAACAGAAAAAAAACGTGAAAAACTATACGACGTTATAATGAATGATGCCCTAGCAGTTGGAATAGGTATAGTAGATGCCGAAACAATTGACAAAATAAATATTTATGAAGCAAGTCGTCTTGCTATGATAAAAGCATATAAAGAAGCAAATAAAAAAATAAAAATAGAACACTTACTTACTGATGCTATGCCTATAGATTTAGAAATACCTGTTACGAAAATAATAAAAGGAGATGCTAAAAGTATTACAATAGCCGCTTCATCAATAATCGCAAAAGTAACAAGAGATAGAATGCTAGTAGAATTAGATAAAAAATATCCAATGTATGGATTTAAAAATCATAAAGGATATCCGACAAAAAAACATATAGAGGCAATGCATAAATATGGACTAATAGAAGGTTATAGAAAAAGTTATGGTCCAGTAAAAGAAATGATAGGTGATTAAAATGAAAGATTTGCTTATTTCACATGTAGCAGATATAGATGGAGTTAGTCCTGTAATATTAATGAAGCTATGTAAGATAAATTTTGATTATGAATTAAAAGATATATACGAATTAGAAGAATATCTAGATAATTTACTAGAAGAAGATTTATCATTTTATAATAATATATATATTGTAGATTTAACTGTACCAGAAAATATATATGTAAAAATAAATAATAGTATTTATAAAGAAAAATTTAAAGTGTTTGATCATCATAGAACACACATGTATGCTTTAAATAACATATATGTAACATTAGATATAAATGAATGTGGTACAAGCCTTTTTTATAAATATTTAAGTAAAAAGTATAAGTTTAGAAAAAATACAAAAAAATATATAGAACATGTAAAAAATATAGATCTTTGGCTATGGAAAGAAAAAAATGATCCATTAGCAAAACAATTAAGTGATTTATTTTATATTTATGGAAAAACAAAATATATAGAAGAAATGTACAAAAAATTAAAAAAAAGAAAAAAATTCAAATTAAGTAAAATAGAAAATACAATATTAAAAATAGAACAAGAAAAAATAGATAGATATATTTTAAAAAAAGAGAAAGATATGATAATTATAAATTATCAAAATTATAAAGCAGGAATAATATTTAATGAATTATATAAAAGTGAACTTGGAAATCAATTATCTATAAACAATCCAGATTTAGACTTTATTATAATGATAAATTTATCAGGAGGAATAAGTCTTAGAACAAATAAAGATATAGATTTATCCTTAATAGCAAGTACTTTAGGTGGTGGAGGTCATAAAAAAGCTTCTGGAGCACCTATACCTTTAGAATATAAAGAAAACTTAATAAATGAATTATTTAAAGGATGTGAAATAATTGGAAATAAAGAAAATAATAACAGGTAGTTTAGAAGAAAATTGTTATATATTAATAAATGATAATAATGCATTAGTAGTAGATCCAGGAGATAATATAGAAAAAATAATAGATAAATTAAAAGGATTGAATTTAATAGGTATATTAATTACACATTATCACTTTGATCATGTAGGTGCCCTAAATGATTTATTAGAATATAAAAATGTACCTATATACGACTATAAAAGTGAAAAAAAAGAACATAAAATAGAAAAATTTGTATTTGATATAATAGAAACAAAAGGACATAAAGAAGATTCAGTAACATTTTATTTTAAAAATGAACAAATAATGTTTACAGGAGATTTTATATTTAAAGGAACAATAGGTAGAACAGATCTTATTGGTGGGAATATGAAAGAAATGATGGAAAGCATAAAAAAAATCAAAAATTATGATAAAAATATAATTTTATATCCTGGACATGGAGATTCAACAACATTAAAAGAAGAAATACAAAATAATTATTTTTTCACATAAAATTCACATAAACTTCATTTTTAATTCACATAACAATTATATACTTATATCAATGAATGAAGGTGATATAAGAATAAGAAAAAAACAAAACTCAAAATAACTAAAACTAAAAATAAACAATATTAATATACACTCCTTAAAATTCAATATGAATTTTAAATACTAAATACTAAAAAATGTGAAACCTATCAATGAAAACTAGATTAAAATCTAGTTTTTTTTATTAAAAACAACTTATAAAAAGAATAATTGCTTTTTTTTACTATTTTAGAGTATAATTAAGAAGGGTGAAAATATGATAGGAATAAAACTTTCAAAGCATAAAAAAGAAACAATGGATAAAATAGAAGAATATTTAAATCCATCTGAAGTATATTTTAAAATTGATGATACTGACTCATTATTAGTTAATCAAAATGATATTGTATTTAAAGGAGAAAAAATAATTAAAACCAAATACGATACCTATAAACATAGTAGTATAAGTGGAATAGTAAAAGACATAGTAACAATGACTGATTATCAAAATAATGAATCAAAATTTATTAAAATAATAAATGATTTCAAAGAAGCAAATAAATTTAAAGAACAAGACTTAAATAATATAACAAAAGAAGAATTTATAAATAACCTAAAAGAAAATGGAATAGTAGGACTTGGAGGAGCAGGATTTCCTACATATATTAAATACGATGTTGATAATTTTAAAACACTTATAGTAAATGCTGTTGAATGTGAACCATATATAACATCAGACTATATCACATGCTTTAATAACATAGATAAAATAGTAGAAATACTAAATTTAATAGATAAAGTGTATAATTTGAAAGAAATATTTATAGCTATTAAAATAAAAAACAGAACATTAAAAGAAAAAATAATACCATATATAGCAAAAAATAAAAAAATAAAATTGATTGAAGTACCAAATTTATATCCAATGGGATGGGAAAAATCATTAGTAAGATATATAAAACACACTGATTATAATAAACTTCCTATCGAAAAAGAAATTATAGTAAGTAATGCATCTACAATTTATTCTATATATGAATCATTAAAATATAATAAACCATTAATAGAAAAAATAGTAACAGTTAGTGGTGATAATATAGAAAATAGTACTAATATAAAACTAAAAATCGGAACAAAATTTAGTGAACTAAAAAAAATATTTAAAAATTATAAAAATGAAGAAATGACTTTAATAACAGGTGGACCAATGATGGGAACTAGTGTAAAAACTGATGAATTTATTATACCTAATAATTTAAATTCAGTAATAGCATTCAAAAATATAAAAGAATTTAAATCTATAACATGTTTAAGATGTGGTAAATGTAGTGATCATTGTCCAGCTAAAATATGTCCAGTTTTAGTAAAAGATAATATAGAAAATAAAGAAGAATTAAAAAGACTAAATGTTAATAGATGTATAGAATGCGGAATATGTTCATTTGTATGTCCATCAAGAATTAATTTAAGAGAATATGTAAAAGAAGCAAAGAAAAAGGTGAAATAATGAAATTTAATGTAATAAAAGGACCATTTTTTAAAAGTAAAAACAACACAAATAAAATTATGATTAATTTACTTATAGCACTTATACCAATCATATTATTTTCTTTTTATAAAAATGGTATAGTTTTATATCAAAATAATAAAACAGATATATTTGGAATGTTTTATCCTTTGATTTTTATATTAACAGGAGTAGTGTCAAGCTTTATAATCGAGACTATATATGCATATTTATTTTTACATTTAAAAAAAGATAAACTAAAAAAATATATAAAAACTTCATTTAGTATATTTCCAGGATTATTTGTAAGTTTAGTATTACCGATAAATACACCGATAGAAATGGTTGTATTAGCGTCTATAATAGCTACAGTAATAGGAAAAATGATTTATGGAGGATTTGGACATAATATATTTAATCCAGCCTTAATAGGATGCTTATTTGTTTTAACTGCATATTCAAGTGTTATATCTTTAAATGGAGGATATATAAATAAATATGAACTAGATACAATAGGAAGTGCAACTCCACTTACGAATAGTAAAATAGTAGAAAACATAAGTTATGATTCACTTGTAAAACCATATGGAAGTTTATCAGATTTCTTCTTTGGATTTATACCAGGATCGACAGGAGAAACATGCTCATTTTTAATTATTATTGCTTTAATATACTTAATAATAAAAAAAGTAATAAAATGGAAAATACCAATAATATATATAGGAACAGTTTTTATAATGACTTTAATAATTGGAAAAATAAATAATTTAGGTATATGGTATCCAATATTTAGTATCTTAAGTGGTGGATTATTATTTGGAGCAACCTTTATGGCAACTGATCCAGTGACAAGTCCTGTAACAAGCTTAGGTCAAGTTATATATGCATTAATGCTTGGAATACTTACAGTAACATTCAGATATTTAACAAGTGCTCCAGAAGGAGTTTTAACATCAATATTAACCATGAATATGTTTGTACCATTACTAGATAGATTAGGTTCTAGTAGTAAATTTGCGTATAAAAAATCATTACTTCCTTTAGTAATAATATTTATTTTAACATTAGGACTTAGTATAAATGTAGGAAACAAATTAAAGAAAAATAATGATGAAGATACAAATTTTAAAATAATAGAAAAAACAAATAGTTACTACATTGTAACAGAAAAAGGAAATGGTGGACCTATAAAAGCCAAAATAACAATAAATGATAGTAAAATAACTAATATAGAAATACTTGAAAATAATGAAACAGAATCATATTACAAATTAATTGAAGAACAAAATTATATTAATAAATTAATAAATAATCAAGAAAACATCAAGAATATAGACACTGTATCAGGAGCAACTATTTCATCAACTGCATTAAAAAGAATGGTTATAAATGTAATAAACGATAGGTGGGGAAAATAATGAAAAAATTAAATGGAATAATTGTTTTAACATTAACCGCATTTATTTGTTCTTTGATACTTGTTATAGTAAGGACAGTGGTATAATGGATAATTTTTATTATAATTTATTAAATATTGGAAAAGAAAAACTAACAGATCAAAAATATTTTGATATTGTAAATAGAATAATAGAAGAAGAAACTAATAATTTAAAAACAGATAATTATGATTTAAAACAAATGTGTAAAATAATTTCAACTAATATAGATTTTAGATTACATGAATTAAATATAAGTTCAAAAATCATTAATACAAAAATATTATTTGATGTATTTGAACATCAATTTATAATTTCATCTTATATAAATTTAGAAGGAAAAATAAACTACGTTTTAATAGATCCAACTTACGTACAATTTATAAATAAAAATGAATATGATTATAAAACAGTAACCCCAGTCGATATATTAAAAAAAGATGAAAAAGGTAAAAAATTACTAGATAATTTACTATGTTTAGGTTTTTCTATTATAGATGATGATGATATAAGATTATATATTTCTTCAATTGTATATGGAACAGATATGTTTTATGAATTTATAGATAAAGAAATCAATGTTACAATTAATGACTTAATTATGAAAGGAAGATATAATGAAAACAATATTAAATGGAATAATAAATGAAAATCCAATTTTAGTATTATTACTTGGTCTTTGTTCAACACTTGCAGTTACAACAAATTTTGAAAATGCCTATATAATGGGAATATGCGTAATTATTATATTAACATTTTCAAATATAACTGTTTCATTAATAAGAAAATTAGTTCCTAAAAATGTAGAAGTACCAGTATATATATTAATAATTTCAACATTTGTTACTATTCTTGAAATATTATTAGAACATTATACTCCTGCATTATATAAGGTATTAGGAATATATTTACCACTTATAGTAGTAAACTGTATAGTACTTGGTAGAGCATTATCAGTAGCATCTAAAACAAATGTAAGAACAAGTTTTCTTGATGCAGTAGGTATAGGTCTTGGTTATACATTAATTTTAATGTTAATAGCGGCATTTAGAGAAATATTTGGAAACAATACAATAACATTTATGAATTCTATCAGTAACATTACAGGATATAAATTAATATATAAAGTTTTTCCAGATAATAATTTAATACCTTTTAATATATTAATAAAACCAGCAGGAGCATTTTTAACATTAGGATTTTTACTATTTTTATTTAATCTTATAAAAGGAGGCAAAAAAGATGAATCTAATTAATTTATTTATAACATCAATTTTAACCGAAAATATAGTATTAACTAAATTTTTAGGTATATGTCCATTTATAGGAACAAGTAAAAAAAGAAAAAATGCTATTAGTATGGGACTATCTGTAATGCTTGTTATAACACTATCATCAATTATCACATATCTTTTATACCATTATTTGTTAGTACCAACAAAAACAGAATATTTAAAAACAATTTTATTTGTACTTGTAATAGCTTCATTAGTACAATTGTTAGAAATAATATTAAAAAGATATATGAAACCAATTTATGATATGCTTGGTATATATTTACCACTTATTACAACTAACTGTGCAGTACTTGGAATAGTTTTACTTAATATAACAAATGATTATAATTTTATAGAAATGATAATTTATAGTATATCAAGTAGTTTAGGATTTACATTAGTAATATATTTATTCTCAAGTATGCGTGAAAAAATAGATAATGCACCTATATTAAAGCCACTTAAAGGATATCCAATAGCTCTAATAACTGCAGCTATTATGGCACTATTATTTTCTAGATACGTATGAAAATTATACCATTTATATTAATAATATTGCTTTCAATTTTAACAATATATTTAACAAGTAAAAATAAATGCAAAAGAGATTGTACAAAATGTATGGGGTGCAAATTATATAAGGAGGATAGAAAATGATAGCGGTTTTAATAATGACAGTAACTGCATTTATATTAGGGTTAGTTCTTGTTCTAACAGATTTATTTATAAATAAAAAGGATAAAAAAGAAGAAGAATATCTAAAAAGATTGCCAGGATATAATTGTGGAGCATGTGGATATGGATCTTGTAGTGGAATGGCAAAAGCAATGATTCAAAACATAGAAGCATATAAAAAATGTAGACCTTTAAGAGGTGAAAAATTAAAAAATATGGAAGAATATTTAAAAGAAAAAAAATAGTAGAAATTTCTACTATTTTTTGCTAGAATAATAAAAGAGGTGGTATTAATGTCTAAAATAATTATAATGCCAAAAAGTACTGAACAAATAGATAAACTAATAAATAAAATAGATGGAATTTTAATAGGACTAAAGGATTTAAGTGTTAATATGCCACATTATTTTAGTTTTTTTGAAATAAAAGAAATGATAGAAAAATATAAAAACAAAGAAATATTTGTAGCACTTAATAAAAATATGCATAATAATGATTTAGAATACTTAAAAGAAGTATTAAAAGAATTAGAAAACAAAAATATTAAAATTTTATATTATGATATTTCACTTATTAATTTAAAACAAGAATTAAATTTAAATATAGAATTAGTATTTTCAGAAGAACACTCTGTAACAAATTATGCTACTATAAATTACTGGAATTCTATGGGAGCAAATTATGCATACTTATCAAATGAAATAACATTAGAAGAAATACTAGAAATAAAAGAAAAATCAAAATCAAAATTACTTGTTAATGTATTAGGATATATTCCAATATTTGTATCAGAAAGAAAATTAATAAATAATTATTTAACATACTTTAATTTAGATAAAAGTAATAACTATTATATGGAAAAAGAGGGTAAAAAATATTATATAGTAGAAAATAAATATGATACAGAAGTTTATTCTAATTATATATTAAATGCTATAGATGAAATAAAAATATATAAAGAAAGAAATATAGATTATCTAGTATTTAATAGTTTTAATATAGAAGAAAATAATTTTAACAAAATCATAGAAAATATAGATGCAATAACAAGTGAAGAAGTAGAAAAACTATTAACTAATACAGATAAAGGATTTCTATATAAAGAAACAATATATAAGGTGAAGAATTATGAAAAATAAAGTAGAATTATTATCTCCAGCAGGAGATTTAGAAAGATTAAAAATTGCAATATTATATGGAGCAGATGCAGTATATATAGGAGGTCCTATGTTAGGACTTAGAGCAAATGCTAAAAACTTTACCTTTGAAGAAATAAAAGAAGGAGTTATATTTGCTCATAACCATAATGCAAGAGTTCATGTTACAGTCAATATAGTACTTCATAATAAAGAAATAAAAGAAGTAATAGATTATTTAAGAAAATTAGAAGAATGTAATGTAGATGCAATTATCGTAAGTGATCCAGCTATAATAGAATTAGCAAAAAAATATACAAATTTAGAAATTCACCTTTCAACTCAACAATCGACTTTAAATATAGAAGCATGTAAATTTTTTAAAAAAGAAGGTGTAAAAAGAATAGTATTAGGTCGTGAAGCAACAAGAAGTGACATAAAAGGTATAATAGATAATGTAAATATAGATATCGAATGCTTTATTCATGGAGCAATGTGTGCTTCATTAAGTGGAAGATGTGTTTTATCAAATATATTTACAGGTCGCGATGCTAATCGTGGTGGCTGTGCTCAAATATGTAGATGGGATTTTAATCTTTTAGATGAAAATAATAATGAAATAAAAGGAGATAAACCATTTACATTTTGCTCAAAAGATCTAACAATGTTAAAATACATACCAGATATGATAGATATGGGAATAAAATCATTTAAAATTGAAGGAAGAATGCGTTCATCTTATTATATAGCAACCGTAGTAAATATATATCGTAAAGTAATAGATAGTTATTTAAATGATAAAGAAAATTATAAATATAATATAGAATATGAAAATATTCTTAGAAACTGCGCAAATAGGGATGCAGTACCACAATTTTTTAATGGAATAAAAGATGTAACATGTAGTTATTATAATGGAAGAGAAGAAATTTCAAATCAAGATTTTATAGGAATAGTTTTAGATTATGATAAAGAAACTAAATTAGCAACTATTGAACAAAGAAATTACTTCAAAAAAGGAGATAAAATAGAAATATTTGGTCCAAATATTAATATAATAGATGTAACAATAGATGAAATAATAGATGAAGAAAACAATATAATAGATGTTGTAAGACATCCAAAACAAATAGTTAAAATAAAAATAGATGAAGAAGTATATAAATATGATATGCTAAGAAAAAAATTAAAACTTGACAAAAACTTAAATTCGTAGTATTATTTTGCAAGTATAAAAAAAGATTAGAAGAGGCGATAATATGTCAGATGCAAAAGAAGTATATTTAACTTTAGATGGACTTGAAAATATAAAAAAAGAGCTTGAATACTTAAAACATGAAAGAAGACCAGAAGTTATTCAACTTTTAAAAGAAGCAAGAGCTTTAGGAGATTTATCAGAAAATGCTGAATATGATGCAGCACGTGCAGCTCAAGCAGAAGTTGAAAACAAAATAAATGAATTAGAAATGATGATAGAACATGCTGTAGTTATCAAAGAAAATACAACAGGAAAAGTTTCTATAGGTAGTACTGTAACAATAAAATATGTTGATGATGATGAAACAGAAGAATATACTATTGTTGGAAGTAAAGAAGCAGATCCATTTAGTAATAAAATATCAAATGAATCTCCAATAGCAAAAGCTATTTTAAATAAAAGTGTAAATGAAGTAGTATCAGTAGATAGTCCAAATGGAAAATATGACATTGAAATATTAAAAATAAGCTAATATTTAGCTTTTTTTCTTGTAATAAATTAAAAAATATTATATACTATAGAAGTATTGAAGGAGGATTTTATGGCAAATAAGAATGTACGTGAAATAACAATTAAAGTAGAAGGAAAAAAATGGACAGATGCAATAGAAAAAGCATTCCAAAAAGCAAATAAAGAAGCAAAAATAGATGGGTTTAGAAAAGGACATGCTCCAAAAGAATTATTTATAAAAAAATATGGAGAAACTAATTTATGGTTAGATGCAGCTGATTTAGTATTAGAAGATGCATATAAAGAAATGATAGAAGAAAATAAAGACTTAGAAATAGTCGCACAACCAGAAATGAATTTAAAATCAATTTCATCTGAATATGTAGAATTTAATTTTAAATTAACATTAAGACCAGAAGTTAAACTTGGAAAATATAAAAAATTAGGTATTAAAAAAGAAGATACTAAAGTAACAAAAGAAGAAGTAGAAAAAGCACTTGAAGATACAAGAAAAAAATATGCTGAAAATGTTACAAAAGATGGAAAAGTAGAAAAAGATGATACAGCTATTATCGATTTTGAAGGATTCAAAGATGGTGTAGCATTCGAAGGTGGAAAAGGAGAAAACTATTCACTTGTAATAGGATCTAATACATTTATTCCTGGTTTTGAAGATCAATTAATAGGAATGAAAAAAGGAGAAGAAAAAGATATTAAATTATCTTTTCCAGAAGATTATCATGTAGAAGAATTAAAAGGACAACCAGTAGTATTTAAAGTAAAAGTAAACGAAATTAAAACTACAGTTCTACCAGAATTAGATAAAGATTTCTTCCAAGATTTAGGTATGGAAGGAATAGATTCAAAAGAAGCATTAGAAAACCAATTAGAAGAAAATATAAAAGCACATAAAGAACATCATGCAGAAGATCATTTTATAGATGAATTATTAAATGCAGCTATAAAAAATATGACAGTTGAAATACCAGATGCTATGATTAATGAAGAAATTGATCGTATGTTAAGACAATATGAAGAAAACTTAAAAATGCAAGGTATTACATTAGAACAATTCTATCAATTTACAAATTCTGATGAATCATTATTAAAAGACCAAATGAAAGAAGAAGCAGAAAAAAGAGTTTCTTCAAGATTATTACTGGAAGAAATTAAAAAAGCAGAAAATATTGAAATTACTGAAGAAGAAGCTAAAAAAGAAGCAGAAGATTTAGCAAGTAAATATCAAATGGAAACAGAAGAATTTATTAAATTATTTGGTGGACTTGAAATGGTAAAATATGATCTTGCAATGCGTAAAGCAATTGAAGTATTAAAAGATAATAATTAATTAAAATAGCTTGAAAAAAGCTATTTTTTGTTGTATCATTAGTATAGATAAAATAGAAAGTAGGTAAGAAGTATGTTAGCAAATAGGAAATTCGGGGGGGTTATTTAGATAACCTAAAGAAAGGATTTACACTTATAGAGTTACTTGCAGTTATAGTGATATTAGCAATCATTGCATTAATCGCAACTCCAGTAATATATAGAATAATAAGTAGTTCAAGAATAAGTGCATTTAAAAATAAAATATATGCAATAGATGAAGCCGCAAATACTTATTATGAAAATATAATACTAGATGGAGATGAAGATTTATTTACAAAAGGTGCAGATGGAATGTATTCATTAACATTAGATTTAAGTAAAGAAAGTGATTTTGAAAAATTAAATATAAAAAAATCAGTAGAAAAAGGATTAGTAGTTATAACAGATGAAGGAAATGTATCAATAACAGCTCTTGATAATAAATTATGTGGATCAAAATATTCAAGCAGTGAAGTTATAAATATGTTAAGTATAAAAGATGATTTTTCATGTTACTTGTTAGATTCATCAAGTGAAAATATAGGAACAAATGATATATTAAAAGCAATTCAAAATCTAAGTAATGAAGTAGAAGAATTAAAAAAATCAAACGAAGAATTAAAAACTTCAAATAATGACTTAAAAATTACTCTAAGTAATATGAATAACAATAGTATAGGAACAAAAAATGCTTTGAATAAAATATATCCAGTAGGAAGTATATATATATCAACAACTTTAAATACAACAGATAAAGTAAAAGAAGCTTTAGGTGGAACATGGGTAGCATATGGAAGTGGTAGAGTACTTAGAGGAACGACTGGTGAAGCGAATGTAACAGGTGGAACAACTGGAAATATCTCATTAACAGCTGATAATCTTCCAAGTCATAGACACTCATATACACCAGCAGGAAGTGTTACAAGTACATTTACAGGAACTGCAGTAAATACAGGAAATCAATCGGCTGATCATGCACATTATTTCAGTGCTACAACAAGTTCAACGGGTATACAATATGCTATAGGAAATCTACAATATTTAGCAAATGGTAATACATACCCAGATTTTAGATATACTGGTTCTGGGACAGCTGGAGGTCATACACATACAGTAAGTGGATGGACAGGAGGAGTAAACTCAAATCATACACATCAAGTAACAGCAAAAGGTACAGTATCAAGTTCATTTACAGGATCAGCTAGCAATACAGGATATGTAGGAAATAATACTTCATTTAGTGTATTAGATCCATATATAACAGTTTATATGTATAAAAGAACTGAATAGGCAGATTAATCTGCTTTTTTATTTGAATTATTTATGATATAATTAATTCATTAGGTGATAATATGGAACAAAAAGTAAGTATAAATAGTTTTTTATTGATAGGAATTTCATTAATTTTAATAGGAATATTTACACTAATAGGTAGTGTTAGTTTATTTAAAGACGTTGCTAATGTCATGTTTCTTATAATGCTTATAATAAGTATTAAAAATTTAATAAGTTTTTTAGTAAAAAAACAAGAAGATAAATTCAAACTTTTAACAAAAATAACTATTGTAATATTATCACTAATAGCATGTATATTCAAAGATTATTCCGTAGCAATCGTACCTATAATATTTGCTATTTATTTATTAATAAATAGTGTAGCTAACTTATTTAACTTTATACTTTTAAAACTAAATAAATTAAGAGGTGGATATAGCAACTTATTAATTGGATTAATTTATTTAATATCAGGAATAATGATACTATTTGGGCCACTTATTCATTTAAATATAGTTCTTAAAATATTAGGAGTATATTCATTATTACTTGGAATAAGTTCTGTATTTGATTATATAGATTTTAATAATTACATTAAAATACCAAGAATAAAAGTAAATATGCCATTTATTATAGAAGCATTTATACCTATATCGGTATTACAAAAAATAAATAAACAGTATAATATAGAAAATGATGTATATGAAAAGATAAATAAAAAAGATAATATAGAACCAGATATAGAAATATTAATCCATGTAACAGAGGATGGATATGGAAAACTAGGACACATGGATATTTGTTATAAAGATGAAATAATATCATACGGAAATTATGATTATAATAATAATAAATTAAATGGTGTATTTGGAACTGGTGTAGTATTTATTGCTAAACAAAAACTAAAATATATAAGATTTTGCATTGAAGATACTAAAAAAACTATATTTGTTTTTGGATTAAAATTAAAAGAAGAAGAAAAACTAGAAATAGAAAAAAGAATAAAAAAACTAAAAGAAGAATTAAAAAAATGGGATCCACCATATAAAGAAGCAAGAAAAAAACATAAAAAAGTATCGAATATAAAAGATTATTCAAGTAGACTATATAAATATATGAAACCAGAATTTTATAAATTTAAATCTGGAAAAAATAAAGTATTCTTTATATTAAAAAACAACTGTGTATCACTTGCTAATAAAATAATTGGGCCAACACTAAATAAACATCAAAAAATGTATGGTATATTAACACCAGGTACATATTATGATTATTTAGAAAGAGAATATATGAAAAAAAACAGTATAGTAATAACAAAAAAAATATATAATAAATATAATATAGATAATTATGACTTGAAAAATAAAAAAAATATGTTATAATTATTTTGATAAAGCTTTGATGAAGAAGTAGTAATAAAATTAATTAATTGAAGAGAGCTTATGGTAGGTGTAAATAAGTATTAATATTTTATGAATTCGTCTTCTAGCAGTGTAAACAAAATTTATACCGGTAACGCGTTATAGTATTAAGGTAATTATATTACAAATTAAGGTGGTACCACGTAAATCACGTCCTTATATAGGATGTGATTTTTTATATGAAAGGAAGATAATATGGATAATATATTAAAAGAAATAAAAGAAAAATTAGAAAATATAAAAGACTTAAAACAATTAAATGAATTAAAAATAGAATATTTAAGTAAAAAAGGAAAAATAAGTGAATTATCACTTAAAATGAAAGATTTAAATATAGAAGAAAAAAAAGAATATGGTATGAAATTAAATAATTTAAAATCAGAAGTTAATAACTTATTTGATAATTTAAAAGAAAAATTAGAACAAGAAGAATTAAATAAAAAATTAGAACAAGAAAAAATAGATATAACTTTACCTGCTACAAAAATACCAGTTGGAGCACCTAATATTTTAGAACATGTTGTAGAAGAAGTAGAAGAATTAATGATATCACTAGGTTATGATGTAGTAGATGGACCTGAAATAGAAGAAGATAAATTTAATTTTGAAATGTTAAATATTCCAAAAGGGCACGCTGCAAGAGATGCACAAGATACATTCTATATAGAAGATGAGACTATACTACTTAGAAGTCAAACAAGTCCAGTACAAGCAAGAACAATGTTAAAAGGAGAAGGAAAAACACCAATTAGAATGATATGTCCTGGTAAAACATATAGAAGAGATGATGATGATGCAACTCATTCACATCAATTTACGCAAATTGAAGGATTACTTGTAGATAAAAAAGATAAAAATATTTCATTATCAGATTTAAAAGGAACATTTGATGTAATTGCCAAAAAACTATTTGGTAAAGATGTTGAAACACGTTTTAGACCAAGCTACTATCAATTCACAGAACCATCTGTAGAAACAGATATAAGTTGTTTTAACTGTAAAGGAAAAGGATGTCCTATATGTAAAAATACAGGATGGATTACAATATCAGGAGCAGGTATAGTTCACCCTAATGTACTTAAAAATTGTGGATATGATCCAAATGAATGGACAGGATTTGCTTTTGGTTTTGGTGCAGAAAGATGTGCAATGTTAAAATATGGAATAAATGATATTAGAACATTTTATCAAACAGATTTAAGGGAACAAACATTATTTGATAGAAAGGATGTAGATTAATATGATAAGTTTAAATTGGATAAAAAATTATATTGATTTAGATGGAGTTGATTTAATTAAACTTGCAGATGAAATTACTAAAACAGGTGTAAATATAGAAAAAGTTATATCTAATCATATTGATCATTTAGTAATAGGTGAAGTTGTAGAATGTACTATGCATCCTGATAGTGATCATTTACACGTATGTAAAGTTAATATTGGAAATGAAATAATTCAAATAGTATGTGGTGCTTCTAATGTAAAAGAAAATATAAAAGTAATAGTTGCACTTCCAGGAGCAAAACTTCCAGGTGATTTTATAATTAAAGCAGGTAAAATTAGAGGAATAGAATCAAATGGAATGATATGTGCTTTATTTGAACTTGGATTAGAAGAAAAAACAGAAGAAACATATAATAAAGGCATTGAAATATTAGAAAATGATGCAATAGTTGGAAAAGATCCAATTGAATACTTAGGATTAGATGATACATTATATGAACTTGATATTCATAAAATAAGAAATAACGATTGTTATTATCATATAGGATTCGCATATATAATAGCTGCAATCTTAAATAAAAAAGTTAAATTGCCAAATTTAAATTATACTGAAATAGAAGATGATATTAATAACCATTTCAAACTAAATGTTGACACAAATAAATGTCCTTATTACCTAGGAAAAATGGTCACTAATATAGAAATAAAAGAATCACCAGAATTTATAAAAAAAGCATTAAAAAGTGCAGGTATGAGACCAATTAATAATGTTGTAGATATATCAAACTACGTAATGCTTGAATATGGACAACCAATGCATTTTTTTGATAAAGAAAAATTAGGAAATGAAATACTTGTAAGAGATGCTAAAGATAATGAAAAAATAATTACACTAGATAATAAAGAAAGAATATTAAATAGTAATGACATAGTAATAACTGATACAATTAAACCTGTATGTTTAGCTGGAGTTATGGGTGGACTAAATACTGAAGTAGATGAAAATACAAAGACAATTTTTATAGAATCAGCTATTTTTAATGGTCCAAGTATCAGAACAACAGCAAATAGACTAAACTTAAAATCAGAAGCATCAATTAGATATGGTAAAGGATTAAACTATGAATATACAGAAGATGCTTTAAACCGTGCATGTCATTTACTAGAAAAATATGCAAATGCTAAAATATTAAAAGGAATTGTAAAACATGATAAATTAAATAAAGAACCTAAAATAATAACATTTAATGCAGAAGAAATAAATAACATGCTTGGAATAACAATTAGTAGTGACGATATGGCTCATGAACTTGATAGATTAGATTTTAAATATGAAAGATTAGACTCAAAATTTGTAGTAACAATTCCAAATAGAAGAATAGATGTAGATCCAAATATAAATGATATAGCAGAAGAAATAGGAAAACTATATGGATATCATAATTTAAAATCAACACTACCAGTAATAGAAGAAAAAAAAGGAGAATATATTGGTGATGTTAAATATAGAAAACAAATATCAAAAAGACTTAGAACACTAGGATTAAATGAATGTAAAACATATACATTAACAAGTCCTGATATGGCAAAATTATTTAAATATGAAAATAAAGAACAAGTAGTTTTACCAAATCCAATGAGTATAGATAAATCAATTGTTAGAACATCAATTATTCCATCACTTTTAAATACATACGAATATAACAAAGCAAGAAAAGTACAAGATATATTGTTATATGAAATATCTAAAACATATGATGAAAATTATATAGAAGATGTAAAAATTTCAATTTTAATGAAAGGAAATTATATTACAAATTCATGGATTAAAAAACAAAAAATAGATTTTTATTTAGTAAAAGGAATTCTAGAAAATCTACTTGATTATTTAGGATTTAAAAATAGATATTCATATGAAACAGATATTTTACCTGAAATGCATCCTGGTATTTCAGCAAGTATTTTATTAGATAGAGAAAAAATCGGTATAATAGGAAGAATTCATCCGAATATAGAAAAAGATGAAGTATATGTTATAGAACTTTCAATGACAAAACTATTTGAAAAAAATATAAAACCTATTAAATATAAAGAGGCAAATAAATATCCAGAAATATCAAAAGATTTAGCATTCATAGTAGATAAAAATATAACAAGTAATGAAATAATGGCACAAATAAAAAAATCAGGAGGAAGACTTCTACAAAATATTGAAGTATTTGATGTGTATGTTGGAGAAAACGTTCTAGAAAATGAAAAATCTATCGCATTTAATCTAAAATTCAGTGATAGTACTAGAACATTAACAGATAATGAAGTAATGGAAGTATTTAACAAAATAATAAATGATGTAGAAAATAAATTAAATGCAAAATTAAGAGATAAGTAGGTATATAATGAAAGAATTAATACAAAATGAATATAAACCAATTACCATGTGGGGATATTTTGGATATCAAATATTATTTTCAATACCAATTATTGGATTTATATTAATAATTATATTTTCACTTGGTGGAACATCAAATATAAATTTAAGAAATTTTGCAAGATCATATTTTTGCAAATATATAATTTTAGCTATAATTTTTCTAATAATATTTATATTATATATGATTTTAAACACTAATGTTTAAGGAGAATAAAATATGAAGAACATAATAATAGAATTTAAAAAATTTATATCAAGAGGAAATGTTATTGATCTTGCAGTCGGAGTATTAATAGGATCAGCATTTTCTAATCTTGTAACATCTCTAACAGATAATATAATCTCGCCAATTATTGGAATGTTTGGAAAAACAGATTTTAGAGGAATGATACTAAATATAGATGTAGCATTTATACATTTATCACTAAAATATGGAGCATTTCTAACAGATGTATTAAATTTTCTTATAATGGCATTTATAGTATTTATAATGGTAAAAATAATGAATAAAATATTTCATAAAGAAGAAAAGAAAGAAAATAAAAATAAAGAAGAAGTATTATTACTAGAAGAAATAAGAGATTTATTAAAAAAACAATAAATCTCTTTTTAATTTTTCAAAAACTATAGAATATGTTATAATGATAAAGAGGTAATAATATGAAAGAATCAAAATTATATACAATTTCACTACCAATTATAAAAATATTAGTAAAAATAATTTTAAGACCAAAAATTATAAATAAAAAATATATAAATGATGAAAAAATAATTTTAGCCGGAACTCATACACATGATCTTGATTGTCTTCTTTTAATGTCATCAACCAAAAGACACATTCATTTTTTAGCTAAAAAAGAGTTATTTGAAGGAAAATTTAAATTCATATTTAAAAATATGGATTTAATACCAGTAGATAGAAAAAATAAAGATAAATCTGTAATACCTGCAGCTAAAAAATATTTAGAAGAAAATAAAATAGTTGGAATATTTCCAGAAGGTACATATTCAAAAAATCATGAATTATTACCATTTAAAATAGGTACTGTTAAAATAGCTCATGATACAAATAGCAAAATAGTTCCATTTATAATAAAAGGAAATTATTTTAAAAATAATTTAAAAATAGTATATGGGCCTCCATTTAAAATAGAAAGTGATAATTTAGAAGAAGAAAATAAAAAATTTAGAGAAAAAATAATTAAAATGTTAGAGGAGAATTAAAATGGGAATACTAGATATATTTAAAGGTAAAAAGAAATTTGATGAACCTTGGAGTAAATATTATACAGAAGAAGAATTAAATTTTAAAATACCAAATAAAACAATGTATGAAATGTTGATGGATAGCAAAGAAAAATATCCAAATAATATAGCAATCAAATATTTTGACAAAAAAATAAAATATAAAACATTAGTAAAAAAAATAGAAAAAGCTAGTAAAGCATTTACATATTATGGAGTAAAAAAAGGTGATATAGTAACTATTTGTATGCCAAATACACCAGAAGTTTTGATAGCTTTATATGCTTTAAATAAAATAGGGGCAATCGCACATATGACACATCCTCTATCAGCAGAAGAAGAAATAAAAGAAGCAGTAAATAATACAAATTCAAAAATACTAATTATAATCGATATGAATTATGAAAAAATAAAAAATATAGTAAATAAAACAGAACTTGATAAAATAATATTTGTATCAGCAGCTAATGGGATGGATTTAATACATCATATTGGATATAATTTAACTAAAAAAAGAAAATATAAAAAATACCCTAGAACTAAAAAATATATATCATGGAACAATTTTATTTTAAAGAGTTATAAAATAAAAAGAATAAAAAAACCTCTTGTAGATAAAAATACACCAGCAGTTATATTACATAGTGGTGGTACAAGTGGTAAACCAAAATATGTAGTATTAACTAATAAAGCATTTAATGTATCTGCAATCCAAGAAAAAATTGTCTTAAAAAAACTAGTACCAGGAGATTCTACAATTGCAATTATGCCTAACTTTCATGGATTTGGACTAAGTGTTTGTATGCATACGCCACTTTGTTTTGGATTTCACACAATATTAATACCACAATTTGATTCAAAAAAATTTGATGTACTAATAAATAAAACAAAACCAACTACTATACTTGGTGTACCAACGCTTTATGAAGCATTAATAAATAGCCATAATATCAAAAATTTAGACTTATCATATATGAAATATGTAGTAAGTGGTGGAGATCAAATTGGAAAATCACTTGAAGAAAGAATAAATGAATATTTAAAAGAACATAATTGTAAAGCTAAAATTACTCAAGGATATGGTCTTAGTGAAGGACTTGCAGCAGTATGTTTGTGTTATGATGATAAAAATAAAAATGGAAGTATAGGACTTCCATTACCTAGAAATCATATAAAAATAATAGATCCAGTAACAAGAAAAACAGTGCCATATGGTGTTACAGGTGAAATTTGTATCAATGGACCTACTGTTATGAAAGGGTATTTAAATGACGAATCAGAAACAAATGATGCTCTTCAAGTACATAAAGACAATCATGTATGGCTTCATACAGGAGATATGGGACATATGGATAGCGATGGGTTCTTGTTTTACGACCAAAGAATCAAAAGAATGATAATAACATCTGGATATAATGTATATCCTTCACATATAGAAGAGGTAATAGAAAGACATCCAGATGTACTTCAATGTACAGTAGTCGCAATGGATCATCCATATAAAGTACAAGTACCAAAAGCATTTATAGTACTAAAAGATGGAAAAAATGCTAATATATTTAAAAAAATGGCAATAAAAGAATACTGTAAAAAAAATCTTGCTCACTATATGTGTCCATATAAATATGTATTTAGAAAAGCTTTACCAAAAACAAGACTTGGAAAAATAGATTTTAAGTCATTACAAGCAGACGATGGAGATGATGATTATTAAAACACCAATATTATATAAAATAGGAAGATTTATTCTAGGTCCAATATTTAAATTGTATTATAATCCAAAAATAATAAATAAAGAAGTGATACCTAAAGATGGCCCAATATTAATAGTAGGAAACCATAAACATGTTTACGATCAATGTCTAACTATAATCGCAACTAAAAGATTTATAAATTATATGGCTAAAAAAGAATATTTTGATTCTAAAATGGCATGGTTTTTTAAAGGCACAGGATGTATTAGTGTAGATAGAAGTAAAAAAGACGATAATGCTACTAATAAAGCATTAGAAATATTAAATAATAATGGAGCAGTTGGATTATTTCCAGAAGGAACAAGAAATAAAACAAAAGAATTCTTACTTCCTTTTAAATTTGGAACAGTATCAATGGCAAAAAAAACAAATGCAACAATAGTACCATTTGGATTAACAGGAGATTATAAATTTAGAAGTAAGAATTTAACTGTAAGATATGGAACACCATTCAAAGTAGATAATATGACACTAGAAGAAGCAAATAATAAATTATATAAAGAAGTAGAAAAATTAATGAAAGAAAACTTAAAATAAGAAAATATGTTTGTATATTTTCTTATTTTTATTGATTTAATTTAATATTTATTTTATAATAAATATGGTGATTATATGAAGTCAGTATATATTCATATACCTTTTTGTAATAATATATGTTCATATTGTGATTTTACAAAAATGTTTTATAATGAAGATTTAGTAGAAAAATATTTAGATATACTAGAAAATGAAATAAAAGAAAACTATAAAAATGAAAAAATAAGTACAGTCTATATAGGTGGAGGAACACCAAGCTCATTAAATATTAAACAATTAAAAAAATTACTAGAAATAACTAAAATCTTTAATTTAAATAAAAATTATGAATATACATTTGAAGCAAATATAGAATCACTTGATATAGAAAAAATAAAATTATTAAAAAAATATAAAGTAAATAGATTAAGTATAGGAATAGAAACATTTAATGAAAAACATTTAAAATTTTTAAATAGATTTCATACAAATGAAGAAGTATATAAAAAAATAAATTATGCTAAAAAATATTTTGATAACATTAATATAGATTTGATGTATGCTTTAAAAGACGAAACATTAGAAGAATTAAAAAAAGATATAGAATTATTTTTAAAATTAGATATTAATCATATATCAACATATTCGCTTATAATTGAACCACATACAAAACTTTATATAAATAATATTAAAAATATAGATGAAGATTTAGATTATGAAATGTATGAATATATATGTAAAACCTTAAAAGAAAATAGTTTTAATCATTATGAAGTAAGCAATTTTGCTAAAAAAGGATATGAATCAAAACATAATCTAACATATTGGAATAACTTAGAATACTATGGTTTTGGGCTTGGAGCAAGTGGATTTGTAAATAATATTAGGTATACAAACACTTCAAATATAAAAAACTATTTAAAAAAAATATACATAAAAGAAAAAATAGAAATGTCACAAATAGAAAATATGCAAAATGAAATGATATTAGGCCTTAGAAAATTAAAAGGTGTAAATATAAAAAAATTCGAAAAAAAATACAATATAGAAATCAAAGACGCATTTAAAATAGATGATTTATTAAAGAAAGGAAAGTTAATTATAAAAGATAATTATATATTTATAAATCCTAAATATATATATTTATCTAATGATATATTAATTAATTTTATAGGTGAAGAATGATAAATTTAGAAATAAAAGAAGAAACATTTAATAAAGAATATACATATATAAAAAATAAAAAATATAGAGATAACTTAAAAATAATGGTTAATTTAATACCTGATTACTTTTTTAGTGTTCCAGCTTCTTCAACTGGTAAATACCATCCTTCCTTTTCACTAGGTGAAGGTGGTCTTGTTAGACATACAAAATTTGCTGTAAGAATAGCATATGAACTTTTTCAAGATGAATCAATAACTGGTATATTTAATCAAAATGAAAAAGATTTAATGATATTTGCTCTTGTATTACATGATTCATTAAAATCGGGACTAATAAAAGAGGAATATACAAGATTTGATCATCCCTTATTAGCAAGTAATTACATAAAAGAAAATAAAGATAAATTAACCTTAACAGATAATGAAATAAAATTTGTTTGTAGTGTTATAGAATCACATATGGGTCCATGGAACAAAGATTATAAAGGAAATGAAATATTACCACTTCCAAAAAATAAATATCAAAAATTTGTACATATGTGTGATTTTTTAGCAAGTCGTAAATTTTTAGATACTAAATTTAATAATAATGAAATAGAAGATTAAAGGAGAAAAAATGAGAGGAAAATTAATAGTAGTAGAGGGTACAGATTGTTCTGGTAAAGAAACACAAACAAAAATGTTAGTAGAAAAATTAACAGAAAACAATAGAAAAGTTAAAAGATATAGTTTTCCAATGTATGATACACCAACAGGTAAAATAGTTGGAGGTCCATATTTAGGCAAAAAATATATCAGCGATGGCTGGTTTAGTGAAGGAGCACCCAATGTTCCATATAAAGTCGCATCTCTTTTATATGCTGCAGATAGACTTTATAATATAGATAAAATAAATAATGATTTAGAAAATGGTATCGATGTAATATTAGATAGATATGTCTATTCAAATATGGCACATCAAGGTGGTAAAATAATTGATAAAAAAGAAAGAATAGATTTATATAAATGGTTAGAAGAACTAGAATTTAATTTATTAAATTTACCAATTCCAGATATAAAAATATTTTTGCATATGCCAGTAGAATATACAAAAATTTTAAAGCAAAATAGATTAGAAGAAGCAGACCAACATGAAAAAGATAAAAATCATTTAATTAATGCAGAAAAAGCATATTTAGAAATAGCTAAAATGTATGATTTTAATCTAATAGAATGTATTAAAGATAATAATATAAAATCAATAGATGACATAAATAAAGAATTATATGATATAGTAGAAAAACTTATCAATAAAAAATCCTAATAAAAAGGATTTTTTTATTGATTTTTTAAGCAAATTTTGATATTATAGAAAACATTAAATAAGAGGGGGAAAATATATGAATAAAAAAGAACTATATAATTTAGAAAAAGAACAAAATATCTTACTATGTGCTAAATTATTTCTAGAAAATGATTATTATATTATAGATATTGCAAATATAATAAAAAAATCAACATCAACAGTTCAAAGATACTTAAACGATCCATATATAGAAATTAAATTAGGAAAAGATATAAAAGAATTGATAGAATTAAAATTGAAAGCTAAAAAAACAGAAGGAAATCTAAAAGGTGGAATAATATCTACAATTAATAATGAAGCAACTAAAGATAGCAATGGAAAATTTACTGGTATGAAGAGGCGATAATATGACTAAGGAAATATATGAAGAAATATATAATTTTACATGTAAAATATATGATGCATATCAAATAGAAGATAAAAATTTATTAAATAAAATAATAGAACTTGAAGAGCCATTATATGATAGAATATTTACTGAATTAGATGATTATAATTTAAATGTTTTTTTAGAATATGCAATTTTTAAATATAGTAGTATAAATCCTCATGATTATGATTTATATGAAGCAATATTATATGAAGATAAAAATAAATTTGTAATAAGAAGAATAAATAATAAATTATTAAAAAAATCAATTGAATATAACATAACTGATGAAAATAAACAAGCAATAACTTTAAATGATCAAATAACATTAGTAAGCAGTAATATATACGATGCATCAATAGAATTAAACGAGAAAATAATTGCTAATATCGAAGCAAAATTTATTTATATGTTAGAAAAAGAAAATATAATTAATAGAGATGAAATAATAAAAAAATTAACGTTTGTATCTGTATATTTAGAAGAAATAGTAAAAAATAAAGCAATAGAAGAAATTATAAAAGAAGAAGATAATTTATATAATAATTTATGGGAACATGTAAAAAATGATTACATGTATATGTTAAATGAATATGTAACAAAAACAATAGGAAAAAATATTATATTTATGCATTCAAAAATAGATTTAAATAATCCAAATAATATAAAAGTAAGAGAGATATATCTTAGAACATTGTTTAATTATTTAGATATAAAGGAAATAGATTTAATAAAAAAACAATATGAAAAAGAAGATTTAGTTGTATATAATAAAGAAGGATATAAAGCAGTAATCGAATCATTTGAAAGTTATGATAAAGATAAAGAATTAATAAAAAAAATAAAAACACATTAGTGTTTTTTATATATTATAAATATTTATACCATACTTTTCATTTTCAGTATCAAAAAATAAATGTGTTTTAATAGGTTTATAAGTTAAATAACCAAAAACAATATAAGTTATTATTATTAAAATAATTCCTATAATATTCGATGATTTAAATCCTTTTAACGAAATAAGTTTATAATTTATAAAAGCTGCAATAATAATTACAATCAACATTAAACTAATCGATATAAACATTACTTCTCCAAATTTATAATAAAGAGGTAAAAATAATAATAAGTATATAGGAATAGATAATAAGGCTTCAAAAAATTTTGATAAAATATAATTATTTACTTTAATATTAAAACGAATTATTAAAAAATACTCAATGATACTAAACAATAAAATAGTTGTAAATAACATTTTCATATGTTCCCAAATACTTTCATTAACGGGAAAAAATATCGAAAATAAACTATTAGGAAAAATATCATATAAAAAATGAGTTAAAAAGCAAAGCAAAAAAGTACCGATAACACTAATGATTTTTATATTTTTTAAATTCATAAAAAACTCCTTTCTAACCATATTATAAATGGTGATAATATGAAAATAAGACTTGGATATGCATGTATAACAAATGCTTTAAATGTTACATCATCTAGTATGATGACATATAAACATTATAAAAACTTAGGAAATTTAAGAGGTCAAGAAAAATTAGACAAAATAATAAAATCAAATTTTGAAGCATTAAAAGAAATATTAAAATATAATATAAAAAATGAAATACACTTTTATAGAATGACTTCAAATTTAATACCTCTTGCTACACATCCAAATGTTTCGTTTGAAATATTTAATAGGTATAAAAATGAATTTATAGAAATAGGAAATATAATAAAAGAAAATAATTTAAGAGTAGATATGCATCCAGATCAATTTTGTGTTTTAAATAGCATAAATGATACAACTATAAATTCTACTATTAATATACTCGAATTTTATCAAAATATGTTTAATGCTATGGAAATAAAATCAAAACTAGTATTACATATAGGAAGCAAAGCAAATGGTAAAAAAGAAAGTATGAAAAGATTTATTAATAACTTTGATAAATTAAATGAAGAATTAAAAAAAATGATAATTTTAGAAAATGATGATAAAGTATATAATATAAAAAATACATTAAAACTTGCAACTACGCTTAATATACCAATGGTACTTGATTATCATCATTTTAAATGTAATCGTACAAACGAAAAAATAGAAGATTATATAGAAAAAATATTTAATACTTGGGACAGCATACCAAAAATACATTTTTCAAGTCCTAAAAATAAAAAGGAAAAAAGAAGTCATAATGAATATATAGATGTAGATGAATTTATAAAATTCATAGAAAAAATAAAATTTATAGATAAAGATTTTGATATTATGATAGAAGCAAAAGCACATGATGATGCAATATTTAGATTAATTAGACAATTAAAATACAAAACAAATTATAAATTTATAGATGAAACAACTTTTTTAGTAAAATAAAAAGGATTTTTAATTTTTTTGTCGTATATTATTACTAGGGAGTGTTTTTTATGAATGAAGTAAAGAAACTTGACTATGATACAATTAATAATATTAAAAACAGTGTTGATATAGTTGATATTATTTCATCTTATATTCCACTTGTAAGTAGAGGAAAAAACTTATTTGGTGTTTGTCCATTTCACGATGATAATCATCCAAGTATGAGTGTATCAAGAGAAAAACAAATATATACATGCTTCTCTTGTGGAGCAACAGGAACTGTATTTACTTTCTTAGAAGAATATGAACACATAAGTTTTATAGAAGCAGTAAAAATATGTGCTTCAAAAGCTGGCATACCATTAAATATAAAAGGAATAAAAGAAACAAATAAAGATAATAAACTATATGACGTTTATTCTATTGCAACTAAATTATATCAAAACAACATAAATACAAATAATGGGATTGAAGCTAAGAACTATTTAAAAGAAAGACAGATAAATGATGATATAATAAAAGAATTTAAAATTGGACTAGCTTTAAATGATAATAAATTGTCAAAACTTTTACTAAAAAAAGAATACGATGAAAAATTACTCATAAAAAGTGGTTTAATTGGAAAAAATGGAATTAATATTTTTGATTCATTTTATGATAGAATAATATTTCCTATTGAAGATTCTAGTGGTAAAGTGGTAGGATTCAGTGGAAGAATATATAAAAAATATAATGGTGAAGCACCTTCAAAATATAAAAATACAAAAGAAACAGAAATATTTAAAAAAGGAGAAATTTTATATAACTTTATAAGAGCAAAAGAAGAAGCAAGAAAAAAAGGCAAAATAATTATAATGGAAGGCTTTATGGACTTATTTAGAGCATATAGTGTAGGCATTAAAAATGTTGTAGTAAGCATGGGAACAGCGGTAACAAAAGAACAAGCAATATTACTTAAAAGAATTGCTAAAGACGTAATATTATGTTTTGATGGAGATAAAGCTGGAGAAAAAGCAACATATTCTTGTAGTAATGAATTATTGAGTTTGGGTATTACTCCTAAAATAGTAAGACTAGAAGATAATTTAGATCCGGATGAATATATTTTAAAATATGGAAAAGACAAATTTTTAAACAAAATAAATAATCCAATAAATGTAATGGACTTTAAAATGCATTACTTAAAGGAAAATAAAGATTTAAATAATAGTATAGATATGTCAAACTATGTAAATGAAATAATAGAAGAATTAAATAAAATAGATGACGATATTTTAAAAGAAATAACAATAAAAAAAATAAGTAATGAATCTGGATTAGATATTGGTTTTATAAAAAGTAAAATAGAAAACAAAGAAGCTAAACCTGTATTTAAAGAACCTGTAAAAAAAATAGATGAAAAAGTAAACATGTATATAAAAGCTGAACAATATCTTTTATATTACATGTTAAACAACATAGAGGTTATAAAAATGTATCAAAATAAAATAGGATATATGCCAACAGATAAATATCGTAAATTAGCATTTGAAATAAGCTATTTTTACAAAAATAATAATTATATAAATATATCTGATTTAATGGTTTCTTTAAATGATAACGAAGAAATTATCAATGTAATAAAAGAGATAAATCTTCTTAATTTAAAAGATGAATATAATGAAGAACAAATAAATGATTATATAAATACAATAAAAAAATACAACATTAAATTCGAAAGTAAAAGATTAAAAGAATTAATGAAAATGGAATTAGATCCAACTAAAAAAGCAGAATATGCAGAAAAAATATTAGAAATAAATAAATTAAATTGTGAGGTAGGGGAATAATATGGTAAATGAAATAAAAACATTTGAACAAAGAAAAGAAGAACTATTAAAAAAAGGAAAAGAAAAGGGCACATTAACTTATGAAGAACTTGCTAATTCTTTAAAAGGATTAGAATTAACTAACGAAGAATTAGATGAACTTTATAACTTATTCAATGAAAATAATATTAAAATAGTATCAGATGATGAAGACGATGAAACAGACGATGGAAGTGAATTAATACTAGATGATAATATTTTAACAAAAGATTTAACAATCAATGATCCAGTACGTATGTATCTAAAAGAAATAGGACAAATAAAATTACTTTCCATGGATGAAGAACTTAAATTAGCAGATAGAATTTTAGAAGGAGACGAAATGGCAAAAGCAGAACTTGCAGAAGCAAATTTACGTCTTGTAGTAAGTATTGCAAAAAGATATGTAGGACGTGGAATGTTATTTCTAGATTTAATTCAAGAAGGAAATATAGGTCTTATGAAAGCAGTAGATAAATTTGATGTAACAAAAGGATATAAATTTTCTACATATGCTACATGGTGGATTAGACAAGCTATCACAAGAGCAATAGCAGACCAAGCAAGAACAATAAGAGTCCCTGTTCATATGGTAGAAACAATAAATAAATTAGCACGTATCCAAAGACAATTAACACTAGAATTAAATCGTGAACCATCAGAAGAAGAATTAGCAAAAAAAATGAATTTATCAGTAGATAAAATAAGAGATATCTATAAAATAAGTCAAGAACCAGTTAGTTTAGATACACCAATTGGTGAAGAAGATGACTCTCATCTTGGAGATTTTATAAAAGATGAAAGAAATGTTAGTCCAGAAGAATATGCTACAAATGAATTATTAAAAGATGAAATATCAGAAGTATTACAAACACTAACTGAAAGAGAAGAAAAGGTAATAAGACTTAGATTCGGTCTAGAAGATGGTAAAAGTAGAACACTAGAAGAAGTTGGTCAAATGTTTGGCGTAACACGTGAAAGAATCAGACAAATAGAAGCAAAAGCCCTTAGAAAACTAAGACATCCATCAAGATCAAGAAAATTAAAAGATTATATGGGTGATTAATGAAGATTTCTAAAAGATTAGAAAAAATAATAACATTAGTAGAAGAAGATACTAATGTTATTGATGTTGGATGCGATCATGCATTAATTGATATATATTTAACTTTAAATAAAAAAAATACTTGTATAGCAACAGATATTAATAAAAACGCCTTAGATATAGCAAAACAAAATATAAAAAAATATAAATTAGAAAATAAAATCAAAACCTATCTAACAGATGGATTAAAAAATATAAAAATTCCAGATAATAATACGATTATTATATCTGGAATGGGTACAAACACAATATTAAAAATAGTTAAAGGCTATGAAAAACAAATAGATAATTTAATTATAGAATCAAATAATGATCACTATTTATTAAGAAAAGAAATAGTAAAATTAGGTTTTTATATTGATGAAGAATTAATAGTGAAAGATAGAAAAAAATACTATGTTATAATCAGATTTAAAAAAAGTTATAAAAAATATAAAAAATTTGAATATCTATTTGGAACTAAGTTAGATAATTTAGAATATATAGAATATTTAATTAATAAAAACAAAACTATAATTAATAAATTACCTAAAAAAAATATAATACAAAAATTAAAACTAAAAAGTGAAATAAATTATTTAAAAAAATTTATAAAAAGAAAGTAGGGCCATTATTTAAATTATATGATTGTTTTACTTCTTCAACTTCATTTTCTAAAGAAGAAACTTTACTATTTACAGTATTGTTTTTTTTATTTGGTTTGCTATCTACACGTTTAAATTCGTTCATAACTTTAAACATTGTTTTAGCATTTTTTACAATAGGAGTTGCTTGTTTAACAAGTGGAATAGTTTGATTTACAATACCAAGTGTTTTTTGAGTTCCAGATAAAATTGATCCAAAATTAATACCTCTAACACCACCTAATAATCTTGCAAAAATTCCAGGTTTAGCAACTTGACTTGTCATGTAAGGATACATTCCAAAATAAGGGTTATAATAATTCATATAAAGTACTCCTTTCTAAAATATTATATGTTTTTATCTAAAATTGTTTTACATTTAAAAAAAATATGTTATAATTTATTATAGTAATAATAATAAGGGAGAATGGATGGTGTTTTACATGAAAAATGAAAATAAAAATAAATCTAATTTTTCAATTGTAAAATTATTTTTCTATCCAATTAAAGGTCTTTACTTTATATTATATTTAATATATTCATTCTTTAAATACTCATTTAAAGGACTAGAATGCTTATTAAGTATTAACTTTTCAATTATAAAGAAAGCTTTATATGGAATACTATTTATATGTGTTTGTATATTTGATATATTTAAATTAATAGGTAAAACTATATTAAAACCTTTTAAGAAAAAGAAAGTAAAAAATAAAAAAACGGTTAAAATAGAAAAAGATACAAAACAAGAAAGTAAAAAAGAAAAAGTAAAAAAAATAAAAAAGAAAAAAGAAGAAAATAAAGATGTAATTAATAAAAAAGAATTAAAAAAACAACAAATAGAAGAATTAGCTAAAAATTTTATAGAGCAAAAAGAAAAAGAAAAACAAGAAAAAGAAAGATTACTTGAAATTAAAAATAAGAAAAAACAAGAAGAGCAAAAAGAAAAGAAAGAAAGATTACGTAAGAAAAAAATAAATGAAGAAGCATATGTTAATGAAAATGTTAAAATAGAAAAACCAACTATAAGTATGCAAATAAAAAATCTATTCAAAAAAATAGGTATGGTATTTGTATCAATTGGTTCTAAAATAACAAATAACTCTTTTTCTAAAAATAGAAGAAATAAAAAAGATATGAAGCGTCAAGCATTACTTATAGATTTTGAAGGTGAAGACGCTAAAAAATCCGAAAAAAAATTATTATATGAATATGTAGCAAAAGATAAAAATGGAAAAATAATAAAAGATTACTTTAATGCTTATTCTAAAGTAGAAGTTCATTCTTATTTACTTAGCGAAGGTTATGAAGTATATAGTATAAAAACTAATAAATTTATTCAATTTTTCCATAAAAATAGTAATACAAATAAAACAAGATTTAAAAACAAAGATCTTATATTCTTTTTAACACAATTGTCAACTTATATTAAAGCAGGTATTCCATTAGTTGAATCACTTAGAATAATATCAAGACAATATAAGAAAAAAGCATATCAAAAAATATTTAGATCAGTAATTTATGAATTAACTATAGGAGAAAACTTTAGTTCAGCTATGGAAAAACAAAACGTTGCTTTTCCTAAATTACTTATAAACATGGTTAAAACAGCTGAAATGACAGGTTCGCTTCCAGAAGTATTAGATGATATGGCAAATTATTATACAGAAGCCGAAGAAACCAGAAAACAAATGGTAACAGCTATGACATATCCTACAATTGTATTTTTATTTGCTATTGCTGTTATGATTTTCATAATGGTATATGTAGTACCACAATTTGTTGAAATATTTGAAACAATGGATACAAAATTACCTGGTATTACACTTATGATATTAAATTTAAGTTCATTCTTAACACATTATTATATTTTCATAATAATAGCTGTCGTAGCATTCGTTACATTATTTATCGTTAGCTATAAAAAAATAAGAGGATTTAGAACAATGTGTCAATGGATAATGATGCATATACCAATTATAAATAACACTATCATTTATAATGAAGTTACAATGTTTACAAAAACATTCTCATCATTATTAGCTCATAATGTTCCAATAACTGATTGTATGGAAATATTAAATAAAATAACAAATAATGAAATTTATAAAATGCTTATTTTAGATACTATTACTAACTTAGCAAGAGGTGGTAAAATATCTGATGCATTTAAAGATCATTGGGCTTTTCCAGTTCCAGCTTATGAAATGATTGTAACTGGAGAAATGACTGGTGAATTAGCAGAAATGATGGGTAAAGTATCATCATATTATCAAAATTTACATAAAAACTCAGTTACAAGAATTAAAACATTTATTGAACCAGCACTTACTATTTTCTTAACATTTGGAGTTGGTGTAATCTTATTATCAATTATTGTACCAATGTTTAGTATGTATTCTGCAGTTCAAGAAATGGGATAGGAGAGAAGTATGGAAATATATTATGCAATTGTTTTCTTCATTTTTGGCACAATTTTAGGTTCATTTTATAATGTAGTTGGTTATAGACTTCCAAGAGGAGAATCAATTGCCTTTCCAGCTAGCCACTGTACCAAATGTGGACATAAACTTACACCATTTGAACTAATTCCAATAATATCTTTTTTACTACAAAAAGGTAGATGTACTAAATGTGGCGATAAAATATCATGGTTTTATACAATATTTGAATTTGCAACAGGAATTCTTTTTGCTATTTCATATTTAGTATTTGGAATATCAATAGATTTATTAATAGTACTAACATTTATATCTATGCTTTTAATAGTAATAATAAGCGATTATCAAACTATGATTATTCCTGATGAATTATTAATTACTACAGTTATATTATTGATGATAGAAATATTTTTAAAAAGTGGTATAACCGGATTATTAACATCACTACTAAACGGATTAATAATGTTTACTATTATGTTTTTAATAAAAAAAATAGGTGATTTTATATTTAAAAAAGAATCAATGGGTGGTGGAGACATAAAACTTATGTTTATATATGGTATGGTCTTAGGGTGGCCTACATCATGTATATCTATTTGCTTCGCATCATTTATAGGATTACCTGTATCATTAATATTAATAAAAAAATTAAAAAATCACGAAATACCATTTGGACCATTTTTAGCAATTTCAGCAATTATAATGGTACTATTTAAAATAGATTTCAATTGGGTTTTAAATTTACTAAGTGAAATATAAATCTTAAATTTATATTTTTTTAAAGGAGAGAATATTATGAAGAAAAATTTCAAAATTATAATGACCATTATAATAACTGCTATTATTTGTACAAGTGGAACAGTATATGCTGTATCATACATGGCTAAAGATATTAAGTATAAAGATAAAACTGTAGAAGATGCTCTAAATGAATTATATAGTAATTCAAATAATTCTATCAGTAATGAAGATTTAGCAAAAATACTAAATGAAAAAGAGTTTAAGGGAATAAGTTCTGCTAATTCAACAATGACTGTAACTAAAGGAAAATATTATATTATTTCATATGCTAGAATAAATAGTAATAGTGAAACAACAATTACATCAGGTGCTGAAGTATTAAAGCAAAGCGATTCATTTACTGGCGGTAGTAATTCTTTACGTATATATTTAGTAAAAGCTACTGATTCAAAAATTACATTTTCAGTAAAAACTGGGAATATTGTAACATATATCGAATTATAATCTTTAAGGAGAGAATATTATGAAAAAAAGAGGTTTTACATTAATAGAACTATTAGCAGTTATAGTGATATTAGCAATTATCGCATTAATCGCAACACCAATAATATTAAACATGATAAATAATGCAAGAAAAAGTGCAGCAGTAGATAGTGCATACGGATATATAGAAGCAGTTGAATATAATAATTCAATGAATATGATAAACAAAGATAAATATCCATTAATAGAAGATGGAGAAGATATTGATATAAGTACAATAACAAATATAAATATTAAAGGAACAAAACCTGATAGTGGTAAAATATCAATAAGTAAAAAAAGAGTAGTTAGTGCATCATTATGTATAAGTGGATATACTGTAGAATATGACTCTAAAAAAGCAGAAGCCATAGGTAAATGTAATGAAACAAGTGATAAAATTGATTCCTCAAACGTATCATTTACTCCAAGTGATTCTAGTTGGAATGTAAATACAGTCGAAGAAGCACTTAATTATTTATATGAGAATTAGGTGATATAATGAAAAAAATAAACAAAAACTTCATATTTGGAATATTAATTGGATTATTATTAAGTACAGTCACTGTATATGCTGCAAATACTTACTTAGCAAGTAATATAAAATATAAAAACACAAACGTAGAAGATGCTTTAAATGAATTATACAGTAGTAATTGTATAAATGGATCTTTTGAGCATATATCAAATACACAAATTAATTATAAATTTAAATTTGTACCAAGCAAATTAATAGCAACATTTAATTTATCTGGTGGTAAAGTTATAATATTTTATTCTAAAGAATATGATGGTACACTTCGTAGTATTTCTACATATAATCCAAGCATAATATCTGAATCTGGAATATTTATAGAAAATGATACTATTAAAAGTGAAATTTCAAATACATATATCACTTATAAAGAACAATATAATGTTAATTATACAATTTGCAAATAACAAAAAAGAGCTACTTATGTAACTCTTTTTATAATATTTCATCTATTCTTTCATATATACTTTTTAAACTTCTTTCATATTTGCTTGTTTCTTTAGGTATATAATATTTTTTACCTTTTAAGTTATTTGGCAAATACTGTTGTTTTACAATGCTATTTGGATAATCATGAGGGTATTTATAATCTGGAGAATTTGTTTTAATATGATCAGGTATATTACCAATATTACCTTTATAAATATCATTTAAAGCATTATCTAAAGCAACGTGACCACTATTTGATTTAGGAGATAAAGCCATCTCTATTATCATATCACCTAAAGGAATTCTTGCTTCTGGAAGTCCCAATCTTTCACAGGCGTTAATACATGCATCAACTTTAGGTCCAATAGATGGATTAGCAAGTCCAATATCTTCATATGCAATAACAGTCATTCTTCTATATATGATATCCAAATCACCAGCATCTATAAGTCTAGCTAAATAGTGAAGTGATGCATTAACATCACTACCTCTAATAGATTTTTGAAAAGCACTAATATTATCATAATGTCCACTCTCATCATTGTCATAAAAAGATACAGGCCTATTATTAATATTTTTTATAACATCTAAAGTAATATGAAAATCGTTAGTAGAATAATAAGCAACTTCAATTAAATTATATGCATATCTAACATCACCATTTGATAATTTAGCAATATATTCTATAACATTCTCATCAATTTTAAGATTTTCTAAATAATTTCCTTTAATAACCTTATTAATAGCTTTAATAACTTCATCATTGCTTAAAGATTTAAGTTCAAAAATTTGACATCTACTTCTAATAGCAGGATTAATTTTGTGATATGGATTAGAGGTAGTCATACCAATTAAAGTTATTAAACCACTTTCTAAATAAGGAAGTAATAAATCTTGTTTATCTTTATTTAATCTATGAATTTCATCCATTAAAACAACTAAACCATTATACATTTTAGCTTCTTCAATTACGATATCAAAATCTTTTTTATTATTAATAACAGCATTAAGCATCCTATATCTTAAATTTAATTCATTTACAATAGCAAGAGCTAATGTAGTTTTACCAATACCAGGATTTCCATATAAAATCATAGAAAATATTTTTTTATTATTAACCAGATTTCTAATCACTTTATTTTCACCAATTAAATGACTTTGTCCAATAACATCATCTAATTTTTCAGGTCTTAATTTAATTGCTAAAGGTTTCATAACATCACCTATACATATTTTAACATAATTAATAAAAAAAACATAAAAAAAGAAGCAAAAACTTTAAATATTTGATATAATTAAAAGGGTAGATAATATGGAATATATAGAAGAATATATAAAATATTTACTTATAGATAAAAAATATAGTGATAACACAATTAAATCATATAAAAATGATTTATGCGAATTATATAATTTTTATAAAAATAAGGATATAACTAAATTAGAAAAAAAACATTTACTAAAGTTTATAGAAGATGCTAAAAAAACAAGAAATGAAAAAACAATATCCCATTTTATTACAGTATTTAGAGGATTTTATAAATATTTAGTAATAGAAGAAGTAATAAAAGAAAGTAAAGCAGATAATTTAATACTTCCAAAGATAAAAAAAACACTTCCTAGAGTATTATCTGTTGAAGAAGTAGATAACCTATTAAATATACCATTAAACAATAAATATGATTATAGAAATAAAGCAATGTTAGAACTTATGTATTCAACAGGAATCAGAATAAGTGAACTAATTAATATTAAAATTCATGATTTAAATATTAATAACTGTACTTTAAAAATAATGGGTAAAGGAAATAAAGAAAGAATAATACCAGTAGGAGATTATGCTTTAAAATATTTAACAATCTATATAGAAAACTATAGAAAAGAATTTATCAAAAAAAATACAGATTATTTATTCTTATCAACACACGGTACATTAATGACAAGACAAGCATTTTTTAGAATTGTAAAAAAAATAGCAAAAGAGAAAAATATAAAAACAGAATTCTCACCACATACATTAAGACATAGTTTTGCTACTCATATGTTAGAAAATGGAGCAGATTTAAGAAGTATACAAGAGTTACTTGGACACTCAAGTCTTTCAACAACACAAATATATACAAATGTATCAAATAAATTTATAAAAGAAAATTATAAAAAACACCCACATAGTTAAAGGAGGAATAAAATGGAAGAATTGTTTAATTTGAAACTAGTAGATTATATAAAAAAAATACAATCAATGAATGAAGAAGAACTAAAAAAATTGATTTTATCTGAAAAATTTTTAAATACTTCAAATCAAATAATCAATAGTACGTTTAATTTTCTAAATAAAGATTTAAAAAATATATTTATATTGGATAATAACTTACTATTAAAACTTTTGAAATCAATACAAACTCAAAAAATAAAATTTAATGTAATTGATATTGAAACACAATATGAAGTTATAAAAAACATAGAACCATTTTTAAGACTAAACGATGTAGAACTTTATAATTTAATAAAATCTATGAATAAAGATGTATATGAAAAATTTATAAATAACTTAAATAATTATATATATGATAATGATGTAACATCCAAAAATTCATTAATAGTTAATATAAATAATTTGTATAATGATTATAAAAATGGTGAAAAAGATAGTTATTATATAAATAGTTTAAAACAAAAAATAATGAATGAATATAACATAAAAAATAATGAATTAATAAATCAAATAACATATAATTTTTTACTTAAAAATAGAAATATATTTGAATTATATAGAATCAAGTCAGAAATAGTACTATATATATATAACAAATTTAATATTGTTGTAAGTGAAAATTTATTTAATGATGAAAATCAAAATAAATATAATATATCATTAGAATTACTTGAGATGTTAAATAATAAGCACGTTATAAAAATAATAGAAAAATTAAAGTTAATTGGAGAAGATAATGATAAAATATTTGTAACAGCAATTAAACTTTATTGTTTATTTGGTATAGATAATGCATTAAAAATATTAAATAATAACTTTACATATTCTACAAGTAGAAGTTTAGAAAAAGCTGCTAATTTTAACTTTTTATATGAAAGACGTAATTATAGAATAAACCATCAAGATGAATTCTATAGCTATGAAACCGTTGAAAAACTAAAAAAAGCTTTACAGAATAATGAAAAAGGATTTATAAAAAAAATAAGTAGAAATGGTGATACTGTATATGTAAATTCATTATTTTTACAACTTAAAGAAGATTATACATTATATAAAAATGATGATAAAATGCTTAACTATTTAAATGAAACAATAAAAAATGAAATAAATGAAAGAGAAAAAAATGTAAAATCATTTTATACAGCAAATTATTATCAAAATAATAGTTCAAATAGGAAACCATTAACACTTGATGAATTATTCAATATATTTTCAGATTATGATTGTTTTTTAACAATTTTCGACCAAAATAAAAATGTCATAATGAATCCAAAAATTAAAGATTTATTATTAGACAATGAAAAAAAAGATAATGATTGTTTACTTAGAATGTTTTTTAATAAACAAGTATTAGATTATAATATTGAACTTATTAATATAATCAATGAATTTGATAAGATAGATAATATATTAAACTTATGTGGTAATAATAGAAAAACATTTAGTGAAAAAGAGCTTTTAAATATATTAGATGTACATAAAATATTGAAATTTAATCTTGAAGTAGATGAAAAAGAAATACCACTAAGTGCATTATCGAAAACTCTTATATCAAAAACACATCTAACAACAAATGAAAACGAAGCATTAAAAGAATTTAAAAAAATATTTAAAGAGAGTAGAAAAAAAGTTTCATCTACAATTCCTAAAGTAAAAGGAATAACAAAAAATAATTTTAGATATAAAGTATTAGATAAAAATGATTTAGAATTATTAACTTGCGGAATTGATGTTGGTAGTTGTTTTAAACCAGGAGCCCCAGGAGAAGACTTTTATAAATATGCTTTAACAAGTAAATATTCCGATGTAATAGGAATATGGGATGAAGATAATAACTTTTATATGTGTCCTATAATAAGAAATGGAAATGTTGTATATGGAAATGGAATAGATCCTGATAAAATTGATAAAGAAACATTGCCAAAAGTAATAGAAGCACTAAAAAAATGTTATTCAGAAATTATAAAAAAAAGTAATAACTCAGAAAAAATAGATTTTTGTACAGTAACAGATTTGCATGATTATATAAAAGAAGAAGATGTATATGAAAAAATAGAAATTACCAAAGTACCTATGATAGATGAAAATTTCTATTGTGATTTAACTAAAAATGATATGGTAAGTTATATAATAGCAGGTAATAAAACAAATATAAAAGAATATAAACCTCAAATAGAATATTTAATACCAAGGCAAAAAAATTATGTTTATTCTAAAGAACAAATAGAAGATAAATTGATTATAGAAGAAAGAATTAATGAAATTGAATACAATAATTCTAAGATAAATAAAGAAGAATATAAAAACATAAATATAGATGACTATATTTATGTTGTATGTAATGAAGACTGGTATATAGCACTTAGAAGTGATTTTTCATTAAAAACAGCATGTTTGTCATATGATAAAAGAGCAAAAGATGAATATCTAAGAGAATTTACTAAAATAAGATTCAACTACGAATTATACGATGCATTAGATAATAAAAAAAATAGGAGATGATATAATGTTTAAAAGAGTATTTTTAATAGTATTAGATTCAGTAGGAATAGGAGAAAAAGAAGATTCAAAACTATATAATGATATAGGTGTAAACACATTTATGCATGCTATAGATGGAATAGATTATACATATCCAAATTTTAGAAAAATGGGAATGTTTAATTTAACATTAGATAAAAATGAAGAAGCAATTGCATATCATTTAAAACTAGATGAAGTAAGTAATGGAAAAGACACATTAACAGGACACTTAGAAATGATGGATGTTATAACTACTAAACCATTTAAAACATTTATGAATGGGTTTCCTGATGAAATAATAAAAAAAATAGAAGAAATAAGTGGTAGAAAAGTAATAGGAAACTGTGTAGCAAGTGGGACTGAAATAATAAAAGAACTTGGTGACAGACAAATGAAAACAGGAGAATTAATTGTTTATACATCTGCAGATTCTGTTTTACAAATAGCTGCACATGAAGATGTAATTCCACTTGATGAATTATATAGAATTTGTAGTGAAATAAGAGAATTTACTAAAAAAGAAGAATATAAAGTTGGTAGAATTATAGCACGTCCTTATATAGGAAGTAATGGTAACTTTACAAGAACACCTAATAGACATGATTATGCATTAAATCCAGCACATGAAACAGTATTAGACAAACTTAAAAAAAATAATTATGATGTAATCGCACTTGGAAAAATCGCAGATGTATTTAATAACTGTGGTATTACAAAAAGTACTAAAACAAAAGATAATTTAGATGGAATACTAAAAATAATAGAAACAGAAAAACAAGATTTTACAGGACTTTGTTTTGCTAACTTAAATGATTTTGACTCAAAATATGGTCATAGAAGAAATAAAATAGGATATGGGAATGCATTAAAAGAATTTGATAACTACCTAGATGAAATAATAAATAATTTAAAAGATGATGACTTACTTATGATAACAGCTGATCATGGAAATGATCCAACATACATAGGAACAGATCATACAAGAGAATATACACCACTTATAATTTATTCAAAGCAATTTAAAGAACCTAAAAAATTAGATACAATAAAATGCTTTAATGTAATAGGAAATACAATACTAGATAATTTTAAAATAGAACATGAAAATAGTATTTTAGATAAATTAAAATAAAAGACTAATTATAGTCTTTTTTGTTACATATAACTATCTATTTCATATTATAAAATAGGTGATTTTATGAAAGAAATAGATATATTAAATGAATATATGTGTAATTTGAAAGTTTTCAATAATAATTTATATAATTTACATTTCAATGTTGTAGGAGAAAGCTTTATGGGATTGCATAAAAAATTAGAAGAATATTATAATAATATTGCTATAATGTACGATGATATAGCTGAATCAATTAAAATAATAGGAGGATATCCAATAACATCATTAAAAAAAATAGAAGAAATATCAAGTATAAAATCAATGATTAGTCAAGATTATAATAGCAATCAAATACTAGAAATATTAGATAATGATATGTCTTTTTTAACAGAATATACAAAAGATTTAATAAACTATTTTAAAGATAAAAATGATTATATAACAAACATTTTAAACAATAATTTAATGTTCTTTACAAAAAATCTTTGGATGATTAAATCTAGCTTAAAATAATATTGATTTTTTTTCTAAATATTGTATAATTACTATGATAGTAGGTGTATACATATATGAAAAAAATAAAAACAATTTTAATTTTAATATTTATAATTTTAATTATATTAATATCTTTATTATTTATATATAATAAAAATAATAAATTAATATATAAAGAAGAAATAACTATTAATGTTGGTGATAAACTACCTAGTATAAATGATTATGTAGATAAAAAAGACTTAGATAAAGTTAAAAACATAAATATAAATTTTAAAGATATAAATATAGAACAAAATAAAATATATTATTCAGGAATATACAATGGATCATTTAGTTTTAATAATAAAATATATAACGTTAAATTAAATGTACTAGATAATATATCTCCTACAATAGAAAATCTAAAAGATATAACTATATATGAAGGTGAAAAAATAGACTTAATGAAAGATATTAAAGTAACAGATAATAGTCATGAACAAATAGATATACAAATAGATGGAACTTATAATATTTCAAAAAAAGGTGAGTATAATTTAAAATATATAGCAACTGATAAGAGTAAAAATAAAACTATTAAAGAATTTAAACTTATAGTTAAAGAAAAAATAAAAAATAATACAAATTCCAATATTACAAGAGAGATAGGAAAAACAAAAGAAGGATATAAAATAGAACAAAAAAATGGAATATATTATATAAATGGAATATTAATAGCAAACAAAACTTATAATCTTCCAAGTAACTATAATCCAGGAGCTCTTTTAAATACTTTTACAAGTAATTTTAATAAAATGAAAAATGACGCTAAAAATAATAATATTAATTTATATATTAGAAGTGGTTTTAGATCATATAATACCCAAGTGTCTTTATATAATAATTATGTAAAAAGAGATGGTAAAGCAGCAGCAGATACATATTCAGCACGAGCAGGTCATTCAGAACACCAAACTGGTCTTGCAGCTGATATTAATAGTTTAGATCAATCATTTATAAACACTAAAGAAGGAAAATGGTTAAATGATAATTGCTATAAATATGGTTTTATCATAAGATATCCTAAAGGAAAAGAATCAATTACAGGTTATATCTATGAACCATGGCATATAAGATATGTAGGAACAGATATATCAAGTAAACTATATAATAATGGTAATTGGATAACATTAGAAGAATATTTAGGAATAGATAGTAAATATTAAAAAATAAAAGTTTATTCTTTTATTTTTTTTCATATAGTTAAATAGGTGATTTTATGAATTCTACTTTCATTTCTTTTTTACTTACTATAATAGCAGGTCTTTCTACATTAATAGGAAGCATAGTAATATTTATAAAAAATAATAATAAAGAAAAAATAATAATATCTTCTTTAGCATTTGCATCATCTGTAATGTTTTTTATTTCAATAACTGATCTTATTCCAGAATCCTATAACATGTTTAAAAATACCTTTAAAACATTTCCACTTATAATGATTATTTTAATTAATATTAACATTGGAATAATACTGTCATTTTATATAAAAAAATATATACCTGAAAAAGAGGATAATTTATATAAAGTAGGATTAATATCAATGCTTGCTATTATAATACATAATATACCAGAAGGTATGGCAACCTTTATGGCAAGTAACACAAATATAAACCTTGGAATATCACTTACAATAGCTATAGCACTTCATAATATACCAGAAGGTATAAGTATAGCTGTACCTATATATTATTCAACAAACAGCAAAACAAAAGCAATTTTGTATACATTTATATCAGGACTATCAGAAGTATTCGGAGCACTAATAACATACCTATTTTTAAAACCATTTATAAATGATTTTACTATGGGAATATTATTTTCTTTAATAGCTGGCATAATGATGCATATATCAATATTTGAACTTTTAAAAACATCATTAAGTTATAATAAAAAAAATATAGTAAAAATCTCATTTTTATTTGGAACTATATTTGTTATATTAAGTAAATTTATATTTTAATTAAAATAGGGTACAATAAAAAGAGATTTATATCTCTTTTTACTTGGGTTATTATCTTAATTCAAAAGAATGATCATCATTGTCATCTAATTTAAAAGATTTAGATTCATTTTTAAAACCAATGTTTTCTTTATCTGTTACTTTATTATTAGATTTATTAGAAACATTTTTTGAATTACAATCAGTTATATTATTATTACTTTTATTAGTAATATTTGATTGTTTTTTATTCTTTTTCATTTATATCACCCATTATTTATTATGAAACTAAATTATTAAAATATAATTGGAAAATAATGTATTTTTTTTAGTAATTATATGTTATAATTATTAAGAATGGGAGAGTATATTAATGAATAAAAATGGAAATAATAAAAAGATACTACTTATTTTTATTATTTTTATATTAATATTTTTATCTATTATTTTAACCTATAATTTAGTTTTTAAAGAAAAAAAAATAACAAGAACAATTATGATTTATATGGTAGGAGCTGATTTAGAAAGTAAATCAGGACTTGCTACTACCGATTTAAAAGGTATTAGTTATAATAAAATGGATAATAAAAATATTAATGTAATATTAATAGCTGGTGGTACAGAAAAATGGGATAATTCATTTATAAATGAAAATGAAACTTCAATATTTGAACTAAAAGAAAATGGGTTTGAAAAAGTAAAAACTCAAAATCTAAAAAACATGGGTGATGAAACAGTATTTAAAGATTACCTAAATTATGTATATGATAATTATAAAACAGATAAATATGATTTAATTTTTTGGAATCATGGTGGAGCAATTTATGGTAGTCAAATGGATGAAATAAGCAATGATGTTTTATCATTAGATGAAATGAAAAATGGATTAAAAAAATCAAGATTTAATAATAAGAAATTAGAAACCATCATTTTTAGAACGTGCTTAAATGGAACATTAGAAGTTGCTAATACATTAGAAGATTATTCTAAATATTTAGTCGCATCAGAAGAAATAACTTATGGTACTCCATTTACAAATGTGCTTAATTTTATCAATAAAATAAATACAAATGATACAGGCTATGATATAGGATATAAATTTATAGAATCATATAAAGAACATATAAAAACATTAAAAAGTACATACTCACAAGATAGTAATATCTATTCTACATATTCAATAGTAAACTTAAATAAAATTAAAAATTTAACTCAATCATTAAATGAATTTATAAAAAATATAGATTTAAAAAATAATTACAATGAAATATCACGTATAAGAAGTAATTTATACCAATATGCATATACACAAAGTGATAGTGCTGAATATGATATGGTAGATTTATACAATTTAATAAATAAACTTAAAAAATACGATGAAAAATCCGCAAAAAAGGTACTTAGCAACATAGAAAGTGCTGTAGAATATAACTGGGCTACGAATAATAATTCAAGAGGAATAAGTATATATTTTCCATATAATGCAGATAAAAATGTAAAAAAATTATTTTTAAATATATATAGTAACTTTAAAAATCTAGATGATTATTATAATTTTATAAAAGAATTTTATTCAATTCAAAATAATAATAACTATTCTTATTCATTTAGTAGTAATAAATTAAATATATCATCTAATAAAAATGAAGCTGATTTTAAGTTAGAATTAACAGACGAGCAAAAAGAAGGATTTGCAAATGCAAAATATATTGTATTTAAAGATAATAAAGATGGGTATTACCAGCCAGTATACATAGGACAGCAGACAACTTTAAATGGCAATATATTAAGTGCTAATATAAAAGATAGACAATTAAAAGTAGTAGATAAAACAGATAAGAGTTTTAAAGGATATATTTTAACACTAATAGAATCTGAAGTTACAGATCAATATATAAAATATAATACAAATGTAATTTTGCAAAACTTTAAAGACATTAAAAATTATAAAATGGATAATGCTCAAATGAATTTAATATTAAATAAAAAAAATAATAAAATTTCAATTAATAACGTTATTTTAAATAATAAAAATAATTTAAAACCAAATATAGCAAGTGTAAATTTAAGCGAATATAAGAACATAGCATTTGGAAGTTTTAAATATAAAATATTAGATAGTAATGGTAATTATAAAACAGATTGGAACAGCAATGGTATATATGAAGGCGTAGAAATAGATGTAAAAGATATAGATTTTGAAATACAAAACTTTGAAAATGATTATGATTATTATACAGTGTTTATGATAAAAGATACAAATAACAAAACATATTATTCAAAATTAATAAAAATGAATTAGGAGTGTGATATATAATGAATAATTGTAAAAAATGTGGTACAAATATAAATCCAGGAGAAAAATTTTGTAGAAACTGTGGTGAACCAACAGGACTAATAAAAACAGACAATTTAGAAGAGAGTAGGGTAGTAGTTAATGAATCCCCTATCACTAATAATCAAGACAATATAAATAATAATAATTTAAATAATTATAATCAACAAAATATTCAAAATCCAACAATAAATAGTAATATAAATAACGCCAATAATAATAAAACAAATAAGAACTATAATCTAATAGCATATATAATATTAGCTGGAATAGTTGTTTTACTTGTTGTTGTAATAGGTGTTTTGCTAGTCCTAAATGTTAATAAAGATGATGACAAATCAAATAAACATAGTAATACTAATGATTATGAAGAAAAAATTGACAACACAAATGATAATACAACAAACAATACAACAAACAATACAACAAATACAACAGATTCAACTGACAGTGTAACATATAAAGGATTTAAATTTTATAAAAAAGCTGGATATACATATCAATCAAATACAAATTCTTTAATTATTACTAGTTCAGGTTATTTTACAGGTATAACAATATCATCTGCAACATTTAGTAATATAAAAGCAAATTTAGCTGAATTAGAAGCTCAATATCAAAAAAGTGGTGTTAATATATCAAATTTACAATTAAAAACAATAAATAATACAGAAGTTGTTGTGGGTGATAGTACAATTAATGGTTATAAAGGAACTTGGTTTATTATAGAAGCATCTAAAACTGGATATATATATCAAGGATATGTAACTAATAAATCATACACAACAAATTACAATGATGTAAGTATACCATTAGAACTTGTAAAAAATGCTGAATATGTAGGAAACTACAATAGTTATTCATCATCATCAGATATAAGTAATATTGCAAAATAAAAGCGTATAAATCATATACGTTTTTTTATTTCAAATTTTAAAAAGTTAACATAATATATATTATAGGAACTAATTAAAACAATATACTTAATATATCATATATTGCTTTATCTTACTGAACATAACTAATAAAGTTATAAATGCAAATATCACTATAACTATCATACCAATTGGTGTAGATACTTTATTATTCATCTTTTCTCCTTTTAAGATAATTTTCTTGATTCTATCTCAGCTATTTTTTCAAACACTTCTGCAGCATTACTATCTGTTATTTCAGTATATCCTAATTCTTTCAATGCTTGTACTTTAATTGAATTAAGTTCTAATGTTCTACCAATTTTTTCTTCCATACGTTGTTCTATCTTATTTACAAATCTTTTATGGGCCTCTGCAATCTTATTACTAGAAACACTACCACCATCATATAATGTCATTGCAGAAAACATAATACTTTCAAAAACAAATTGTTCTTCTTCATTAAATACAAATTCTAATGGTTTTGTAAAACCTGCTGATTTAGATACATATGCTAAAATATATTTAAGTTCTTTAGTACTATTCATTGCTTGTAAAAAATGATATAAATATAATAGTTCATTATATGTTTTCTCAGAATCATCATCTTCTATATTTTCTTTTATTAAATTAATGATATTAGATAATAAATCTTTATTTTTTTCATTTAATCCATTATATATCTCATCAACATTAATATTACTTTTATTATTATTTTCAAATAAAGTTTCAATTCTAGATTCAACTTCTACTATATAATCAGTATCAACTTTTATATTTTCTAATTCTTCAGCAGATTTTATTCCTAATAAATTTAATAATAAAACTTTTTTGTCTTTAGGCCATTTATTTAAATCATCAAGTTCTAAATAATTATATATCATTTGTCTAGATACACCTAAAAATTTAGCTAATTTAACTTTTGAAATTCCAAGTTCATGAAGTATTTCATTTAATCTTTCCATTACTAAGACCTCCTATAATAATTTTACCATTTGTATGTCAAATGTCAAGTGTAAAGTAAAAGTATAGTATTATAAATACCATACTTTTTCATTGTTTTTTCTTACCTCTTTTATTATTCCCCCACCTAAACATTCTTCACCTAGATAAAGGACGCATGCTTGTCCTGGCGTTACAGATTTAACTTTATTTGGATATTTAACAAGTATTTCATTATTATCTAAATATTCTAATATTACATCATTATCTTTTTGTCTATATCTGAATTTAGCACTACACTTTTCAGGTCTTTCATCACTAATAAAATTAACATTATCGATTATACATGAATCTGAATATAAATATTCATTTTCGTCGCCAAATGCTACATATAAAATATTTTCTTTTAAATTTTTTCCAACGACAAACATTCTAGATGAATTTCCACCAATATTTAATCCTTTTCTTTGTCCTATTGTATAATACATAAGGCCAATATGCTCACCTATTTTTTCATTTGTTTCTATATCTATAATATCTCCTGGAATATTTGGTAAATAATTCTCTAAAAATTTAGAAAAATTTCTTTCACCTATAAAACATATACCAGTAGAATCTTTTTTATTATAAGTAATAAGCCCATTTTCCTTTGCAATATCTCTTATTTCACTTTTAGTAAGATTACCTACCGGAAATATCACATTTTCTAATTGTTTTTCCGTTACTTGAGATAAAAAATATGTTTGATCTTTATTATTGTCTATGCCTCTTAATAATTTTCCATTTTCTAATCTAGCAAAATGCCCAGTTGCTATATAATCAGCACCTAATTCTTTTGCTTTATTTAAAAACATATCAAATTTAATATACTTGTTACACATTATATCAGGATTAGGAGTTCTCCCTTTTTTTAATTCATCTAAAAAATACGTAAAAACATAATCCCAATATTCTTTTACAAAATCAACTCTTTTAAGCGGTATTCCTATTTTTTCACAAATCATAAGTGCATCATTGTAATCTTGTTCTTGAGGACAAATATTTTCACCTAATGTAGGGTTACCTAATGTATCATTATTTAAATTAGCGTCCCAATTTCTCATGAAAAGCCCTATTACATCATAACCTTGCTTTTTTAGTAAAAGAGCTGATACACTACTATCCACTCCCCCACTTATACCTACTACAACTTTTTTCACTATATCACCAACTTCTACATATATTTTATCATATTTTAACAAAAAAAGTTATTATTAAAATAACTTTATTAAATTTGGAACTATAAAAGTTTCATAAATTGTTGTTATTAAAATTACTGCTAATGAAATAAATAATATATTTATATATTTATTCATCATAGTTTTAAAATTAAGATTTTTTTTCTTAAAAATAGCATATATAAGTGTTAAAGAAAAATTAATTGTAAAATATATTAATATAGTGTATATAATTAAATTAATTAAATTATGGGGAACAATATATATAAACGCATATAAACATCCCTTTATTTTATAAGTTAAAATAAATGATGAAATTGAAAAACCCATAATAAAAGACTTTATAAAATAATAAAATATATTAATTGGTATACCAATTACAGACATTCCAAGTAGCCATACAATTATGATGAATGATAAATTTTCTAAAAATATATTTTTAAATGAATCAAAATAACTAATTTTATCAATATTATTTAAATATGATGTTATATAGTTTTTTACAAGAGCTTGGTCACTTTTTGATATTACAGTAATAAATATAACCCCTGAAATAAAACCAAATAGCGTAATTCCTAGTAAAAATAATAATCCATTTTTATTAATTTTTAATTTTTTTCTTACTTTTTCTATTATATTCATGGTTTCACCTCAATAAATTATATTTAATTAAAAATAAAATATTCCATTTTTATCAAAAATATATTATAATTTATTTATGTATGAGGTGATATAATGAGTAAGAAGAAAAAAACAAGTAATAGTCAAAAAATATTAGCAATAGCTATGTTATTAGCTATTACAATTTCTATATTAGCTTCTATATTTGCATATATGTTATAATACATATATTTTTTTATATATTGTCAACTTTGTCATGTAAAGATCTATTAATACTTCCACCAATTATATCAGCTAATTTTTCTATTACAAAATCTATTTCTTTAGGCGTTACCATTAAATTGTATCCAATAGGATTTAATACTTCAAAAACTAATTCTTTTATTTCTAAATCATTAAAATTACCAAGTAATCCTAATAACTCTTTTTTATCATTATCAGTTACTTCTAAATCTTTTTTTAAATAATTAACACTGCTGCTAAGTGTTAATTTACTCATAGGGTTATTTTGAAATTTTTTATTAAATACATAATGTTTTTGCATATATTTTATAGTATCACTAACTATTATAGTAGCATCTACAACAGTTGGCACTCCAATTGCTATTACGGGAACTTTTATAGTATCATAACTTATTTCTTTTCTTTTGTTTCCTACCCCACTTCCAGGATGTATTCCAGTATCTGTTATTTGTATTGTTTTATTTAATCTATCAATAGAACCACTAGCAAGTGAATCTATACATATTAAAAAATTAGGTTTTATAAGATTTACAATACTTTTTATAAGTTCACTTGTTTCAATTCCTGTAACTCCAGTCACATTAGGGGAAATAGCAGCCACTGGTCTAAATCCCTCTTCTAATTCATCTATTTCATATAAATGATTAGTTACAATTATATTTTTTATAGATATTGGTCCTAATGAATCAGGAGTTGACTTTTCATTTCCAAGACCAATAATTAAACAAGAATCATCTTTTTTTATATCTAGTTTTTTTAGGAATTTATCTAATTCATCTTTCAAAACTTTCTTTACTTTTTCTTTATTATTATAATCTGTTATATCATCAAATTTTATCGTTACATACATACCTTTCTTTTTATTTAATAATTTACTATCATTTTCATTTAAATTTACTGTAGTAACTACTATATCATCTTCTTGTTTTACTTTAGAGTCAATATTATTTATGTTATTATTTTCTATTACTTCATCAATTAAATCAGTTCTAAATTCATATTTATTTAAATCAATTTCATGATTCATATTATCACCTTTAATATTTTTACCAAATTAATACATTTTATTTGCATTTTTATTATTTTTTTGATAAAATGTATATGTTGATGACTTGGAGGTGAAATTATGCCAAATATGAAAAATGCTAAAAAAGCAGTAAAAACTATTGAAAAGAAAAGAATAATTAATAATAACTACAAAGCTAGTATGAAAACAGCTATTAAAAATGTAGAAAAAGCAATTTTATCTAAAGATAAAACTTCAGCAACTGAAGCTTTAAAAACAGCTATAGTAAGACTTGATAAAGCAGGATCTGCTAAAGTTGTTACAAGTAACTATGTAGCTCGTAATAAATCAAGATTAACTAAAAAAGTAAACGAAATGAAATAAAATGCTATAAAGCATTTTTATTTTTTTTTATTTTTGTTATAATTATTCTAGGTGATAATATGAAAAAAGTAATTAGCTTTTTATTTTGTCTTATGCTTTTAGGAATAGTTTATTATTATAGAACTGATATTACAAAATACATTATTGATAATTATATTTATAAAAAAGAAATAGACCTTCCAGATTCTAATGAATATAGAAGAAATTATGATTTTTCATTTGTACAAGAAACAAGTAATTTTTATCCAAATAATAAACAAGAATTATATAATGTATTTTATACTATCTTAAATAATGGATATGATTCTTTTACATTCTATTGTGGTGATGAATATACAAATTGTGAAAAAGATATAAAAGAATTAACACAAGAAAACAATCAAATACTATCTACAATAAATAACTATGTTCATCCATATAATAGTTATAGTTCAATTAATGTCAATATGAATTCACTTGGTAGAATTAATGTCAATATTACAAAACTATATAGTAGTGATGATATATATACGTTAAACAATTATATTAATACTAATTATAGTAAGATAATAAATGATAAAATGACAGATAGTGAAAAAATAAAAGCAGCACACGACTTTATTATAAATAATTCAACATATGATAAAACATGGAAAGAAACAAAATCTGAAAATAGAATTCATAAATCAAATATTGCATATGGGCCTTTAATTGAAAAAATAGGATTATGTGGTGGATATACAGATGCAATGGAATTATTTTTAGAAAAAATGGGTATTAAGAGTTATAAAATTGCTAGTGATAATCATATATGGAATTACGTATATATCAATAATAGTTGGAAACATTTAGATTTAACATGGGATGATCCAGTAACTAATACTGGTAAAGAAATATTACAATATGATTATTATCTTCTTGATACAAAAACGCTCGAAAATAAAAAAGATAATGAACATAATTATCCAAAAGAATACTATATAGAAGCAAAATAAGTGATTAATCACTTATTTTTTTACATATTTTTTAAATAATTTACTGCATCATCAAAAGTTTTAACTTCTACTATTTTAATATTATATTTATTTTGTTTTTTATATTTTAATGCTTCTTTATAATTACCACTTGGAACTAAAAATACATCTGCTTTTTCTTTAACAGCACCTCTCAATTTATATTTTATTCCATCAATTTCCCCTACTGTTCCATCAATTTCTATAGTACCAGTTCCAGCTATTTTTAAACCTTTAGTTATATCAAATTTTGTTAATTTATTATATATCAATAAAGTTGTCATTAATCCACCAGATGAACCATATTCATTTTTTTTATCTACAACTTTAATTTTAGGATATGTTTCAATATCTCTATCATATGTTACTATCACTCCTATTTTACCATCTTTTATAGTAGCATATCTTTCATACTCTTTATTATCATTTATTACCTTTATTTTTATTTTATTTTTATTTTTTATCAATTCTTTTATTTCTTCTTTTGAATTAACTATGATATTATCAATACTTATAATTTTGTCTTTTATCTTTAAATCGGTATCAGAATCATTATATATATAAGTTATATACATATCTGAACTTTTAATTTTTACTAGTTTATCTGCTTTTAAATAACTAATTATTATAGCATTATCACTTGCTTCCTTCAGCATCATTTTTCCTCTAAAATTTACTTCTTCTTCTGTCTCATTTTCATATACAACTTCTTCTTTTTTTATAATATCCATATTTTTATTTAATTTAGCTATTAAAAGGGTTGGAATTGTTCCTTTATACTCAGATACATAAGTCATATTTATACTTCCTTTAGAATTATAACTTTTATCAATTATATATCTATCATTTATATTTATAAGCCCACCAGATGTTTCTATATAATAAGGAAGTTTTATATTAAACAATAAAAATATAACAATTAATGTAATAATAAAAAATATATTTCTTTTTATTAAATCAAATATTTTTTTCATACCTTTTCTCCTTATGTTATTATATGTTTGATAAGATAATTATAACATAATTACATATAATTAATAAGGTGAATTTATGAAAAAATTAATTATGTATCTATTAGTTATAATAATGTTTTTAATTTTAAAAAATTCTAGTATTATAATAAATACAGTTATATATTCTGTTAACCTATTTAAAGCAAGCATTTTTCCATCTTTATTTCCATTCTTTATTATTTCTGAATTATTAATTAATTATGGATTTATTGATTATTTATCTAATATTTTTAAATCATTAATGCTAAAAATATTTAAAATTAATCCAAATTGTTCTTTTATCTTATTTATGAGTATGATTTCTGGCTTTCCAAGTAATTCAAAATATACAAAAGATTTATATTTAAAAGGTGAAATAAATGAAATGGAAGCATCTAAAATACTTATGTATACTCATTTTTCAAATCCATTATTTATAATGGGAGCTATTTCAATTACATTCTTGCATGATAAAAAAGCTGGATTTATAATTTTATTAATTCATTATTTATCTAACTTTATAATTGGTATACTAAGTAGAAATTTTATAAAAACACCTATTAGTGATAAAATTGTAAAAAAAAATACAACTAATAATTTTTCCTATATATTAAGTAAAGCTATAATTAATAGTTTTAATACTCTTTTTTTAATATTAGGAACCATAATTATATTCCAGATTATAACTAACTTAACAAGTGAAATACTGCCTTTAAATGACTATTTTAAAGCTATAATTAGTGGTATTTTAGAAATGAGTAGTGGAATCTATAATATTAGTTTATTAAATATTCCACTAAAAAATAAATGTACTTTAATTGGTATGATTTTATCATTTGGAGGAATAAGTGTACATATGCAAATAAAAAGTATCCTATCAGATACTAAAATTAAATACTATCCTTTCTTTATAGCTCGTTTAATTCATAGTGCTATAACAGGACTACTTATGTTTTATTTATTTGATTTTATTTATTAAAAGTAGTTAAAATAGTATTATCAAATGTTATAGTGTCATTTATCTGACTAACAATACTAATACCATAATCTCCTTTTAATAATTTATTTTTAATAGAAACATTTATTTTTATAATACTTCCTATATCAAAATCATCTTTATTAATATAGATATCTTCAAATGAACTTGAATCACTTAATTTTATAGAATAATTATCATATGTAATTATTTTTTTTGTTTTATCTACCTTTAAGTTTTTACTTCCAGTATCATAAGTAAAAGTAATACAGTTATCTCCACATGATTTTATTTCACTTAATACTTTATTATTTAAATCGTTTTTTATTTTATCAGTCAATGTACCTTGTTTTGTAAGTAAAACAGTTCTCATATCACCACTAATATATAATTCTTTTAAAGAGATAGTTAATTTTATTAAAAGAGTTGCTATTACAGATATTAACACAAAAGTTGTCATTAATTCAACTACAGTAAAACCTCTATTTTTCATTATTCTACCTCCTCTTTTTCTATTTTTATATTAGAAAAAGTATTATCATTATATTCAACAATTAAAAGGTATGTATTTAAATTAGTTGTATTATTTATATTTTTAACATATAAATATAAATTATTTGAATAAGGATTTTTATCCTTGAGTGTATTTTTTAGTGTTGTTAAATCACTTTTTGAAAGTAATATTGTTTTAGCGTCTATATCGCTTATTAACTTTTCACAATAATTTTGGTATTTAGAAAAATAAGTTATATTACATTCACCATTATATAATTCAATATATCCTTTACTAATCATATCAGAATTATTTATAAATTCAGCATATCCATAGTTATTATTAATAAATTTATCCACCTCTTTTATATTATAAAGGCCAGTTATAGTATCATATCTAAAACTTATATCATAACTTTTTTTTAGATTTATAAATTGAATATATAAATACACTAATGTACTAATAATAAATGTAGATACAACAAGTGTTTCAACTAACATAAATCCTCTATTCTTTTTTTTCATAAATTTAACTCCTTTTTATTGTCTTTAAACTAAATATATTATATAATATATTCAGGATAAAAGCTAGTCCTAAATTAAGAATAAAGAGGAGTTGAATTTTTTATGTTAAAAAAATTTGATTTTGACAAAGTCCCTGTAGTTGAAATTGTCAATGATATATTAGTTGACAGTAGTAAAAGAGGTGCAAGTGATATTCACTTCGATCCTCATGAAGATTTCATGCTTATTAGAATACGTATAGATGGTTCTTTAATTGATTATGCTGAAGTACCAAATGGTATAAAAAAGAATCTTATAACTCGTATTAAAATTATATCTGGTATGAATATAACTGAATCAAGATTACCACAAGATGGTGCTATAAAGCAAACACTTCAAGGTATTGATTTAGACCTTCGTGTTTCTTGCTTACCTACCTTAGAAGGTGAAAAAATAGTTATTCGTATTCTTGACTATTCAATGAGCCAAGCAGGTCTTGAAACATTAGGTTTTAGTGAAGAAAATTATGAAAAAGTTATGAGAATGATAACAGCTCCAAATGGTATTATTTTAGTTACAGGTGCTACTGGTAGTGGTAAATCAACTACTGTATACTCTATTTTACAAAGACTAAATAAAGAAGATACAAATATAATTACAGTTGAGGATCCAATAGAAATGAATATTGAAGGTGTTAACCAAGTTCAAACAAACAGTGAAATTGGTCTTACATTTGCTAATGCATTACGTTCTATTTTACGTCAAGACCCTAATATAATAATGATTGGAGAAATTCGTGATACTGAAACTGCTAAAATAGCTGTCCGTGCCTCTATTACTGGTCACTTAGTATTATCTACAATCCACACAAATAACTCACTTAATACAATTGAACGTTTACTTGATATGGATGTTGAAAGATACTTACTTGCAAGTGCTTTAACAGGTATAATTTCTCAAAAATTAGCTCGCCGCTTATGTCCAAAATGTTCTAAGAAAAGACCTACTAATGATTATGAAAAAGATTTATTTAAAAAAGTTCTTAACCGTGATATAGAAGAAGTATATACTGTAGAAGGTTGTGAAGAATGCGGTAATGGATATAAGGGACGTATCGCAATTCATGAAGTCTTACTTGTTAATCAAGAGATAAAAGATGCGATTAGTAGTAATTTAAGAAAGGATAAATTAAGAGAACTAGTATATAGAAATGATGTTACTACTCTACTTCAAGATGGTCTTGAAAAAGTTGTAGAAGGAAAAACAACTGTAGAAGAAATATTAAAAATAATAGAACTTGATAATGATGATAAAGCAACTGAAGGTGAATATGATTTAAAAGATGCATTAGATTTAACTAATATTTCTAAAACCGGTCATAAAGAAAAACATGAAACAGAACTAGAACAAACAGAAGACTTCTTAAAAGAATTAAAAGCTGACGAAATGAAAACTGACGAAGTAAAAGATAATAAAAATGTCACAAAAGATACTTCTACTGATATAAAAGATAATTTAGATAACATAAATAATTTACTTAAAGATATAAATAGTAATACTAAAAAAGAAACAAAAAAAGATCCATTAGATGATCTATTAGATATACAATTTTAGACACATTAATATGTGTCTTTTATATTTCCATTATAAATAATTCTAAACCAATATTTTTATCAATTTTACCACTTTTTATATCAATATCTAAATTAGCTAATTTCATTAAACATTTAAGTAAAAATTTATCATCATAATTTCTACTACTTTCTAAGCATTTTTTTATAGCGTAATAATTACTTCCTAACATATTTGAAATATCTTTTTCTGAGTATCCTTTTTTATATAAATTTTTAGCTTGATAAATTAATCTAAACTTATTAGCAAGTACAACTATAATTTTTATAGGTTCTTCTCCATCTTTTATTATTTCATAATAGCTTTCCATAGCTTTATTTTTATTTCTTGCTACAATATTTTCAATCAAATTAAAAAAATTAGTATCAATATTTTTAGTAGTTAAATTAATAATATCTTCTTTTGTTATATTAAAATCATTATCTTTATATATTTTAATTTTATTTATTTCTTGACTTAAAACTTCTAAATTGTTACCTACTCTATTAACTAAGAAATTAATATTTTCATTATTAATTTTATATTCTCCAAACATATCTAATACATATTTATTAATATTAGAAAATGTATTAAAATCTTTTACAATACCTTTTTCTTTTATAATTTTTACTATTTTTTTTCTTTCATCTAATTTTTCTTTTAATATATTAAAAATAACTATATTATCACAACTGTTATTTTTTAAAAATTTTTCTAATATATCCGTATTTTGTTCAAGTAATTTTTTATTTGTAGTACCAGTAAATATATATGCATTATCTACAATAATTAGTTTTTTCTCTCCAAATAAAGAAACACTAGATAAATCTTCTATAATATCTTCTATTTTAGTATTTTCTAAATCATAATGTACAATATTTATGTCGTCAATCTTATTATCTAAAATTACTTTTTTTATTTCTTTATCTATTAAATATTGTTCTAATCCATAAAATAAATACATATTATCACCTCTTTAATTATATCAAATTTAAAAAAAAATAAAAGACTAATTATCTTTTGTTTCAAAATAAAATGTAGTACCTTTGTTTTTTATAGAATCAACTCCATAAGTAAATTTATGTTTTTCTAAAATGTTTTTAACTATAGATAAACCAAGTCCTGTGCCAATATTATTTCTTTTATATTTTTTATCTATTTTATAGTATTTATCCCATATTAAGTCAATTTTATCCTTATCTATTCCTTTTCCATTATCTTTTACTAGTACTTTTACCCTTTTATTACTTTTGATAACTTCAATTATAACTTTTTTATCATTTCCAACATAATTTATAGCATTTCCTACTAAATTATATATTACTTGTTCCATTTTCTTTTTATCAGCTTTAATCAATAAATTTTTTACTTCTTTATATTCAAAAATATAATTATCAGTTTCCTTTAAGTAATCAAATCTTCTAATAATCGATTTAATCATTTCATTTAAATCAAATTCTTCTATTTTAAGTTCATCTACATTAGATTGTACTTTTGATAGTTCTAATATATCATTTACAAGTAAATTAAGTCTTTCAGTTTCATCAATGATTGTATTTAAATTGGAATTTCTTTTTTCTTCATTATCATAAGTTAAATCTCTTACCATTTCTGCATATGCTTTTATCATTGTAAGTGGTGTTTTTAAATCATGTGATACATTAGCAAGCAATTCCCTTCTTAATTCATCTGTTTTTGATAACTCATCTTTAGCTCTATTTAATGTTTTAGCTAATTCATTTATTTCTTCTATATTATTTTCTACATCAAACTCTATATTATAGTTTCCTTTAGACATTTCACGAGCTTTTTTAGTTATATTACTAATTGGTTTTGATATTGATTTTGATATAAAATATGATATAAAAAATGAAAGAGCTAAAACTATAAAAGTTACATAAAGTAATTGGTTACTTAATATTTTAATTGTTGAATCAAGTGGTTGTAAAGATACATTTACAAATGCATATAAATTATCATCTAATTTAGTAGCACTTAATAAAGTTTTATTTTTAAATTTTATATTTCTTATTCTATAATTTTTATTAGTTTTATTACTATTAATAAAGTCTTTTTTTATAGAATCTAATTCATATTTATTACTATTATATGCACAACCTCTAGAATAGCTAGTTGAAGAATATGTATTAGTATTTTCATCTATTATTTCTATACATACCCCTTTATCAAAAGTAATATCATCTAAAATATCTTCAAAAGTTTCTTCTTTATAATTACTTTTAATTTTATTTACTATTTTTACCATATCTTTTGTTTTAATATATTCATAGTAAGAATTTAAAAATAACACTTGAAAAAACCATAAAAAGCATAAAATAATTATTGAAAATATAATTAAATTAAACCATATTTTATTTCTAAGATTTTTACTTGATTTCAAATTTATATCCTACCGATCTTACTGTTGTAATTAAATCTCTATATTTTCCTAAATTATTTCTAAGCATTTTTATATGTGTATCAATTGTTCTATAATCACCAAAATAATCATATCCCCATATTTTAGATAAAAGTGTTTCACGAGAAAGGGCAATGTTTTTATTCTTTATAAAATATGTAAGTAATTCATATTCTTTAGGCGTTAATTTAACTTCTTCATTTTCTATATAAACAGAATGAGCTTTATAATCAATTTTTAAATCTTCATATTCAAATATTTCTAAATTATTACTGCTTCTTTTAATAATTGCTTTTATTCTTGCGATTAATTCTTTTGGACTAAATGGTTTAGTCATATAATCATCAATCCCAAGATCAAATCCATTTAATTTATCCATTTCCGTATCACGGGCACTAAGCATTATTATTGGAGCATTACTATATTTTCTAATTTCACGACTTGCTTCAAATCCATTTACATCAGGCATCATTATATCCATAATAATAACGTCTATATCATTTGTTTTAATCTTGTCAATAGCTTCTTTTCCGTTTTCGGCTTCTATATAGTCAAAAGAAGATGCTTTTAAATATTCAATTATTACTTCTCTTATTAGTTTTTCATCATCTACAACCAATACTCTCAATCTTACCACCTCATAAATATATTATAACAAATATATGAATTTTTTGTGAAAAAAAATAAAGTATTATACTTTATTTTGCTTGCTTTAAAGCGTTATCAATTGCTTTGATATATGAATCAGCACTTATTGTTACCCCGCTCACAGAATCTAATTTAGTATTATCTTCTGTTTTCCATTTTACCCAATCAATTCCTTGATTTTCAATTACTTTATCTTCTATTACTTTTACTTGTTCATACCATTCTGCTCCGCCAGGAATAGTCCCAATATTTTTAGATGTTTCTTTCATTCCATAATCATCTTTTAATACTTTTTTAGTAGTGTTAACATTATTTTTTACATATGTTGAATCAATAAAGCATGACTTTATAAGTCCATCTTTATCTACATATATTATAGCTGTTGTAACATATTTTTTTCCGTATGATTCAAATTCTGAACTTCCCATATACGTTCCTTCTTTATAAGAACCTTCAGTTATTCTTTCACAACCTGATAAAATAAACATTGTTAATAAAAATAAACATATAACTATTTTTTTCATATATACCCTCCTACTTTTCTTAATTATATTATAAATTACTATCAATTACAATAATTTGGTATTTTTTTTATAAGTTCTTTACTTATATTTCCAATAATTGATCCCGTTATTATAGAAAATATAAATAAATATGGTAAATAATAAATTAAATTAAAACTATTAAGTAAAATAACAGCCATAAATATTTGCCCAACAGAATGTGATATAGCTCCTATTATAGATACACCTATAATTGATAATTTTGTCTTTTTAGCTAAGTACATCATAAAGATACTTAAAACTCCTCCTGAAAGGCTTAAAAAGAATCCAATACTGAATATTCCAGTTCTTAATATACCAACTAATAATACCCTTAAAATAGCCAAAAATATTGTATCTTTAAATCCATATACATAAAGTGAATAAACAATTAATATATTAGCTAGTCCAATTTTCATTCCAGGTATTATTCCATTAAAAATCGGTATAAAGCTTTCTATAATACTTAATACAACACTGAGTGCTAAAAGCATTGATAAGATAACTGTTTTTCTTATTTCCATAAACACCTACTTTACTATTGTATCTATATCATTACCATCTATTTCAATTACGATTTTATTAGGTAAGCATACTATTGTTTCATAACTTTTACTTATATAACCATATTTAGAGCATAAATGAAGAGGACTCTTTTCTTCTATAACTCTTATTTTATTATTTTTTACTTCTAATTTAACTGTTCCATTATAACCTTTTACTTCATATGTATTATTTTTATTCAAATTAATTTTTTTTATTAATTTATTATCATAATAAACTTTAGCTATATTATCTTTTTTATTTTTACTATTCAGTATTAATATAAAGAAAAGTGATATAAATAATATACATATGATTAAAATCACATCATTTTTATTTAGTTTTATATTCATATTTATCAAATCCATCTGATTTTATTATTTTATCATCATTTGTATACCATACAGCTTCTACATTTTCTAGACTATTAACATATTTTAATCCATCGTCTATATTTAATAAAAATAAATATGTAGATAAAATATCAGCTAGTGCACTATCACTTGTTACTACTGTAACACTTTTCATATTGTCTGTTGGATATAATGTTTTGGGATTTATTATATGATGATATTTTTTTTCATTATATTCGTAATATCTTTCATATCCACCGCTTGTTACAACAGCAATATTACTTCCCTTTACTATATCGAATATATCATCTTTACTATTAGGATCTTCTATTCCAATTAAATAATCCTTTTTATTTTTATCTCCAACTAATACATTTCCGCCAGCATTTATTAAAAATTTATTTATATTCTGTTTTTTTAAATATTCTCCAACTACTTTCGTTGTATATCCTTTAGCAATACTTCCTAAATCAATATTAGGATGATTATTTTTTATTTTTCCATCTTTTAATTCTATTTTTATATTATTATTTGCTTTTTCTAATTCTTCAATGCTTGGTACTCCATTTTTATTATCTCTATATTTTTTCCATACATCTATAACATTTCCCATACTTATATCTACTAATCCATTTGTTTTATCATAATAGTCAATTCCATAGGAAATTATATCATATAATTCCTTATCTATTTTTATATATTCTTCTTCACTTTTATTATTTTTAATATAATATATATTTTTAATATTGTCATATTCATTATATCTATCTGTTAATTTATGATATTTTTTATAAATATTTTCTATTTCATCTAAATATTTATCTGCATCTTTTTTATTTATATCATAAAGCTTTACATATATATAAGTATCCATATAGAAAAATTTTCTTGTATAATCTTTTTTTCTATTATTATTATATATAAATAAAAAAATAAAAATAAGTATCAATATCGGTATTATACTCCATATAATTTTATTGATTTTATCTTGCATATCATCACCATATTAATTATATCATTTAATTTAAAAAGAAAAAAGAAGTTTATTCTTCTTTCATAACATTTTCGTATACTTTTATCAATTCTTTTCCTACTTTTTTTACATCACGAGAAAGTGCTACTTCATAAGCTTTTTCTGTTAAATCTGGTAATTCGTTATTAAGTATTTTTTTTATTTTAATTTCAAACTCATCAACATTCTTTGCTTTATAAACATTAACAGAATCTTCTAGCCATTCACTAAACACAGGAATATCTCTTATTAAAGCTTTTTGTCTACAAGCACATGCTTCCATTATAGGAATTCCTTCTGTTTCTTCTAATGTTGGAAATATATATAAATCTGCTCCACTTAAAGCACTTTTTATCATAATAGGCTCTACATATCCAGCAAATTTAAGATTAGGAAGTTTTGTTGTAACTGCTTCTTTTATTTTTTTAGGTACAAGTTTTAAATCAGTATAACCAAACCAAATAAATTTATATTCAGGTAACCTTTTAGCTAATTCAACAAAATCTAATATGCCTTTTCTTTCTAAATATAAGCCAATTGCCATTACAACCTTATCATTTTTTGTATAACCATATTTTTTTCTAAATTCTTCACCTAATTTTTCATCTTTTTGAAAAAATTTTGTATCAATACCATTTGATATTGCAGTTATGTTAGAAAGTCCATATCCTTCAAGTAATTTTTTAGAATAAGGAGTTGGAGTTATTATATGATTTCCTAATCTATAACACTTACAAATCCACCATTTAAAAAGAGGCGCTAATTGATTAGAAAATTTAAATGAATTTCTAAAGTCTTCTTCTGTTGAATGTGCATGATAAACTATCTTTTTACCCATTTTTTTTGCTTTACGAGCAACCATATATGATTTTAACATATACCAATTAATATGTGCGATATCATAATCATCTTTTGGGTTTGTTGTATATTCTATGTTATTATCCTCAAGTGCCCTCATTTGATGTTTTATAGCTTTTCCAAGTCCACTTTTTCCTATTAATTTTTCTCCTTCAGTATATAATAATATTTTCATTCTACCACCAATTTAATTATAACATTATTAATTTTTTGTATCAACTAAAATTACGTCTTCTCCTATTTTTTTTATTTGATTCCATTTTATTTCTTCTTCTTGATTTCCTTTAAATATATTAATACTAAATTTACTTTTTTGTATTATAAAAGATATCATATATCCATTATTATCTATTGTAACATCTACTATATTTCCTATTTTTTTTCCATCTTTTATATTAACAATATCTTTATTTTGTAAATCTGATAAATGCATATTACCACCTATTTAATAATATGTATTTTTTATTTTTTAAATTCTTCTTCTGTCATGTTTATTCTACTTATTGTTGCTTTAGATTTATCTATTCTTTTAGCATACCCAAATTCTTTACAACAAAATTCATATGAAATATTTTCATAGTCATTTATTTTAATTAATCTATTTTTATATTCACTACTATTTTTCTTTTCAATTTTAGCTATAGAATATAAATATAATAAACTTTTTGAATACTTTTGTGCTCCAGTTAACATATATTTATTTAAATAATATTCAGATGATTTATAATCTTTTAATTTAAAAAGTATTTTTCCTAAATAATAATTAAATACATTATTATTTGTTACTTCTAATGCTGTATAATATGTAACTAATGCATACTTAAAATCATTAATTTTACATGATTTTTTTCCTTTATTTATAAAATATTGTTCTATTTCAGTATAACTGTTATTTTTTTCATTTATTTTATTTTCTAAATATTTTACTTTATAATTATTTTCTAAATGATATTTATTTTTTACCTTTTTTAATAATTCAAGACTTATATTTAAATCATAATTTATTAAATAATTTACATCATTCAAATAATAATCATAGGAACCATAACCATTATCTAATAATATATATATTGTCTTTATAAAGCTATTAATATCATTATTTTTTAAAAAATAATTTTTTTTAGCAATTGTATTTAAAATTAACTTATCTTTTTCTTGTTCTTTTTTTATAATTACTTTTTTAAGTAAATTTATTTCAGTTTCAAAATTAATACGACTTATATTTTTACATTCTATTAATTTATCTAATGCTTTTTCATAGTTATTTTTTTCTAACAAATCTATAAATATATAATAAGTATCTAACAAATCTTTATCATATATTTTTATTTTTCTTATTTTCTCATTTTTTATTATTTTAGTTTCAGAACTATCAGTTAATATATTAAGTAAAAAATATATAACAGTATTATTAGTTTCATCTATTTTATCTTCTGAATTACAAATATTTAAATTTAAAAGTGCTTCATTATAATTGTCTAAATAAATATTAGTTATAAAAATATAATAGTATATAGACAAATTATTTTTATATCTTGTTTTTAATTCATTTAAAAAATTTAATGATTTTAAATAATTTTTATTTTTTAAATATAATTTATTTAAAATTATACATGAACTATAATCATCTATGTCATAAATATTTTCAAGCTGATTTATAGCATTTTTTATTTCATACTCACTAGCTCTACTAGTATTACATCTACGTAATATATACTTTGCATAATCTATACTTTTCATAATAATCTCCTTTGTAGAGATTATAATAGCATATATTACATTATTTATCAAGATATTAGTTTTTTAATATTATCTAATCCACTTTTTTCTAATCTCGATATTTGAGCCTGTGAAATACCTATTTCTTCTGCAAGTTCTAATTGTGTTTTTCCAGTAATATATCTTTCTATTAAAATATATTTTTCTTTTTCTTTTAATTTTTCAATTGCATCTTTTAAAGCAATTTTCATTTCAAGAGAATATGTATTATTTTTTTTATCATCTAGTTGATCTTCTAAATATATAGTATCACCACCATCATTATATATAGGTTCAAACATACTTACAGTATCTTTCATAGCATCTATAGCATTTGACACTTCAAATTCGGTTATACCTAGTTTTTGTGCGATTAAACTAATACTTGGTTCTCTCCCTAAATCATTAGTTAACTCTTCTTTTAATTTCATTATTTTGTATGCTGTATCTTTTATACTACGAGCTACTCTAATACTTGATGAATCTCTTAAATATCTTCTAACTTCTCCTAATATCATTGGAACAGCATACGTAGAAAATCTAACATCAAATTTTAAGTCAAAATTATCTATTGCTTTTATTAAACCAATACATCCAACTTGAAATAAATCATCCATATTATCTACTCTTGTTTTATATTTTCTTAATATAGATAATACTAATTTTAAGTTTCCATTTATTAATTCTTCTTTTGCTTTTAAATCTCCAGCTTTGTATTTTTTAAATAATTCTACCATTTCATTATTATTTAAAACTTTTATATTCGCAGTATTCACGTTACAAATTTCAACTTTGTTACGTGACATAAAAAATCTCCTTTCTACTCTATATTGAGTAAAAAAGAGATTTTTATTCATTATTTAAATATTTTTGATTTTTGATATTCTTCATCATTTCTTGGAAGTCCATAATAAATTTTATCATTTACACTATTATAAAATTGCAACGATTTATTTAATTTATTTAATATTTCTTCTTTAAAGAAATAATCTGATAATAATTCTAAATTTATATAATAATTCACTATTGGGCAGTTATTATTATATCCTATTTTTTTTCTTGCTTCTATATTAGCATTTATTATTTTATCAAGCACAGGATTTTTATATAATCTAGTTATATTTTCTAGTTTTATTAGACAATCAATTTCTGCCATTCTTTCACTTGCATTATAATTATAAAGTTCATTATTATCTAAATTTATTTTTTCTTCATCCAAATCATTTCTTATAATATCACCTATAATATCATCTAATAACATTTTTTTTAAATCATCATAATTACCTTGGATTAAGTTTTTATATTGTAAAATATGTTCCATTTCATGAAAAATATTTTTTAAAATATTAACATTATATGATAAGTTAGAGCTGTGTGCTATATTCTGATTTATATATATTTCTTTATCAATATATGAATAATAAGCAGCAACACTATTAATATCATAACTATCTTTTATTATAATTTTTACTAAGTAATCTCTAATACCATAATAATCTATTAATATTGATATAATCTCAAGTATATTTTTTTCATTTAGTTTTTCAAAACCTTTTAATATTTCAAATATTTTTTCTTCCATATATTTGCCTTAATTTTTAATTAATTTATTTTTTAATGTATTATATTCTTTACTAATAGAAAAACTAGGATAAAAATATTTTTGAATATATTTTAGGTTTTTATCTGAAAATTTAATATTTCCATTTTCTATTGCTTGTTTTACATCGTCTATATCTAACGAGTTATTTTCTATTTCAAAATTAATCATTTCGTATGTATTATTTGAAATATCTAAATTTTCTGGATTATCTAAATAAATAGATGAAAAAACATAAGTATAAAGAATTGATGACGCAATATTATCACCAATACTTAGTTTTTTTGATATTCTTATAATTTTTTCCATTTCAAATTTTCTTATTATTTCATCTTCTTCTAATAATCTTTCAGATAAATTTAACATTTCATTTAACTTAATATCATATTCATTTTTTATACTTTCACCATTTATCAAAGAATAATAAATAGGTTTTATAAAATCATTTTTATTATTAATATTATAATTAATTAAAAAATCTATTATTTCGTTATAACATCTAAAATATTTTCTGTATTCTTTTGTATTAATATCAAGTATTTTAATGTTATTTCTTAAATTTAATATTCCATCCATATATGCTTTTTCAGATTCTTTTATTAAAATATTTAAATTTGTATTAAATAAGTAAGAAGAAGCATTATATGCATTATTAAATAAGCTCAATTTAAAATCAATGTATTTTATTATATTTTTTGTATTTTCACTTATTACATATTCAATATCATCTTCTTCATCTATATCTTGATAAGAATATTCTATTATTGCTTCACTTAAACTATTTTTTAAAGTATCTATTTGTTCTAAAGAAACTAAATTACTTTTTTCTAAGAAATTTACTAATAATTCTATAGAATAATTATCTTTATTTTTTAAACTATATTGATTATTAAAAACTTCTTCTCTTGTTAGAATATTATTTTCCATTTTTTCTTCTTACTTTTTCCATATGTTCTTCATAAGTTTCAGCGTATTTACTTCCCATTGATTCTTTTGGAAATATTTCTACTACATTATGTTTTTGTTTTTCATATAAATCATCTTCTTCTTCAAAAGAAAGTTCTTCATTGTATAATTCTTCTTTTATTAAAGAAACAATATAACGTACTTTTTCATCGATTGAATCTTTATCAGTATTTTCAAATAAATCTGAATTTTTTATTTGATCTAAAACAAGTGATAATTGATCAATTGAAATTCCTAGTTCATCTAATACACAAATTATTACTTTTTTTATAAGTGTATAGTTATTACCTATTCTATCATTATAATCTTTATCTCTGTCTTTTAAATTTGCAATTAATTCTAATGCTTCACCTTCTTCAATATTATGTTGCATTAATTCATCAACTACTTTTGCTGGTATTTTGTGACTATATTCAGCTGTTTCAACACTATATACCTTTTCTTTTTTTATTATTTCTTCTATATTACTTTTCATTTTCTTTCCCTCTTTCTAGTGCGATACTATATCACATTAATTGTTATTTGTCAAATGTTTGTTCGTAATAAAAAAGATTAAATCTTTAATCTAATCTTGGAGTTAATATTTCATATCCATTTTCTGTTACTAATATTGTATGTTCATAATGAGCAGCTGGCTTATTATCTCTAGTTATAATAGTCCAGTCATCTTCTAATAAATAAATCTTTGGTGTACCTAAATTTAACATTGGTTCAATGCAAATAACCATACCTGGTTTTAATTTTGGACCAGTTCCTTTTACACCATAATTTGGGACATCAGGTTCTTCATGCATTTCAGTTCCAATACCATGACCTACTAACTCTTTTACAACACCTAAATGATGTTTTTCAGCATATGTTTGAACAGCATTTGATATATCACCTATATGATTACCAGGTTTTACTTGTTTTATCCCTTCATATAAAGCTTTTTCTGTATGTTCCATTAAATATTCTTTTTCTTTTGATATATCACCAACAGCATAAGTCCATGCAGCATCTCCTTGATAACCTTTATAACCAATTACCATATCAACAGTTATTATATCACCTTTTTTTAATTTTCTTTTGGATGGGATTCCATGAACAACTTCTTCATTTATACTTGTACATAAAGTTGCAGGAAAACCCTCATATCCCTTACATGTTGGAACACCACCCATACTTCTTATATAATCTTCAGCAAGCTTATCTAATTCTTTAGTTGTAATACCTTCTTTTATAAATGGTTTTAAATATTTATGTGTTTTTGAAACCATCATACCTGCTTCTCTCATTAATTTTATTTCTTCTTCACTTTTAATTGTTATCATACATAACCTCCAACATAATAATTATACAATTATATTTATAATAAAACAATATATAAAAAGCAATTAGTAATTAATTGCTTTTTCTTCAAAGAAACTTTGTGGATGATTACATACAGGACATACATCAGGTGCTTTTTTTCCAATTACTACATGTCCACAGTTTCTACAAATCCATATTTTGTCTCCATCTTTAGAGAATACAACACCATCTTCTATATTTTTTAAAAGTTTTCTATATCTTTCTTCATGATGTTTTTCAATGTCACCAACCATTTTAAATTTGCGTGCTAATTCATGAAATCCTTCTTCTTCTGCAGTTTTTGAAAACTCTTCATACATATCTGTCCATTCATAATTTTCACCATTAGCAGCTGCCTTTAAATTATCAACTGTTGAACTAATTTCTCCACCATTTAATTCTTTAAACCATAATTTAGCATGTTCTTTTTCATTATTTGCTGTTTCTTCAAATATTGCAGCTATTTGTTCATATCCATCTTTTTTTGCTTTTGATGCAAAATAAGTATATTTATTTCTTGCTTCACTTTCTCCTGCAAATGCTTTCATTAAATTTTGTTCTGTTTTACTTCCTTTTAATTCCATTTTATTTCTCCTTCTTACAATTATGACATATTCCATCAGCTAATATATTAACATTATTTACTATATATAAAGTATCATTTTCAATTATTTTATTAATGCTTTCTATATTTTTTAATTCAATATCAAATACATTTTTACATTTATTACAATAAAAATGATAATGATTATATAAAGTTTTATCAAAACGATCACTATCACATGCAATTTCTATTTTTTTTACTAAATTATTTGTGACAAGTGAGTTTAAGTTCCTATAAACAGTTCCTAAACTTATATTAGGTATTATGTTTTTACATCTTAAATAAATCGTTTTAGCACTTGGATGATCTGTTGAATTTTTTACTATATTTAAAATAGTATCTCTTTGATAAGAATATCTCATAAAACCTCCTAAGTAGTAATGATTACTACTTATCAATATTATATTATTTATTTTTTTTATTGTCAATACTTGCTTTTATAAATGAGTCAAAAAGAGGATGTGGTTTAATTGGTCTACTTTTAAACTCAGGATGAAATTGACACGCTATAAAGTGAGGATGTGATTTAATTTCTACTATTTCAACTAAATCAGCTTCTTCATTTATTCCTGATATAGTCATACCGTTTTTTTCTATTATTTCCCTATATTTATTATTAAATTCATATCTATGTCTATGTCTTTCTTTAATCTCTTTTTGTTTATAATCTGAATATGCTAATGTATCTTTTTTTAAGGTACAATTATAATTACCAAGCCTTAATGTACCTCCCATATTTACTATACTTTTTTGATCAGCCATTAAATCTATTATTGGTTCTTTAGTTAGTGGATCAAACTCTGTTGAGGTTGCATTTTTGATACCACATACATTTCTAGCAAATTCTATTACTGATAATTGCATTCCAAGGCATATTCCTAAATATGGAATGTTATTTACTCTAGCATAATTTATTGTTTTTAGCATTCCTTCTATTCCTCTACTACCAAAACCACCTGGTACTATGATTCCTTGAGTGTTTTTAAAAATTTCTTCTAAATTTTCTTCTTTTTCTAATTTTTCAGAATCTATCCAATTTATATTTATTTTTGTATTATATTTATATCCTGCATGTTTTAAAGATTCAACTACCGATATATATGCATCATGTAATTCTGTATATTTCCCTACTAATGATATTTCTATTTCTTCTTTTAAATTATCAACTGTCTTTATTAAATCTTCCAAATATTTTAAATTTGATTTATTTAGTGGTAAATTGAATTGATTTAATACTATTTCATCAAATCCTTGTTTATGATAATTCATTGGAATTTCATATATATTTTTTACATCCACTGAATCTATTACATTTTCCTTTGGAACAGAACAAAACATTGATAATTTATCTTTTATATGACTTCCCGTATCAAAAGGAGTTCTACAAACTAATGCATCTGGTCTTATTCCCATGTTTCTTAAATCTCTAACACTATTTTGCGTTGGTTTTGTTTTAAGCTCGTTTGATCCAAATATATAAGGAATTAATGTGCAGTGTACAAAGAATGTATTACTGCTACCTTTTTCATATTGGATTTGTCTTAAAGCTTCTATAAATGGTTGGGATTCTATATCTCCTACTGTTCCACCTATTTCTGTTATTACAATATCAGCTTTACTTGTAACACCAGCTTCATATACTTTATTTTTTATTTCATTAGTAATATGCGGAACCATTTGAACTGTAGCTCCTAAATATTCTCCTTTTCTTTCTTTTTCTATTACTGTTTTATATATTTTACCGCTTGTTATATTTGATGTATAATTAAGTTCTTCATCAATATATCTTTCATAATGTCCTAAATCTAGATCTGTTTCACATCCATCACTTGTTACATAAACCTCTCCATGTTGGATTGGATTCATTGTTCCTGGATCTACATTAAAATAAGGGTCAAATTTTTGCATAAAAACTTTATAGTTTCTAGCTTTTAAGAGTAAAGCTAAGGAAGATGCTGTAATACCCTTACCAAGTCCTGATACAACACCACCTGTTACAAATACATATTTTGTCATAATACCTCCATATACAAAAAAAATCTAAGAGAACGTTTCTTAGGCTCTCTTAGATTATACCACTTATTTAATTTTAATTAAATATATTTTCGTTAATTTAAAGTGTTTTTAAATTAATGAAAATAAAAATGCTACTAATGTTCCATACATATATCCTACTATTACCTCTAATGGTTTATGTCCTAATTGTTCTTTTAAATTTAGAGGAATTTTTTCTTTTTTTAAAAGCATATTTATTGCATTTGCCTGATTACCACTTTCTCTTCTAACTCCCATTCCATCATATGCCACTATAAAACTTGTTACTAAAGAAATTGCAAACAAAGGAGAATCAAATCCTATTTTAAAACCAATCAACATAGTAATTGAAGATATAAATGTCGTATGTGTACTAGGCATTCCACCATTACCATTAAATAATCTATAAATATTTATTTTCTTATATTTTATTAATTCTCCTAAAAATTTTAATAATTGACAAGATATAAGTGCTACAAAAGGACATATCAAATAAATATATTTCATAAATTTTCTCCTATAATTTATTAAGATTTTTTAAAAAAGATTTTGTTTTTAAATAAAGACCAGTATATTTATCATAATATTCATCTAAAAAATCATTTATTTCCATTTTTATTTTATTACTAATTTCTAATTTACTTATTTTATTAATATCTACATAATAAAACATTCTTATGAGTTTTATAGTTTTTTCATCAACTATTTTTTCATTTGTTAAACAATTATTGCAAATATATCCACCATTTCTACCAGATATAGTTGCTATAGATGTTTTAGAGCCACATAAACTACATTCATCTATTATAGGCATTACACCAAGATAATCTAAATATTTAAGTTCTAATATATTTGTAATAATTAATGGATCAAAATTTTCATTTATCTTATTAAGTGAAGCTACAAGTAATAAAAATATTTCTTCATTTTTATTTTGTTTTATAACTTGACTTGCTAATTCTAATATATATGATGCATAACTTATCTTATTTATGTCTTTTTTTATATTTTTAAAATCATTTAATATATCTACTTCTTTTAATGTTGATAAACCATCTTCTTTATAATAAACATTAAATATACCATAAGTTAGTTTAGTTGTAGTTATTCTAAGATCACTTTTTAGTTTTCTTGATCCTTTAGCCATTATACTAATTATTCCATCTTTTGTTATTATTTTAATTATTTTACTTGATTCTTTATAATCCTGTTCACTAATTACAATACCTTCTATTTCTCTAATCATTTACTATCCACTTACCTTTATACAAATCTTTTAGTTTTTTTTAGTACCTTTTAAATCATTTAATCTTTTTTTATCTATATATTCTACTTTATTCATTGGAATATTTTTAAGTATACTAAAATTGCTATCTAAATCAAAGTCATTTTTATAATAAGCAATTCTTGCTTTTTCTAAATCGCATATTGCTTCATCTATAAATTGATTTAATGATGATTTTTTTAAATAATCTGATTCATTATTTATATAATCATAATAGTTTTGATTATATAAAGTTACTTTAAATATATTATCACTTATCAAAAAATCAGGTTGCATTTTCTGATTTTTATATGCATTTAATATTTTATTTATACCAGTACCATATCTTTCTATATAGCCTAATTTATAATAAATATCACCTAATTTTTTATTTCTTAAAATGGAAATTCCTTTAAAAATTTCTGATTTTTTTATATTTTCTACTAATCCTCCTATAGATATTATTTCTAACCTATCTTCAAATATTTTTATAGTAACCCCTGATTTTTTTTCGTAATCAGTATGGATTATGGAATTTTCTATTACTTCTCTTAGTGCGACTTCAGGATAACTAGGGACATTAATTCTTATATTATTTATAAATTTTGTTTTTATTTCATTATAAGCAGAAAAGAAATTTAAAATACTATCTGTTTGAAAAATTAAAGAACCATTAAATTCTTTAATTCTAATTAAATTTTCTTCCTCTTTAGAATTATATAATAAAATTTTTGTACATATATCAAATTGATCAGATAAAAAATACCCTAAATTAGTATAATTTTTTTCATTATCTATAATACCTAAAGTTCTTTTATTATTTTCTTCGAATGGAATATCATGATTTTTAAAAAATATAGAAGTCATATTAAAAGTTAAATTTTGATTTTTAGCAATTTTTTCCTCATATGATATTTTAGAAGTTTTTCTTATCATTTCTTTAAAATATTCTTCATTGATTTTTCTTGAAGTTGATCCACTTCTTATATAAGTTCCTTTATATATACCAGCACTTTTTTTATAATAAGGTTTATCATATCCTTCTTTAATAGTTAATTTAATTACATTTTTATTATCTATTTTTTCTATATCAATTTTTATATTTGATATAGCATTTGGATTTATATTATCACTTACTATATTGCTAATTCTTTCTTGTTCTTTATTTACGTTGTCTAATCCAATAACATTACCAGAATCATCTATTCCAACATAAATTACTCCATCATTTGTATTTAAAAAAGCAATTATTTCTTTTACAAAATCATCATTTATTTGTCTTTTAAATTCTAATATTTGACTTTCTATCATAAATATACTCCTTAAATTATAAGTATTTTATAATTCTTCTTTTTCTTCTTGTTCTAATTTTTTATATTTTAAATAATATTCAATTTTTCCAGTTTTTTTAAATAAATCCCATAATATTTCTTTTTTCATTTTTATCACCTATTATATAGTGATAACTTTTTATATTTTTAAACACTTTTTTTCTTTAATTTTTTCTAATTCTTCTTTTACATATTCTGTATCTTCTTTTATTTCAATTTGATTTATATATTCATCTAATTCTTTACAAGTCATACTATCAAACATATTTTCTTTTATAAAGTCACTTATTTCTCTTCTCTTTAAAATATAATATCGGTAATCAAATTCATTTATATTTATTTTTTCCATCATTTCTATAGCAGTAAAATCTGTTATAAATGGTGCATATTTTAATATATCTACAATAAATTCATTATCAAAATTAAATAAAATTTCTAAAATTACTAAATCAAGTATTTCTTTTATAGCATCTTCTTTATAAAGAATTGTATAATATAAAATATAGTAGTTTTCATCTTTATTTTTTAAACAATTTAATATATAATCTTTATCTATTATATTGGTTAAATTTTTATTATCTTCCTTTAATAAAATAATATTTTTACAAATATTATTCATTTCTCTATAAGTCATACTATCACCTATTCAAAATCATTAAATCCAAATTCTTGTAAATATTTTTCTTTATCACGCCATTTTTTAATTACTTTTACATATATTTCTAAATAAACTTTTTTTCCTAATAAATTTTCTATTTCTGGTCTAGCTTTAACACCAATATTTTTAACCATATTACCTTGTTTTCCAATTATTATTTTTTTAAGTGAGTCTCTATCAACAATAATAGCAACATTTATATAATAACTATTATTTTTTTTCTCCATATTTTCAACTATACAAGTTAGTGAATGAGGAACTTCTTTATCTGTTAAATTGAATACTTTTTCCCTTACTATTTCACTTATAGTAAATGTAATTGGTTTATTAGTAATATAATCATCACCATAATATTTAATATCATCAGTTAAGTATTTTTTTATTACTTTAATTAATTCATTTGTATTTTTATTTTTTAAAGCAGATACTGGTACAATATCAGCAAATTCATATAAATCTTTATATTTATTTATTAACATAAATAATTCATCTTTTGTTAATTTATCTATTTTATTTAATACTAATATTACTGGCTTATTTGCCTCTTTTATTTTATCTAAGACAAATAAATCTCCTTTACCAAATTCCTCTTTAGCATCTATTAAAAAAAGTATTACATCTACATCATTTATACTATAAAAAGCTTGTTTATTTAAATAAGTACCTAGTTTATGATTTGGTTTATGTATACCTGGTGTATCTACAAAAATTATCTGTGTATCTTCTTCATTATAAATACCTTGAACATTATTTCTTGTTGTTTGTGGTTTATTTGATGTGATTGCTATTTTGGTTCCTATTATACTATTAAGTAATGTGCTTTTTCCAGCATTAGGTCTTCCTACTAAACTTACAAATCCACTTTTCATTTTAAATCCTCATCTGAAAAAGCATACACACATAATTCATCAATAGTAATTTTTTTTTTATTTAAACCATAATAAGATATTATTTTTAAATCTTTATTACAATAATCAACTATCGTTTGTCTACAAATAAAACAAGGTGTAATCATCTTATCACTTTTAGCCATTAAATGAATTGCTTTAAAATCATCCTTATTATAGCCATTTGCGATTGCATTATAAATAGCACATCTTTCTGCACATATTCCAGCAGCAGGACTAGACGTTTCAATATTTACACCATTAAATAATGTTCCATCATAACATTCAAGTATCGCAGCTACTGGATAATTAAAATAATTTGATTTTGAATTTAAAAGTAATTTTTCTAATTTTTCTTTCATTATTTTCCCACCATTTCTATAAATTTTGGAACAAATATCATAAGCCCTATAATAGCTGATACAATTGACATAACAAGTACTGAACCAGCTGCTGTATCTTTTGCTATTTTTATATAAGGATTTTTATCTTTTGTTACTAAATCACATATATTTTCAATAGCAGTATTAATAAGTTCCATCATAAGTACTAATCCAATTAATAATAAACATATTATCCATTCTATTTTAGATATTTTAAATATTAAAGCAAATATAATTACTAAAGTTGCAACAGTAAAATGTATAATCATATTTTGTTCATCTTGAATACAAAGTTTTATTCCATTAAATGCATATTTAAAACTATTAATTAATTTTTTATTGTCGACTAATTTGGGCTTCATTTAATATTTCCTCCTGTAAACCAAACATTATTTTTTCTTCTTCTTTTTCCATATGATCATATCCATTTAAATGTAAAAAGCCATGAACTGCTAAAAAGCATATTTCTCTTTTAAACGAATGACCATATTCTACTGCTTGACTTTTTGCTTTATCAATACTTATATAAATATCTCCTAATACTTTTTCTTCTATTTCTGGAAATATATTATCATCTTCTAAAGCAAAAGATATAACATCTGTTTCTCTATCAATATTACGATATTTTTTATTTAATTCGTGTATAAATTCATTATTTGTTATAATAACATTAAATTCTATATTTTTTAATTTTAATTTTTTTATAGCTACATTTAACACTTTTTTTATATCTTTTATTTCTTCTATATTTTCATTTATTTCATTAAATATTTCAAACATATAACGCCTCTTTCTATAATTATTATAATATAAAAATAGTATTTTTACAATTAAAAAAGACAGTTATTCTGTCTTTATTTCTTGATATGAAGTTATATCTTCTTTTACTGTAAAAAATATTTTTAAATTTATATTTTCTTCTTCTTTTGTTTCTTTTAATATTTTATAACTTAATATTTCTGAATCATTATTTAGTTTTTTTAACAAATTTTGTTTTGAAGCGTTTATAGCCTTATCAATTATATTACTATCATTATATATTTCATCTATTTCTTTTGTTTCATATTGAATTTGTTTTATAAAACTAATTGGTAATAAATTATTTTTAAATACATATTTATCTTTTACTGTCTTTGTTTTATATTTATTAAAATTAAATAAATCATAGTATTTATTTAAAACTTTAATTGTATATACTGTTTTTTTATTTTTTGTTTTTGTTATATTTTTATAATGATATGGAAACTTTATATCTAAAACATACCATACTTCTGCATATACTTTACCTGTAGCACTTACTCTATTTTTTACTTCTTCATTTAAATATATATCACCTGTAATTATTACATCACCTTTTTTTACGTAGTCATTCTTTTTCCTTACTATTTCTCCTTCTTTAGCATCTACACTTATAATTATGCCACTTTTTTTTGCGACTACATTTCTATTGATTGTATTCTTTTTATCTTTGTTTAATATTCTTTCTTCTACTCTTACAATATATTTTGTTCCTTTTTCTTCAATCTCTATCCATTCTAATTTTTCTTTATATTTGTTTAATATTTCTTCTTTTATTTTTTCTTTTTCTTTATATGATTTTTTTATATTATATTTTTTTATATCATATTTTTTTAGTTCTTCCTTTATAAATTTTCTCATATTATAATCATTATGAATTACTTCTACATCAAATATTACATTAGATAATATATATATAGTAATAATTCCAATTATAATAAATAAAAGTAAGAATTTATTTTTTTTTATTATTTCTTCTAGATGTTTTAATCCATAACATCTTTTTATATCAACTTCATATATTGTTTTAATTTCTTCTATTTTTTCTATATCTTTACTATAAATTATTATTTCTATTTCATTATATTTATTTTTTTTTAAATCAAGTATTTCTATTCTGTTTTTTATTAATCTTCTAATAAATCTTTCTATATTTTTTCCGTTAATATTTAATTTTGTTTTATTTTTAAAAATATATATAAAACTATTCTTCAATTTATCACCTAAGTTCTATATTATTAATATTTCCTTTTATTAAAATAGAATCATTCATTAGTTTTGATATTATTAAATTATCACCTTTAACTATTACTTCTCCATTATCATATTTTACTATTATTTTATTATTATCAAAATGTCCAATTTCTGTATAGTTTTCTATTTTTATCTTGTTTTTTAAAACATTCATAGAAAAATAATCTTCAAGTAAATAGCTTCTAAATTTATGAATGTTCATACTATCACCTATATAATAATATTAATTTTAAATTAAAATATGAAAAAAAGTAGTAAATCTACTTTTAATAATTTTTTAAAAATTCTTTTAATTTCATTGATATATTAGAAGGTAATATTTTATTTAAATCATCAATGCTAGCTTCTTTTATATTCGAAATCGTTTTATATTTTTTTAGTAATTCTTTTTTTCTTTTTTCACCTATTCCATCTACATTATCTAAAATACTTGAAAGTGCTCCTTTACTTCTTATATTTTTATGATAACTTATAGTAAAATTATGTACTTCATCTTGCATTCTTTCTAAATAATAGAATAAATTACTTTTCTTATCTACTTTTATTTCCTCTATCGGTTCATTAGCAAGTAATGCTTCTGTAGTATGTTTATTATCTTTTTTTAATCCTACTACTTTTATATTTAAGTTAAGACTTTTAATAACTTCACGTGCTACATTTATCTGCCCTATACCACCATCTACAATAATTAAATCTGGTCTTTCTAAATCATCTCTTAAAACTCTAAAATATCTTCTATATATAACTTCTCTCATTGTTCCATAATCATCATTTTTATCAGTTGTTATTTTATATTTTCTATATTCATTTTTAGCTTTTTCACCATTTTTAAATACAACCATACCAGATACATTAAAAGTTCCAAATAAATTAGAGTTATCAAATAATTCAATTCTATCTAATTTATCTAATTTTAAAACTTTCATTAATTCTTGATTAGCTAAATATGTTCTATTTTCATCTTTTTCTATTAATTCATAATCATTTTCTATTTTTATTTTAGCATTCTTATTTGCCATTTCTATCAATTTATTTTTAACACCTTTAATTGGTATTTTAACACTTGTATTTAAGTATTCTTCAAGTATTTTAGCATCAACTATATCTGGTACTAATATTTCTTTTGGTACTAAAATATTTTTAGTATAAAAGCTTGCGATAAATCTTGTTAATTCTTCATTTATTTCATCTATCAATGGTATAGTCTTAGATATTCTTTCTTGAATTTTACCACTTCTTATAAAAAATATTTGTATACTTAAATATCCTTTAAATTCATAATATCCAATCACATCTCTATCTATACTATCATTTATTTCTACTTTTTGTCTTGTAAGTGTTATTTCTATATAATCAAGCATTTCTTTTATTTCTAATGCTTTTTCATATTCCATCTTCTCACTATAATCATTCATTTGTTTTTTTAATAATTCTTTTACATAATCATGGTTTCCTTTTAAAAATTCTATTATTTCTTTTTCCATTTGTCTTATTTTTTCTTCGTTATTTTTATATTTACAATAACCTAAGCATTGTCCTATATGATAATATAAACATGGTTTTTTTTCATATGTTTTACATTTTCTTAAAGGATATATTCTATTAAGTAAATTTACTGTAGAACGTGCAGCTGTTACATTAGGATATGGTCCATATAATCTATCTGTTTTTTTCTTTTTACCTAAATGTCTTACTATCATAAGCCTTGGTACTTCTTCATTTGTAAGTTCAATATATGGATAGCTTTTATCATCTCTAAGTAATATATTATATTTTGGATCATATTTTTTTATTAAATTTATTTCTAATATTAATGATTCTGTTTCAGATTCTACTACTATAAATTCAAAATTTGTTATTTCACTTACTAATTTAGCTGTTTTTCCAGTATGAGTTCTATTAAAATATGAAGATACTCTTCTTTTTAATTTTTTTGCCTTTCCAACATATATGACAACATTATCTTTATTCTTCATTAAGTAGCATCCTGGTTTATCAGGTAATAATTCTAATTTTTTCTTTATAAAATCCATAATATCACCTCTTAAATTATAACAAAAAAAAGATATTTTTTTATCTTATTTTTGAATTTTTCTTAATTTTCGTTTTAACACATTCTAATATTTCTAATTTTTCTTCATTTGAAAGTATCTTTAATTCTTTATTATTTTCAGATATTTCTACAAGTCTTAACAAATTATTTATCTCTATTTGTTCTGATAAACTTGGAAATTCACGTTTTATTGCTATTTTTAAATTTTGTATTTGTTCTGCTTCAAAACTCATATTATTTTTCCTTTCTTGACCAAATATTATACATTTTTTTTATTTTTTGTCAATTATGTTATAATATATTTGGTGATTAAATGAATACTATAAATAACAATGTAAATAATGAGTATTTAATAAACAAATCTAAATTTATATGTTACCTAATTAAAGTAGATAATATAAGTGATATTGATTATAATTTAAATTATTTAAAACAAAAATATAATGACGCTACTCATATATGTTATGCCTATATTATTTCAAACATAAAAAGATTCAATGATGATAATGAACCATCTGGTACAGCAGGAATGCCTATTTTAAATGTATTGGAAAATAATAATTTAAATTATGTTTTAGCTGTAGTAATAAGATATTTTGGTGGTATTAAATTAGGTGCTGGTGGTCTTGTTAGAGCTTATACTAAAAGTGTTACATTAGCTCTAGATAAGACAAGCATAAAAAAAATAAATAAATGTCTAAGGATAAGTATATGTTTTAATTATAATGAAACAAAATTAATTGATAACTTATTAAAAGATATTAATATTATAGATAAAAAATATGATGATAATATAATATATACTTTTATTATTTTAAAAGAAGATTTTGATAAAATTAATAATTTATTATTACTAAATAATATTAAAATAATAAAAAAGGAAGAAATTTTATTTTGATTCTTCCTTTTTTTGTATCTTTTGTTCTTTTGTTTCTTCTTTTTTATTTAAATCTGGTAAAATTATTTCTATTCCATTAAGATCACATAATTCATTTAAGTATTCTAAATTATTTTTTGTATCTGCTTTTAGTGCCATATTAATCCTCCTTAATTACACCATCCATACTCCATGTTTTAACTTCTTTTATCAAAATATTTTGAATTGTACCTATATATTTTTTATCAGCTTTAATGTTAACAAGTTTCATAGTATCTGTGTAACCCATTAATGTATCATTTCCTTTTTCACTATACCCTTCAATTAAAACTGGAACAACTTTATTTAAATACTTCATATTTGCTTCCTTCGAATATTTATTAACTGCTTCATTTAAACGTGCTAATCTCTCTTGTTTTATTTCTAATGGAATATCATCATTCATTTTTGCAGCAGGTGTTCCAACTCTAGGTGAAAATATAAAAGTAAATGCTCCATCATACTTACATGTATTTACAACATCTAAAGTTTCTATAAAATCTTCTTCTGTTTCTCCGGGAAAACCAACTATAATATCAGTTGTTATTGAACTATATGGTAATGCTTCTTTTAATTTTTTATAAAGTTCTAAATAAGATTCTTTAGTATATCTTCTACCCATAAGTTTTAATATTTTATTAGATCCTGATTGAAGTGGTAAATGAATATATGGCATTATATTATCATATTTTTTTATTACGTTTATCATTTCATCTGTAAAATCCCATGGATGACTTGTTACAAATCTTATTCTTTTAATTCCTGTTTTTGCTACATCTTCAAGAAGATTTTCCATTTTATAATCTTCTTCTAAATCTTTCCCATATGCATTAACATTTTGACCTAAAAGTGTAACTTCAAGATATCCGTCTTTTACTAATTCTTCTACTTCTTTTAATATATATTCTTTTTTTCTACTTCTTTGTTTTCCTCTAGTATATGGAACAATACAATATGTACAAAATTTATCACAGCCATACATAATATTTATCCAAGCTTTATATTTAGAATCTCTTTTTACGGGAATATCTTCTACTATATTTCCTTCACAACTAAATACTTCAACTTCAAGTTTTTTTTCGTCAAGTGATTTTTTTAATATATGTGGTAAATTATGAATATTGTGTGTTCCAAAAACTATATCCATCCATTTATATTCACTAATAATTTTGTTTACAACAACCTCTTCTTGTGCCATACAACCACATATACCAACTACTACACTAGGTTTTCTCATTTTTAAATTTTTAGCTCTACCTAAATATCCAAATACTTTATTATGTGCATTTTCCCTAATAGCACATGTATTAAGTAAAATTAAATCTGCTTCTTCCATATCTTGTGTTTCTCTATATGACATTTTTTCTAATATTGCCTTTATATTTTCAGAATCATGTTCATTCATTTGACAACCATAAGTTTTCAAAAAATATTTTTTATTTTTACCTAATTCCTTTAAAGATTCATCTACTTCATATTTATCTATTTCTATTTTGTTTCTTGTTCTGATTTTTGCCTTATTTAAATTTGGTATTAACATACATATCACCTAAGTAATTATAACAAAAAAAAACTAACTATACAATTACTTATTTTATTCTTAGTTAATTTTTTTTAGTAATTACTTTTATCTTAATTTTTTGATTTATATAATTAATCATATAATTTACAATTTTATCAACTTCTAAAACATTTACTGGTTTTGAATTTTCTATTATTTTTTTTATTTTTTCTTCAGTTAAATTAATTATTATAATTTCTGATTTTAAATCTATATATGAATACTTTGGATTTTCAGTAGCTATAAGTATTAAATTTATAAATCTATCATAATTGTTATCCTCAGATATTTCAAATAATTTATTAATATCTTGATATTTTTTTAGCATATCAAAAGATTCCATTATTTTTTTCAATTCATGCATATAACCTTTCAAGTATTCAAAACTAACATCATGATAACAATAACCATATTTATATAATAATGTAATATATAACTTAGTAAATTCTATTTCTTCCACTTAAATCACCTTTATCATTATATGTTTTATTATATGAAATTTTTATCGAATTTTGTAAAAAAAAGATAATTTTAATTATCTTTATAAATATTTATTTATTTTATTTATTTCATTATTTGGATCTAAGTTAGTACTATTCAATTCTTCAAATAATTTTTTTTGTTCTTTTGTAATTTTTTTAGGAATTATTATATTTAAAATTACATACATATCTCCTTTATTATTAGAGTTTACATTAGTAATTCCTTTTCCTTTTAACCTATGTCTATCACCTGATAAACTTCCTGCTGGTATTGTTAGTTTTACATTTCCATATAATGTAGGTATATCTTTTTTACAGCCTAAAACTGCTTCTGTTATCGTAATTGGAAGCTCTATATAAACATCATTTTCTTCTCTTTTAAATAGAGGATGTTCTTTTACAACAAATTCTAAATAAACATCTCCATTTTCTCCTCCATTGCTTCCCATTTCTCCTTTACCTTTTAGTCTAAGTCTATTTCCAGTATCAACACCAGCTGGTATCTTAACTTCAATTGTTTTATTTTCTTTTATTTTACCTAAACCGCGACATTTAGGACATTTTCTATCAAAGGTATAACCATCTCCACCACATGTATGACATGTAGTTCTTGATTGAAAAACGCCAAACATAGTTCTTTGTTCTACAACTTCCATTCCACTACCATTACAAGTTGGACATGTTTTTTTAGAATGACCACCAAGTCCATTACATTCCGTACATTCTGTATAAACGTCCATTTTTATGTCTTTTTCACAACCAAAAACTGCTTCCTCAAATGTTAGATTTATTCTCATAAGTGAATCATTACCACGTCTTGCTCTATTTGATGATTTTCTAGAACCACCAAATCCAAAACTACTACCAAATAAATCTCCAAATATATCGGAAAAATCAAAATCTCCGAAATCAAATCCAGAAGCACCTGCACTACCATTTTGAAATGCAGCATGTCCATATCTATCATATTGACTTCTTTTTTCTTTATCAGAAAGCACAGCATATGCTTCTTGTATTTCTTTAAATTTTGCTTCAGCATCCGGTTCTTTTGAAACATCAGGGTGATATTTTTTAGCTAATTTACGAAATGCTGATTTTATATCTGCATCGCTAGCATTTTTATCAACACCTAAAACTTCATAATAATCTTTTTTATTCACATACTTCACCTTCTTTTTGTTTTATATAAATTTTTAAATTCATCAATTGTCTCATCAAACATTTTAATAGCACTTTCTATTACATCACTTTTAGTAACATCAACACCAGCTACTTTAAGTTCATTAACAGGGGTATCACTACCACCTAATGTTAAAAACTTCAAATATTTTTCTAAGGCATTTTCTTTTTTATTTACAATACCATCTACAATGTAGCATGCACAAGATAATCCAATAGCGTATTTATAAACATAAAAATCATAATAGAAATGAGGAACTCTCATCCATTCATATCTAATTAAATCATCAACGACTACATTATCCCCAAAATATTTTTTATTTAATTTATAATATTCATTCGATAATAATTCATTAGTTAAAACTTTGCCTTGTTCTTTTATAGCATGCATATCACGTTCAAACTCAGCAAACATAACTTGTCTATAAATTGTTGTTCTAAAAAGTTCCATCATATTATTTAATATATATAATTTTTCTTCTTTATCTTCACTATTTTCAAGTAAATAATGATTTAACAACATTTCATTAACAGTAGAAGCAACTTCTGCTACAAATAATCTATAACTTGAATTATTATATGTATTATTTTTACATGAATAATATGTATGCATTGAATGTCCTAATTCATGAGCAAGGGTTGAAACATCATTTAATTTTCCTTCAAAGTTTAAGAGTACGAATGGGTTTGTATCATAAAATCCACTAGAATAAGCTCCGCCTCTTTTTCCAACATTGTTATAGACATCTATCCATCTTTCATCAAATGCTCTATTTATATTTTTAATATAATCTTCACCTAAAATACTTAATGCTTTTATAACAGTATTTTTTGCATCTTCAAATGTATATTCTTTATCATATTTTTTTATTAATTCAACATAATTATCATATAAATGTAATTCTTCTAAATTTAATATTTCCTTTTTTACATCAAAATATTTATACACTATGTCCATATTTTTATTTATTGTATCAACTAGATTATTATATACATCAGGTGTTATATTATCTCTAAACAAAGAAGCTTCTAAACTACTATTAAAGTTTTTCATTTTAGCTATACTTGTTAAATATTCTACATTTCCTTTAAAAGTGGTTGAAATAGTATTTTTAAAATTAGAGTATGTACTAAATAAAAGTTCAAATGCATTTTTTCTAACTTTTCTATCTTCTGATTGTAAAAATACTGTATAATTACTTTCTGTAAGTTCAACATCTTTTCCTGTTTCATCTTTAACAATGCCAAATTTCATATCAGAATCTGTTAATGCTTCATATGCCTCTTCAGGTATATCAAGTACTTTGGATAAAATAGATAACATCTTTTCTTGGTCTTCTGTTAATTTATGATTTTGGTGTCTATAAAATTGTTGTAAATTAAATCTATATTTTTCTAATTCTTTATTTTGTTTTATATATTCTTCTACAGTTTCGTATGATTTTTCATACATTTCTGAATCTACAAATGAAGACTCTTCACTATATTTTGTAAGTAAATCATCTATTAATCCTTTATATTCTTGATATTTTGTATTTGTTGTATCTGAATCAAAATTCAAATGAGCATAATAATATAACTTATATAATTTTCTTGTTAAATCATCATCAAATTCTAAATATTCTAATAGAGAATCTGCACTATCTAGCAATTTTCCTTTGAAATTTTTTACTTTTTCCATTTCTTTACTTACAATTTTTATATTTTCAAAGAATTCTTTTTCAGTTTTAAATATTGTAGTTAAATCCCATTTATATCTTTCATCTATTTCATTTCTTGTTTTTTGTTTTTCCATTTTTTTCTCCTTTAATAGTGATAAAGTTCTAGATAACTAGAACTTCACCATAAATTATTATTTTTCTTCAAATTCAGCATCTACTACTGTATCATCTTTTTTATCATTATTAGTTGAATCATTAGATTCATTATTTTCATTTGCTTCTTTTGCTTTTGCAGCTTCTTCATATACTTTAGTTGCAAATGCCATAGCTGTTTCTTGTAATGCATCTTTTTTAGATTTAATATCTTCAATGTTATCTTTTTCCATTGCATCTTTTAATTCTTTTATTTGTTTTTCAGCTTTTTCTTTATCTTCACTACTAATTTTATCTCCTAAATCTTTAATTGATTTTTCAGTTTGGAATACTAATTGTTCTGCTTCATTTTTAACTTCTGCTTCATTTTTTTTCTTTTCGTCTGCTTCACGATTAGCTTCGGCTTCTTTTACCATTTTATCAATTTCATCATCTGATAAATTAGTAGAAGATGTTATAGTAATTGATTGTTCTTTTCCAGTACCTAAATCTTTTGCTTTAACGTTTACTATACCATTAGCATCTATATCAAAAGTAACTTCAATTTGTGGTACTCCTCTTGGTGCAGCAGGTATATTTGTAAGTTGGAATCTACCTAAAGTTTTATTATCACTTGCCATTGGTCTTTCACCTTGTAAAACATGTATATCAACAGCTGGTTGATTATCTGCAGCAGTTGAGAATACTTGACTCTTACTAGTTGGAATTGTTGTATTTCTTGGAATTAATACTGTACATACATTTCCCATTGTTTCAATACCAAGTGAAAGTGGTGTAACGTCTAATAATACTATGTCATCTACTTCTCCTTGAAGTACTCCACCTTGAATTGCAGCTCCCATAGCAACTACTTCATCTGGGTTAACTCCTTTTGATGGTTCTTTTCCTAATTCATTTTTAATTAAATCAACGACTTTTGGTATACGAGTAGAACCACCAACTAATAATATTTTATCTATGTCATTTTTAGTTAAATTAGCATCTTTTAAAGCTTTTCTTACTGGTTCTAAAGTAGAATCTAATAAATCACCTATTAAATCTTCAAATTTTGCTTTTGTTAAATTTACTGATAAATGAAGTGGTCCATTTTCACCTTGAGTAATAAATGGAATAGAGATTTCAGTTGAAGACATTCCACTTAAATCTTTTTTAGCCTTTTCAGCTGCATCTTTAACTCTTTGCATAGCCATTTTATCATTAGTTAAATCAATACCATTTTCACGTTTAAATTCACTAACTAAATAATCCATAATTCTTTGATCGAAGTCATCTCCACCTAAATGGTTATTACCACTTGTTGATAATACTTCAAATACACCATCACCTAATTCAAGAATTGAAACGTCAAATGTTCCTCCTCCTAAATCGTAAACTAATACTTTTTCATTTTTATCTTGTTTATCAAGTCCATAAGCAAGTGCTGCAGCAGTTGGTTCATTAATAATTCTTTCAACTTCTAATCCTGCAATTTTACCAGCATTTTTAGTTGCTTGTCTTTGTGAATCATTAAAATATGCTGGAACAGTTATAACTGCTTTTGTAACTTTTTCACCAAGATATGCTTCAGCTGTATTTTTAAGATCAGTTAAAATCATAGCAGATATTTCTTCTGGAGTATAATCTTTTCCATTTACATGAACTTTTTCACTAGTTCCCATTTTTCTTTTAATTGAATATACTACATCTGGATTTGTAATCATTTGGTTTTTAGCTTTTATACCAACGATTGTTTCTCCATTTTTAAATGCTACTACTGATGGAGTAGTACGACTTCCTTCTGGATTAGCTATTACTTTAGCTTCTCCACCTTCATATACACATACACAACTATTTGTTGTACCTAAATCTATACCTATTGTTTTACTCATAAATATCACCTTTCCTTATTCACTAACTTTAACCATTGCTGGTCTAATTACTTTATCTTTTAAAATATATCCTTTTCTTAAAACATCAACAACAGTTCCTGATTCTTTATCTGATTTTTCAGTCATAACTGCTTGATGATAAGCAGGATCAAATGGTTTATTAACACCATCAATTGGTTTAATATCAAATTTTTCTAAAACAGTAATTAAATTTCCATATACCATTTTAAATCCTTGTAAAAATTTTGATACTTCATCTTCTAAATTATCATCATCCATCTTGATTGCACTTTCGAAATTATCAATAATTGGAAGCATTTCAAGAATTAAATCTTCATTTGCATATTTAAGCATTTTTGATACTTCATCATCTTTACGACGACGATAATTTATCACTTCTGCTTTTTCTCTTAATAATTTATCATTTAATTCATTTATTTCTTTTAAAGCAGAATCTAATTTTTCTTTTAATTCTTTTTCTTCTTTTTTACCTTTGTGTTTTTCTTTTGAATCATGTTTTTTTGAATCATCAGAATGTTTAACATCTTCTGTTTTGCATTCGCATTTATCATTACATGTGCATTCATCTTTTTTACATTCACATGTTTCATCACATGTTACTTCAGCATTTTGATTAGAGTCACTATTTTGATTACATGTACAATTTTTTAAATCTTTTTCCATGTTTACTTCCTTTCTATGTTTTCTTTTATATATTCTAAAAGCATTGTTGCTCTATCATATTCCATTCTCTTTGGCCCTATAATTGCTATAGTTCCTAAAACGCCATCAACATCATATTTAGTTTTAATTATTGTTACATCATCATCAAATTCATTTTCACTACCTATATAAATGTTTATGCCATTTTCTTCTTCTTTTATATTACTTATAAAATCTTTATCTTCAAATTTAGAAATGATTTTTTTTATTTTATCAGCATCACTAAATTCAGGCTGTTTTAATATATTTGCTCTTCCTTTCATTTTTATATTTGATTCAGTTGTTACATCATTTATAAAATTACAGAAAGCATCAAATAATTGTTTTTGAGAATTTACATTATCTTTTATTATTGGTTTTACTTCAAATTCAAGTTTTTCTACTACCTCATCTATTGGAGTACCAACAATATGCTTATTTATTATATCAATTGTTTGTTTTATTTCTAAAGCAGATATTTCTTCATCTAAAACAACATTTCTATTTTCAACATGTCCTTTATCTGTAACAATAATTGCTACTAAGTTATTTTCATTTATAGGTATTACTTCAACTTTACTTATTTTGTTTTCACTTGACGTATTACCCAAAGATATTAATGTACAATTTGTAAGTTCAGATACAATTTCTAAACTTTTTTCAATTGTATCACTTAATACAAGTGAACTATTATTAAATACAGTTTGAAGTTTCAACATATCATTTTTATTTATTTTTGTTGTTTCCATAATGTTATCAACATAATATCTATATCCTGCTTCACTAGGAATTCTACCTGAAGATGTGTGGGTTTTTTCTAAATACCCTAAATCCTCTAAATAACTCATTTCATTTCTTATTGTTGCACTTGAACAGTTTAAATTTTGTTCTAATGATTTAGAACCAATAGGTTTGGCTGTTTTGATATATTCTTCAACAATTAGCTTTAATAACTTTATCTGTCTACTATTCACAAAACACCTCCTTTAGCACTCTCTAACCCTTACTGCCTATTTCATTATACTATTATATGTTAGCATTGTCAATATATGAGTGCTAATTTTTAATATATTTATATTTTTTTATGAACATATTTTTGAATATTATACAAAATAAAAAGGATTTTTATGATCCTACTATATTTTTTAATCTTTTAATTACTTTTTTTTCTATTCTAGATATATATGATTGACTTATACCCAACATTTTAGCAACATCTTTTTGAGTCATTTCTTCATTATTAAAAAGTCCATATCTAAGTATCATTATTTGTCTATCTCTTTTATTTAATTTATTTATTTCTTTTTGAAGAATTTTCTTATCATTTTCCTCTTCTATTCCTTTTGTTACTATATCAGCATCTGTTCCTAATATATCTTCTAAATGAAGTTCATTTCCCTCTGCATCATAACTTAAACTATCTTCAAATGAAACTTCTGTCTTTCTCTTTTTATTTTTTCTTAAATACATTAATATTTCATTATCTATACATCTTGATGCATAAGTAGCAAGTTTTATATTTTTATCTAATTTATATGTGTTAACACCTTTTATAAGTCCTATTGTTCCTATACTTACTAAATCTTCTAAATCTACTTTAGTGTTCTCATATTTTTTTGATAAATATACTACTAGTCTTAAGTTATGTTCTATTAACTTTTCTCTAGCATGTATATCTCCATTCATTGATTTTTCTACATATTTAATTTCTTCTTCTTTAGAAAGAGGTTCTGGTAATTTGTCAGTACTACCTATAAAAAATATATTATTTTTTATTAATACTTCCTTTATTTTTTTTATTAATTTTTTTATCATTTATTTTTCCAATATAGTTTGCCCTATTATGCAATCTATTCCTTCCATTTTAATTTTTAAAGGTGATAATCCTATTAAAATATTCTTTTTTAATTCTATCCCATCTATATTTACTTTATCTGGTTTTATACATTTAATTAAACTATTATTATTTATAGTATTTATTGGAACTAATATATAATTATCTATATCTTTTTCTTTTATAATATTTTTATTAATTATTATTATTGGTAAATTTAAATATGGATCTTTTAATTTATTTCCTGTATCTAAATAAGAATTTAAATTTAATATTCTATCTTTATAATATATGTCTATTTTATGATAATAAGAATAATTATTTTTTAATTCCTTATTTTGTTTTATATATAAATATAATATTAAAGGTGATATTATTAATAATAAAATAAAGTTTATACTAAGACCATTATGATAAAAAACAATTCCTTCCTTTTTATATGAAAATTCTATATTAAGTAAATATAAAAATCCCCCTAATATAATACTTGAAATATATAAATATGAAAGATTTTTTATTGTATATTTTAAATTTTTATATCCAAATGTTATCAAAATCATAATAATACTTATAAATATTTTAAAAACAAATAATTCAATACTATTTATTTTTATAAATAATAAAAGTACACTAAGTGATCCTATTAAACTTCCAATTATAAGTCTTATAATTTTAATATTTCTCTTTAAGGTGAGTGCCACTGTTAACAATAATATTAAATCAAAAGAAAAATTAATAAATAATACTAAATCAAGATATATTTTCATATTATCACCTAGTTTATTATAAAAAAAAAGACATAATATTTATGTCGTTTTTTGTTAATTATCTTCCATTTTAAGTACTGATAAAAATGCTTCTTGAGGGATTTCTACATTTCCTACCATTTTCATTCTTTTTTTACCTTCTTTTTGTTTTTCAAGTAATTTTCTTTTTCTTGATACATCTCCACCATAACATTTAGCAAGTACATTTTTTCTTACAGCTTTTATTGTTTCACGAGCTATTACTTTACTTCCTATACAAGCTTGAATTGGTACTTCAAATTGTTGTCTTGGAATTATTTCTTTTAATGTAGAAACTACTTGTTTTCCTCTATTGTATGCAAAATCTTTATGAACTATAATACTTAATGCATCAACTATATTTCCATTTAATAAAATATCCATTTTTACTAAATTTGATTCTTTATATCCTATAATTTCATAATCAAATGAAGCATATCCTTTTGTATAAGATTTTAATTTATCAAAAAAATCATATACTATCTCTGAAAGTGGAATTTCATAATGAATATTTACTCTTGTTTTATCTAAATATTCAAGTGAAACATAATTACCTCTTTTATTTTGACAAAGTTCCATTATAGGTCCAATATACTCACTTGGAACAAATATATTTGTTTTTATATATGGTTCTTTTATATTATTTATTTTTACTTTTTCTGGCATTTTTGATGGACTATCAACCATTATATGTGTTTTATCTGTAAGTTCTACATCATAAATAACAGAAGGAGATGTTGCAATTAAATCTATATTAAATTCTCTCTCAATTCTTTCTTCAATTATTTCCATATGTAATAGACCTAAAAAACCACATCTAAATCCAAAACCTAATGCTTCAGAGGTTTCAGGAGAAAACTCTAAAGATGCATCATTTAATTTTAATTTTTCTAGTGCTTCTTTTAAATCTTCAAATTTGCTTGATTCGATTGGATATATCCCACAGAAAACCATAGGTTTCATTGGTTTATATCCTTCTATAGGTTCTATATTTTCATTAGCTTTAGTTATTGTATCCCCTACTTTTACATCTTCTATACTTTTAATACTAGCAGCTAAAAATCCTACTTCTCCTGTTAAAAGTTCATCACATTTTTGTTCATATGGATTATGTACACCAAGTGATGTCACTTCATAAGTAGCTCCAGTTGCTATCATTTTAATTTTATCACCTATTTTAATTTTTCCATCCATTATTCTTATAGAAGTTACAATTCCCCTATATGCATCAAAATAGCTATCAAATATTAATGCTTTAAGTGGATTTTCTATATTTCCTTTAGGAGCAGGTATTTTTTTTATTATTTCTTCTACTAATTCTTTTATTCCAATTCCGCATTTAGCACTTACAAGTAATATATCTTCTTCTTTAAATCCAAGTGTATCCATTAATTCTTTTTTTACCTTATCTATATCTGCATTTGGTAAATCAATTTTATTTATTACTGGTATTATCTCTAAATTATTTTCAAGTGCTAAATATAAATTAGCAAGTGTTTGTGCTTCTATACCCTGAGCAGCATCAACAACAAGTATAGCTCCTTCGCATGCCTTTAAACTTCTTGATACTTCATACGAAAAATCTACATGTCCTGGCGTATCTATTAAATGTAAATAATATTCTTCATTGTTATATTTATATTTTAATTGAACTGCATTAAGTTTTATTGTTATACCGCGTTCTCTTTCTATATCCATATTATCTAATAATTGTTCTTTTTTTTCTCTTTCACTTACAGCTCCTGTTATATCAAGTATTCTATCTGCTAATGTACTTTTACCATGATCTATATGAGCTATTATTGAAAAATTTCTTATGTTTTGTTGTTTCATGATATCACCTAATTCATTATATCACGGATATTTTTTTATGTAAATTAAAAAGAAAAATACCATTAAGGTATTTTTTACTAATTGATTTCCCATTCAGAAAAGAAGACGTAAGTCGCCTCTGGTCTTAACACATAGTTTCCTGGCTCAAAAGATATAGTTTTATAATTTTTAGTATTACCTGTACTGAACTTTATATAAACTTCTTCAGAATTATCATCATTTACAGTACTAATTATAGCCGTATTTCCACTACTACCACCACTATCAGAGTAACGTGATCCAGAAAACGATATTGTAATTGGTGTTTTAACTGTAAAGTATACATAGCAATTAACCATTTTATAAACAGAAAAGGCCTTTGTAAAAGAAATAAAATTAGTAGTATAATCGCCATCAGTCAATCCTTCATATAACTTATTCATTAAATCTTTATCAGAAGATTCGACCTTTCCAGTACTTGCCTTTCCACCAAATGTTCCCTTAGTAAATACAAGTGGCGCATCATCTATATTTACGGTTATAGCTACTTTTTTTATTGGCACATTATCTTTTGATATAATTATTTTTACTTTTCCACTCTTCTTAGCAATAACAAGTCCATTTGAATCTACTGTAGCAATATTTTCATCACTACTTATATATGTATATCCATCCTCATGTTCTAATTGCAACCTTTTATACATTGACTTTTTTTGCACTGTTAATTTATTAGTTGAACATGTTCCAATTACATTTGATTTATTACTACTATATTCTATTTCATACCCATTTATACATAATGATGCATTTTCTACCTTTTTTTTACTTATTGTTACTGTTCCACTACTTGGTCTAGTTCCTTTAACATTGATACTATCTTCTATATCCAACACATCAATATCTTCGCCATTTTCTATTAGTGGATATTTGTCTTTATTTATCATATTCATTGAATTATTATATTCAATCGCCTCTATATATCCATATGCACTATCTACTGCGGCACTTTTTCTTGCATCATTTATCATGTTTAATATTATTGGTGTTGCGATTAATGCAATGATTGCTAATATCACTATAACTGCAAGTAACTCTATAAGTGTAAATCCTTTCTTTAGGTTATCTAAATAACCCCCCCCCGAATTTTCTATTTGCTAACATAATCATACCTACTTTCTATTTTCTACATATTAATAATACAACAAAAAATATCTTTTTGCAAGTTAAATTTACCCTAACATATTATTAAGAAAATTAAATGTTGCCTCTAATCCTTTTGAAACAGTATTTCCTATTTTATCAGATATTTTATTTCCTATTTTTGATAATTTTGATTCATAATTATTACTTTCTTTTACAACATAATCATTAATATCTATATTTTTCCCTTCATCTACATCTTTTTCAAATTGTTTTATTTTTTCCTCTGTTAGTACCTTTTTATTATGTTGTTCAAATTCATAATAACCAGTTGCTTCTGATATATAAAGAGCTGTAAATCCTACTAATAATATTAAAAAGAATTTCCAAAATATTTTACTTATTATTTTTTTTACTTTTTCATTTTCCATTTTAACCCTCCACATATTCTTTTATTATATCTGACATTGCAATTGATGTATTCATAACTTCTTCAATAGTATTCTCTACTCCTCCAAATTCTATTAAAACAATATTTTTATTTAAATCTTGATTATAAATCCCATTTACATATTTTCCTTCTTTTTTTAATATTCCTCTTGATAAGTTTGGATATTTTTTATTTATTATACTATTAAGTTTATTTGCCGTTTCTAAATTTTGTTTATAATTCTTATGTTCTAATCCTACTACAAATAAAACTTTAGCATACTTTTTATTATTTATAACAACTGTTGTTGCTTTTTTACTTACAGAATCTCTGTGCAAATCAATTATTAATTTTAAATTTGGGTATTTTTTTAATGTATCTTTTATATAATATCTACTTGCTTTATAACTATTACTATAATCCCATCCATTTGTATTTAAAAAATCTTTTATATTACCAGTCTCTACTATAGTATTTATTTTTTTATTATTAAGATTTTCTCTTAATATATATGATGCCATCATAACATTTGGTGTTATATTATAATCTTCATATATTTTTTTATTATAACTTTCAAGTTGATGTGTATTATATATATACACTAAAGGATTATCAACTTCCTCTTTTTTTGGATCTTCTATATATTTACTATTTTCATTTTTTTCTTGTTTATTATCTGATGCCGTAGTACTATACATCACTTTTATAGAATCATCAGTTTTATAATTAAAATTATTTTCTAATATATTAACAGGATCTTTTAAATCTAAATTCAATACTAATTTTATGGTTTTGTTTAATATACTATTATAATCTTTGATATATAATTCATAATATTTTTTGTCATTTAATAATAACTTAATAAATTCTTCATTGTTATTAGTAAGTTTTATTTTTATATATATACTATTTACAACTTCAAGAATTAAAAATATTATTATAATATAACTTGTATATTTAAATATTCTTTTTTTCATAGAATCACCCTTTTTAATGATTATATGATTTTTTTTATAAATATATTGTCAAAAAAAAGATACATTTTAGTATCTTTTTATTTTTTTTAATAATTTATTCTGAATTTCAATATTATCTTCTCTAAATATGTTATATATACTATAATATACTTCATTTATTTCTTCTTTTCCTTGCATTATATTTATATAATAATCTAATATTTTTATTTTATTTTCATCTATCAATTCTAAATATTCTTTACTAATAATTATATTATCAAATAAAAGTAAAGATTTATCTGTTAATACAAGTTCATATACATTTTCATTTATTTGGAAAAAATAAATATCTAAAATTACTTCAGAATTATAATGATGTTTTATTTGTTCTTTTATTTTTTCTTTATTTTCTAATAATAAAGTATTAACAGGTTCTTTTTTATATTTTGTTGCATTATTTACAATGAATGATTTTTCTAAATAAGAACCTTTTTTACTTAAATAACCAAAATTAAGCATATTTACCCCCATACAATTTTTCTAAAATCCTTGTATAAAACACAATACAAAGAATACTACACCTAGGAGAATTGTTAATCTTGTTATAAATAATTCTCCTCCTCTTTCTTTTCTATTTTGAAATAATTGACTACTTCCGCCTGATATTATATTTGATTCATCTACTTTTCCAGCTTGTAATAAAACAACAGCTATAAGTAATATTGATACAATTATTAGTGCTATTTTCATAATTTCCTCCCAACATACTATAATTTATCATAATTTATTATTTTTATCAAGTTTATTCTAGTATTTTTCCTATTATACTTGTTTTATCTTGTAAACCATTTAAATATTCTATTGTTTTCATTTTCTTTTTGCCTTCTATTTGCAATTCAGTAATAACAATTTCACCATTACTTACTTTTACCCCAATTCCGTCTTCATAAATATTTAAAATTTGTCCATTGATTTTAAAAGGATCAGCATAACTAGATATTCTAGAAGACCATATTTTCATTCTTTTACCTTCAAATATAGCATATGCACCTGGCCATGAATTAAGTCCTCTTATTTGATTATATACTTGTTTTGTAGTTTTATTAAAATCAATCTTTTCGTCTTCTTTACTTATGTTTTTAGCATATGTTGCTTCATCATTATTTTGAGGTGTTCTCTTAGCTGTACCATTTATTATACTAGGTAATACTTCAAGTAATAAATCAGTTCCTAAAGCACTTAATTTATCATGTAATGTAGAAGCAGTATCAGTGTCTTCTATTTCTATTTCTCTTTCTTCAATTATATCTCCTTCATCCATTCTAGGATTCATATGCATAATTGTAATTCCTGTTTTTTTATACCCGTCTATAATAGCATGGTGTATAGGTGCTCCTCCTCTTAATTTTGGAAGAAGTGATGCATGTACATTAATACATCCATATTTAGGATATACTAAAAGTTCTCTTGGTATTATTTGACCATATGCACATGTAATTATCAAATTTGGATGTAATGAAACTACATCTTGCCATTCTTCCTTTATTTTTTCTGGCTGTAACACTAAGATAAGATTATCGTTTGCAAATTTTTTTACTGGAGATGCTGTTAAAACACCATTTCTACCAACTTTTTTATCTGGTTGTGTAACAACAGCCCTTACATTATAGTTTTTAGTTAATGCTTCAAGTATTGGTACACTAAATTCTGGTGTTCCCATAAAAACAATTCTAACTTCTTCATCTACATTAATTTTATCTATATCATAATTTTCCATTTTATCACCATATATATTCTATCATAAAACACAAAAAAACAAAAGGGAGACTTTTGTTTAATCGAGAATATTACTCGAGGGTATATTTATATTGGTGACCAGTACGAGATTCGAACTCGTGAATGCTGCCGTGAAAGGGCAGTGTGTTAAGCCACTTCACCAACTGGCCAAAAAAAATATGGCGCCTAATGTAGGACTCGAACCTACGACCTGTCGGTTAACAGCCGAATGCTCTACCAACTGAGCTAATTAGGCAACCCCATATCAGTTTGTCTTAATCACTAAGACTATTTCATTATATACTAGATTAAAGCATTTGGCAATACCTTTTTTAAAATTTTTTTATTTTTTTTATTTTATAGAAAAAGTACATACTAATTTCTTATTTTAATATGTACTTCTCTTAATTGTTTTTCATCAATAATGCTTGGAGAACCCATCATTTTATCTTCTCCACTAGCTAATGCTGGGAATGTAATTACTTCTCTTAAATTTGTTTCATCTTTTAAAAGCATTAACATTCTCTCAATTCCAGGAGCCATTCCTGCATGTGGTGGTGCTCCAAATTGGAAAGCATTATATAAAGCTCCAAATCTTTCTTTTACTACTTCTTTATCATATCCTACTAAGCTAAATGCTTTTTCTAGGCACTCTACATCATGATTACGAACAGCTCCACTTGCCATTTCATATCCATTACATACAAAGTCAAATTGATATGCTTTAATATCATCTAAATTATCACTTTCTAAAGCCTTAATTCCACCTTGTGGCATACTAAATGGATTATGTCCAAAATCATATTTCTTTTCTTCTTCATTATATTCAAACATAGGGAAATCATTAACTATGCAGAATTCATATCTGTTTTTATCTATTAAATCTAATTTATTTCCTAAATGAGTTCTAATTAACCCTGCATTTTTAATAGCAACATTTTTATCTCTATCAGCTATAAAGAAGATAACTGAATTTTCTTTTAATGAAGCTTTTTCAATTAAATCTTTTTTATTTTCTTCTGTTAAGAATTTATCAATGGGTCCTTTAAATGTATTATCTTCTAATAGTGATAAATATCCAATACCAGGCATTCCGATTGTTTTAGCATAATCTACTATTTCATTAAACCAACTATTTGATTTTAAAGCAATATCATCTACCTTAATACCTTTTACATTAACTCCTCTAAATGGTTTAAATTCAGATTCTTTAAAGATTTCACTTAAATCTATTATTGTAAGTGGATTTCTTAAATCAGGTTTATCAGTTCCATATTTTTCCATAGCTTCACTATAAGGTATTCTTCTAAATGGTCTTTTTGAAACTTCTTTTTTGCTAAAGTGAGTAAATGTATCATAGAAAATTTCTTCACCTACATTATACACATCATCTTCTTCAACAAAACTCATTTCAAAATCTAATTGATAAAATTCTAGTGCTCTATCAGCTCTTGTATCTTCATCTCTAAAACAAGGTGCGATTTGATAGTATTTTGAGAAACCTGAACACATTAATAATTGTTTAAATTGTTGAGGTGCTTGTGGTAATGCATAAAATTTTCCTTTGAATTTACGTGATGGAATTATAAAATCTCTTGCTCCTTCTGGACTTGATGCTGTCATAATTGGTGTTTGAACTTCAGTAAATTCTAGTGAATCCATTTTGTTTCTTAGATATTTTAAAAGTTCTGCTCTAAATTTAGTCATATTATGTACTTTTTCATTTCTAAGATCTAAGTATCTATATTTTAATCTAACTTCTTCATTTACATCTTTAGATGTCATAATTTCAAATGGAAGATTATGTTTTGCTTTTCCAAGTACTTCTAGACTATCTACAAGTATTTCTATTTTTCCAGTTTTAATTCTTTCATTATAATCATCTTCACTTCTTTTTCTTACAGTTCCACTAAGAGTTATTGCTGATTCTTTTGTAAGTCCTTCAAATATAGAATCATCATTACTTACTACTTGAACTGTTCCATATTCATCTCTAACATCTACAAATATAACTCCACCATGATCTCTTATATTTTCAATCCATCCAGCAATTCTAACTTTTTTACTGTCCATTTCTTCAGTTATTTGACCACAATATATTGTACGATATTTATTTTCCATAATTACCTCTTTTCTATTTCTTCTATGATCATACTTCTTGTCATAGCAGGATTTGCTTGTCCTCTTGTTTTTTTCATTACTTGACCTACTAAGAAATCAACTATATTTGTTCTACCATTTTTATATTGTTCTATAGAAGCTGGTTGTTCAGTTAATACTTCATTAATAACACTTAATATAGCACCTTCATCACTATTTTGTTTTAAACCTTTTTCTTCTACTATTTTAGTTGGTTCTTTTTCTTCAGTTAATGCAATATATAATACCTCTTTTGCTTGTTTGCTTGAAATATCTTTATTATCTACTAATTTGATTAAATCAACTAACATATTTGGTCTTAAAAATATATCATTTATATTTAAATCAAATTTATTTAAATGACCTAGTATTACACTTGTAATCCAGTTTGAACTTGCTTTTGGATTTGCACCTAATTTAATTGTTTCTTCATAATAATCAGCTACATCTTTTTCTTTTACAAGTATTTTAGCATCATATTCACTTATTCCATAACTATTTATATATTTTTCTTTTCTTTCATTTGCAAGTTCAGGAATAGATTTTCTAATTTCATCTAACCATTCTTTTGTTATTTTATATTTTGGAATATTTGGTTCTACAAAGTATTTATAATCAATAGCATCTACTTTACTTCTCATACGTATTGTAGTACCAGATTCTTCATCCCATCTTCTTGTTTCTTGAACTACAACTTCGTCATAATTTCCATCTTCTTTTGCATCCATTTGTCTTTCTATTTCAAAATTAATTGCATCTCTTACTCCACCAAATGAATTGACATTTTTTATTTCAACTTTTGTTCCCCAATTATTAATATCTTCTGGATCTAAATTTTTATCCATTATTGAAACATTAACATCACATCTTATTTGACCTTTTTTGCTATCAGCTTCACTTATTCCAGCATATTGATAAATACTTCTCATAGTCTCTAAAAAAGATACTGCTTCATCTGCTGAATGAAAGCATGGTTCAGTAACAAGTTCAAGAAGTGGAACACCAGCTCTATTATAGTTAATTAATGTAGATGAACCTATATGTTCACTTGCTGCTGCATCTTCTTCTAGATGAAGATTATTAATCAAAGCAGTTTTCATCTCTCCATTACATTCATATTCAAGTTTTCCATATATACCAACTGGTGCTGGTTTAGTTTCTTGAGTAATCTGAAATCCTTTTGGAAGATCTGGATAATAGTAATTTTTTCTTTCAAAATACATATATTCTGGTTGTTTACAATTTAAAATCATAGATGCCATAAGAGATTTTTTTACTGCTTCTTTATTAACAACTGGAAGTGTTCCAGGAAACGCCATATCAACTGGTCTTATATTTGAGTTAGGAAGTTCTGTATACCCATTTCTAGCACTTGAAAATACTTTTGATTTAGTTTCACTAATCTCACAGTGCATTTCAAGTCCAATCATTACTAAATAGTTATCCATTATTTAACCTCCTTTGCTATTTGGTTTTTATAGTTCATTTTACTTTCTAGTGCATACGCAATATTAAGTACTGTTTGATCATTATAACAATTACCAGTAATATTTAAAGCAACTGGAAGATTATCTATAAATCCATCTGGTATTGTAATTGATGGAAATCCACCAAAGTTTCCAACTTGTAAATGTTCTTCTAGGGCTGCTGTATTATCATCTAGTATATCTTTTGATCCATCTAAATGTTTTGCAGGTCCACTACCAACTGGTAATATTACAGCATCATATTTTTGATAAAGCTTCTTCCATTCATCAACTAATAATCTTCTAACCCTTTGTGCATTATAGAAATATCTATCTTTATTTTGCTTTTGAAGTACATATGAACCAATTACAAATCTTCTTTTAATAAGTGGTGAAAATCCTTTTGTTCTATGATTTTTCATTTGTTCAATATATGTATTTCCTTCTCCCCTTGGACCAAAAATAAATCCTGTTAAATTAGACATATTGCTTGTAGCTTCAGCACATGAAATAACTACATAAACACTAGGTAGTGCATTAAGAAGTGTTTTATCAACAGATACTGCGTCAACTTCCATTCCAAGTTCTTTGCAAAGTTCTAATTTCTCTTTGAAATTTTCTAAATGTTCTTTAAGCTCCTTACTTGCATTTGGATAATTTTCTATATCACATATTTCTTTTATATAACATAATTTTTTACCTTTAACATCTTTATTTAAATCTTTATATAAATTTATTTTGCTTGAATCCCAACTAGTCATATCATATTTGTCGATTCCTTTCATATTATCAACAACAATTGCAGCATCTTCTACACATCTTGATAATACACCTAAATGATCTAGGCTTGATGCAAAAGCAAATAATCCATATCTAGAAATCATTCCATATGTTGGTTTATATCCGACAATTCCACAATATGCAGCCGGTTTTCTAATAGAGTCACCTGTATCTGATCCTGTTGCATAAGGATAGACTCCAGCAGCTACAGCACAAGCAGATCCAGCACTTGATCCAGCACACATACGAGTTTTATCCCATGGGTTTCTAACAATACCAGTATGACCAGTTGTTCCAGTTCCTCCCATTCCAAATTCATCCATTACAGTTTTATTAACCATAACAGCATTTGCACGTTTTAAATTTTCTATTGCAGTTGCATCAAAAAATGGTACATAATCTTTTAATGTATTTGATGAACCTGTAGATAAAATACCTTTGGTTGAATAATTATCTTTAACTCCATAAGGAATTCCGGATAATAAGTTATCTGTGACAATATCACCTTTAGCATCATCTAAAATAGTAACAAATGCATTATATTTATCTTGTACTTCATGAGATTTTTTAAGTGATTCTTTTACAAGTTCATCACTAGTTACTTTTTTATTTACTAAATCTTCATGTAATTCTTTAATTGTTTTTTCCATATACATATTATCCCACCACCTTTGGTACTTCAACTTCTCTATCTGTACAAACATCACAGTTAGAAAGTAAATCTTCTATATCAATTGATTCTTCTACTTCATCTTCTCTAAGTTCAAACTCAAAATCATCTAAACAATGTGTCATTGGTTCTACTTGACTTATATTTGGTATCTCGTTTATTAAATCGATATTTTTATCAATTATTTCAAATTCATCTAATACCATTTGATTTTCTTCTTCTGTTAAACCGATTAAAAGCTTTTCTGCATAATCGTCTACCATTTCTTTAGTAAATTTCATATAATCACCCTTTCAATATAAAAAAGGATAGTACCTAAGGAGTGCTTATGCACGGTACCATCCTTTTATTTTCTTAATTAAATAACGGTATCAACCGAATATTCCTACTAATTTCAGAATATCAACTCCATGGTGTTTTTCATATTAAGCTTTTCTGTTAGTTCTCACTATCCTAACTCACTTTTAGACAGTTTTTAATATTACTCTCCACTTCCCTGTTTTTAAAACATAATTATTGTATCAATTTTATTATAAAATGTCAATTTATTTTAGATTTATTGTTTTCAAAATATTATTATAATAATTTGTACAAATTTTATTATTGTCTTCACTTACTACTCTATATTCAAAAACATAAACTTTATTATCTTTTGTAGTTGTTAAAACATAATTTGTTCCAAATGAATTTTGATATATAAAATTATCCCATTGGATATTATTTATAGTATCAACTTTTACATCATTTACTTTATAGTATTCTGCCATTTCCTTTATTAGTTTATTAGAATTCGTATACTGAAGAACACTATTTAATGAAAATTTACAATCATTTATTCCATCATTATATTCATATTCAAGACCTGAATTATCATTCATAAATCCTTCTTTAAAATTATTGGGAATTGTAATACTTAATTTATCTAATATGTTTATACTTGTATCATACGTTAGACTACCATCATATTTTTTTGAAGTATTATATTCTATATTAATATTATTTGTATTTTCTATATTATTATTAATATCATTTTTATTTAAGTTATCTTTAATTACTTTAAATACTGACATATTTATAGCACTAACTAATATAGAAATTAAAATAATCATTAAAATCATTTTTATAAAACTCGTTCCACCTTTTTTATGACATATTTTTATTAACTCTTCTTCACTTTTATTAATTTTTTTTATTTTCATTATCTCTTTATAACTTTTTTCTAAGTAATATTTATTTATAAATATTCCAAGTAGTACTGATATTATAAATGTTATAAAAATTGTTATATAAATAATTATATTATTATTAAAACAATTATAAGCAGTTAAAAGTAAAGTTATTATAAAACATATTATAAATCCTAGTCCATACATTTTTCTATATAATAAATAATATCCATTAAATAAAAAAGCTGGTATTGAAAATTTTCCTTTTAATATTTTTTCTTGATTCTTTTTTATATATGCAATTAATAAATTTGTATCTGATACTTCATATTTAACTATATTATTATTTGTATCTATATTACTTTGAACATTTATATTTTCTATATTATTTTGATCATTTTTAATATTTACATCATTATTTATACTGTTATTCATAATAACCTCCTATTATTCTATAATTATATAATACTATTTTTTTTAATTTCAGTAAAGTAAAAATTAAAAACAAATCAAAAGATTTGTTTCATTCTATATTTATTTATTATTCTTTGTTCTTTTTTAAGAATTTTTTCTTTGTTACTTTTCAATTCTTGAAAAGCTTTTTTCTCATTAAGTGTTAAAATACTTTCTAACATGGTATCTTGTTCTATTTTTTCTAAATCTCTAAATATATCAAATTGAGACTCATTTTTTTCTTCTTTTGTTATATTATATTTTTCTTTTATAATATCATAATATTTATCTATTTCTATTATATTGTCATCTATTTTTATTAAATTTATTTTGCTTAATGCATTATACATTTGTGAAGCTAATATAATTTTTTTAGGTAAAAATTCTATAAATTCACTTCTTAATGATACTATATCAAATCCATCTTTTAATATATAATATTTTTTACCATTTTCATCTTTACTTAAAAAATATATTGCATTACTTTCATTTACTTCAAATGAAAAATCAATTGTATTATTTAATCTTTCTAAATTATAGTCAATTGCTTCTATAAATTTATAAATACTATTTGCTGTTAATACCATATTTGATTCACTACTATATATATAATTATATAAAAGAGCTAATGAAATAATATCTTTATTAATTAGTTTACTTTTCATAAATTTACTCCTTTATTAATACTCAATTTTGGTGATCCGTATGGGATTCGGACCCATGAATGTAGCCTTGAGAGGGCTATGTGTTAAACCACTTCACCAACGGACCATAAATCACATATCAATATTATCATTAATATGTGAATTTTTCAATATATTTTTTATATTTATAATTTCTAAATATTTAGGTTATTTTAAATTAAACTTATTCTCTTCTTTATTCTTTCTTTTCCTAGTAATTTTAATATTTCATATAAATCAGGAGTCATACTTGAAGTTGTAACAGCAACTCTAATTACTGTTGAGACATCCGCAACATTTCCTTTAAATTTATTGGGATTTTCTTTGTATTCTTTCATATTTGATGCATAGCCTAATTCTTCCGATAGTTCTTTTACCTTATTAAACCAAGTATCTTTATCATCATCGTCACTATAATATTTATTTATATATGTATTTAATATCAATTTTATTTCTTCTTTATCTTTTATATTTAAAAAATCATATTCTTTTTCTTCTTTTTCAAATAATTCATCATACATATACCATATTTGTGGTTTTATGGCTTTATAATTTTCATAATCTTTTCTAGGCTTTTTTTGTTCTCTTTCTATATTTAAAATGTTTGTTGTATATTCTTCATATTTAGAGATTAAATCAAAGAATTCTTTATCATATTTTTTTGACCAATTATACAAATCACTATATACTTCTTTAGCACTCATTTTGCTTATAATATTTTTAGATATATTATTTAGTTTTTCTATATCATATAAAGCCCCACCGCTAGATGACATTTTTTTTGGTGAAAAAGGAAATTCTAGATATGATTTTTCTGGATTTTTATCATGCCATTCTTCATAATTAGAATTAATTATTGTCATTAATGATTCAATAACGGCTAAAGTTGGATATCCATTTTCTTCATAATAACTCATTGTTGCTTCTGGATCTTTTCTTTTACTTAATTTTCTTACACTATTTCCTTCTTTTTTAACAATTAATGGTGTATGAATGTATTTAGGAGGCTTTGCATCAAATGCTTTAAAAAGTTCTATATGAATTGGTACTGATGGTAACCATTCTTCCCCTCTTACAACATGTGTTGTTCCCATTAAATAGTCATCTACAAAATGAGCAAAATGATATGTTGGAAGTCTATCACTTGATTTCATTATTACTATGTCTTGATCATTTTCTGGAAGTGATAATGTACCTCTTACTAAATCTTCAAGAAAAAATCTTTTTTCATTATCCCCAAGTGATTTAAATCTAATAACATATTCTTCTCCATTTTTTATTTTTTCTATTTTTTCTTCTATACTTAAATTTCTACATTTAGCATATCTTCCATAATATCCAATTCTTGCTTTATACTTTTCTTGTTTTTTTCTTATTTCTTCTACTTCTTCTTTTGTACAAAAACAAGGATAGGCTCTATCAATTTCGATTAAATATTTAATAAATGTATGATATATTTCTTTTCTTTCACTTTGAATATATGGACCATAATTTCCTACTATTTTACCTTCATATTCGTATTCATCAGGTTTTACACCATAATGATTTAATGTTTTCATTATAAGTTCAACAGCTTCTTTTACTTCTCTTTTTTGATCTGTATCTTCATTTCTTAAATAAAATATACCATTACTATTTTTAGCTAAAACGTAATCAATTATTGCTTGATAAAATCCACCTAAATGCATAAAACCTGTTGGGGATGGAGCAAAACGAGTTACTTTTTCTCCTTCATTTAAATTTCTTTTTGGATAAATATTTTTATAATCTTCTATTGTTTTTGTAACGTCTGGAAATATTATATTAGCTAAATCTTTATTTGTCATAATTTCACATCCTTAATAAACCTAATTAATTATAACATTTTTTTTATATTTTGTATATTATAAAGTTGACAAAAAATAAACATATTTAAATAAATTTTTGTTAATTAAAAAAGGATACATTTGACTTATAAATCAGATGTATTCCTCTACTAGATATGATTTTTTATTTATTTGGATCTACTATTACTTTTATTAATTCACTTTTTCCACTTGATAATTCTTCATACACTTCTTGTACTTCTTCAAGAGTTATAGTTTTAGATAAAAATTTCAACACATCTATTTGTTTATTACTCATAAGTTCTATACAAGTTTCGAATTCTTCTTTAGTATATGCGATTGCCCCTTTTATAGTTATTTCTCTTAATACAGCAACTACACTTGGTATTGTTATTGGCATTGGTGATACACCAACCAATATAATTGTTCCACCAGGTTTTACAGCCATTAAAGATGTTGATACCGCACTAGAATTACCACAACACTCTATAATTATATCAAATCCATCTTTTATTTTTTTATTAATATTAGTTATTATATTTTGGTCAGCTTTAAAATACTCATCGCATACACCAAGCTTTATAGCATTTTTTCCTCTTTTATCATTTGCTTCAGAAATAGCTACATAACTTGCTCCTTCTAACTTTGCAAACATAGCAGCTCCTAATCCTATTATTCCGCCACCTATTATCAAAACTTTATCTCCAACTTTTATATTTGCTAGATGTATTGCATGAAGTGATACTGCAGTTGGTTCTACCATAGCAACTTCTTCATCAGTTACATTTGTTGGTACCTTTATTACCATATCACTTCTTACATTTATTTTACTAGTTAATCCACCAGGATTATTAATTGAAAGTCCTAATGCTTGATTCCAAGTTTCACTACAATATTGACTATTACCATTTAAACATGCATAACAGTGACCACATGGACTTATAGGAAGAGCTGTTACTCTATCACCTTTTTTTAAATCACTTCTATCAGCTGGTTCTATTACTGTTCCACAAAACTCATGTCCCATTACTAATCCTTTTGGATTACCTAAATCAAAATTATGAATATCAGAGCCACATATTCCAGTTTTCTTTACAGCTATCATTACTTTATTTTTTTCTACTTGAGGTTCTTCTATATCTTTTATTTCAAATTTCTTTACATCTTTTATTGCAACACATTTCATATTATCCCTACTTTCTAATTTATTATATCACGTATAACATTAAACATAAAGTTTTAATATTAACTATTAAAAAAAAGTGAAAAAATTCACTTTTTATTCATTACTTTTTAAACTTGAAACCATATCTATTTTATTAACTTTTTTAGAAAGTATATGAGATGAAATGACTGAAACTACTAATGTTCCTATAATAGCATATATATATGAGAATATTTTTATATATGCTTGCATATCATAATTTTCTTCTAATGCCATTTTAAATATAAAATCTGTCATAAAATATCCAAATGGTAATCCTATTATAATTGCAACTATAGTTATCCAATTATTTTGTTTTACATATATTTTCTTTATTTGTCTATCTTTAAATCCTAATACTTTCAATGTAGCAAATTGATATTGTTTTTCTGTAAATGATAATATACCTAAATTATATATTATAACTGTTCCTAATATAGCCGCTATAGATATAAGTAAAATAATCATTGATTTCATTGTATTAAGCATATTATTCATACCATCTTTTATATTATCTTTATTTTGAATAAGTTCTACTCCATCAATTTCTTTTACATGGGTTAAATCTTTATTTGTATATATTGTATCTGGTTTATATTCAATACCTATTTTTTCTAAATATTTTTTTGTCATTTTAATATTTTGATTTTGTGGATTTCTATCTAAACCTACTATTTTAGTTTCATAGTATTTTTTATCACCGTATATATGCCATTTAATAGTATCTCCTACTTTTAGATTTTCATTTTTAGCCATTTTTTCTGTTATATAAATTCCATCATCTTTTAATTTAATATATTTACCATTTTTATCTGTAAATCTTACATAATCATTTGCATCTGTTACAAATATTGTATTTGCTTCAATTTTATCTATTTTTGTTTCTATTCCAATTGTATATGAAGTATTATCTGAATATTCACTTATCAATTTATTATATTGATTTTCTGTTATATTTTCTTTCAAAGTTAATTTATATTTAAAATTATATAAATCTTCAAATTGCCAAGATATAAAATTATTCATCGTATCTAAAAGACCAAATGCACATACAAGAATCATTGTACATCCACTTATTCCGGCAATTCCCATAAATGTACGAGCTTTATTTCTCAATATATCTCTAAGATTCCATTTGCTTTCAAGCTTCATTTTTTTAAATATTCCTTTTGATGTAATAGATAAACTTTTGTTTTTCACATTAGGCATTTTTGCTCTTAAAGTTTCTGCTGGTTTCTCTTTTAATACTGATTTTGTTGTAAAATAAGTTACTAAAGAGATAATCATTACAACAATTATTGCAATTAAGAAACTACTTAAATCTACTACTGCACGACCATTTGGAACTTCAAAATATTTCATTTCCATTCCAATAAAGAATTTTCCTATTAAAAGTGGTCCTGCTATTAAAGCTGCTATAGATGCTAGAAGTGATACATAAAATCCATAACCTATATAATGTTTAGCTATTTTTGATTTTCTAAATCCTAATGCTTTTAGTGTACCTATTTGAATTCTTTGTTTTTTTACTACTCTTGTCATAGTTGTTATTACAGATAGTATTGCTATAAATAGAAACAAACATGAAAATACTCCAACATAAGTTTCTCCTTCATCTATTTCACCTTGATATGTTGAATATGAAGGTGTATCTTTTATATCAATAACTGCTAATGGATTAATTTCATTTTCTATTTTTTCTTTTATTTCATCTATATCTTCTTCATTATTTAAATCTACCATAAGATAATTATAAACAATATAATCTTTATAGTTATAATCAGGTAACATTTGATTTAATGTTTCTAAATCTATATTCATTTCTGTTATTACATTTTTTGTTATTATCTCTTCTGGTATATATTTACTTGATATATATGAGAATCCATAATTTTCATGATTTGGAAATAATTCTGATTCATCTTTTACATCATATACATGATCTGGAACATTTATAAGTCCTTTTATTTCTTTTTTAAAAGTATAACCATTATATTTTAATTCAATTTTATCGCCTACTTTTAATTTATTTTCTTTAGCATAAAAATTATCTAACCAAATTCCATCTACATCACTTTTAAATTCTTCACCATCTACTATATAAAATTTAGAAATTTGATTACTTTCAATAAAATTTATTTGTAGTGTTTTTTCTTCACTTATATTAGCAAGTAAAGAAAGTTTTCTTTCAGCATTCTTAACACCATCTATTTTTTTTACTTTTTCTAAATCATCTTGACTTATATTATTACTTAAAACATTTAAATCTTGTAAATTATTATTTTTATAAAATTTATTTGCAGTTATCTGCATTCCATCCATATATGATCTAACACCGCTATAGACTAATACTCCTAAAAATACCATTAGAAAGATTGTTACAAATTGTGATTTGTTATTTTTTATATCACGAAATAGTTTTTTATTTAACATATATTACCACACAACCTCGTCTATATCTTTAGGTTTTTTATTTAACTCATTACTTTCTACTTTTCCATTTTTTAGTCTTATTACTCTATCTGCTACTTCTGCTATTAAAGCATTATGAGTAACTATAATTACTGTATTTTCTCCATTATTAGCATCACATTGTTTTTTTAATAATTTTAATACTTCTACTCCAGTTTTTGAATCAAGAGCTCCTGTTGGTTCATCACATAGAAGTAATAATGGATCCTTTGCTATTGCTCTTGCTATAGAAACTCTTTGTTGTTCTCCACCAGATAATTGATTTGGAAATTTATTATAATGTTTTTCTAACCCAACTTCTTTTAATATTTTTTTTGCATTTTTTGGCTTTTTTACAATATCATTAACAATTTGTACGTTTTCTAAAACTGTAAGTGTAGGTAATATATTATAAAATTGAAAAATAAAACCTATATTTTCAGCACGATATTCAGTTAATTCTTTATCATTATAACTAGATATAATATCATCCATTACTTTTATTGTCCCACTAGTTGCTTTATCCATTCCGCCAAGTAAATTTAATAAAGTTGATTTTCCTGCTCCACTAGGTCCTAATATTACAACAAATTCACCCTTATTTATTGTAAAATCTACTCCATCTAGAGCATTAAATTTCTTTTCTCCAATTGTATATGTCTTTTTTACGTTTTTAAAACTAATTAATTCTTTCATACATTCTCCCTTCTTAATATGAATTATATTTCACATTTCATAATAATTATACCATTTATTTTAATTAAGTCAATAAAAGTTGAAATATTTTTCACATTTACTTTTTTTAGTTTTTATAGTATAATTAATCTCAGGAAGTGGTTTTATGACAAGAATACCTACACAAAAAAGAAGTATTGAAAAAAAGAACAAAATAATAGAAAAAGGTTTTTACCTAATGTGTAATAATGGTTATTTCAAAACAACTACATATGATATAGCTAAAGAAGCTAACGTTTCTACTGGTATTATATATCAGTATTTCAATGATAAAAAGGATATTTTTATGGTTGGAATTAAGAATTATTCTGATAAAATTATGTTTCCTACTATTAATATTTTAAAAAAAGCTGATTTAAAAAATAAAAATATTGAAAACATGATTAGTAATATAATTGATTCATTTATAAAAACACATACTCTTTCTAAAAAAGAACATGAAGAAATTATGGCATTATCTCATTTAGATGATGATATAGAAAAAATATTTCTTGAAAAAGAAATAAATACTACAAATAGAATTGTTGAAGAGCTTAATAATAATGGTTTTATTCTTGAAAATGCCTATGAAAAAGTTCATATTATAATGGGTATTATTGAAAACTTTTGTCATGAAGTTGTATATCATAAACATAGTTCAATAAATTATGAAAATATGAAAAAAGAAGTTATTAAAATTGTTGATAATATTTTAAAAGAAGATTAATAGTCTTTTTTTTTATAAAAAAAACTAATTCATATGAATTAGTTAAATATCAATGGTAGCGAGAAAGAGATTCGAACTCTTGACCTATCGGGTATGAACCGATTGCTCTAGCCAGCTGAGCTATCTCGCCATTTAAAGAACAAATTAATTATAACAAATTTGTTCTAATTTGACAATACTATTTTAATATTTTTTTACTTTAATCTATTATCTAATATTTTTCTTAAATGTTCTACTTTATCAAATTCCATGTTATGTGTTACTTTTATTATATTTTTATACATTAAATAAAATCTAATCATAACTACTATAAATGTCAATAGTATTACAAAAGTCCCTAATAAATATAAATCTAATATAAGAAAATATATACCTACTCCAAATCCTATCATTGCACCTACAAGTAAAAATAATGATATCATTTTATTTCTCATTTCAGTTTCTAATAAAGTTACTTTTGCTTTTAAATATTTTACTTGTTCATCTTTATCAAGTTCTTTCATTATATTATTATATATAATTTCACTTTTACTATTCTCATTTCCATTAATTGCTATATCTATTTTTTCATTCATACCTAATCCCCCACAACATAATTATATCATAACTATTTAATTTTACCAAACTTGTTTAAAGGAAAAATTGCTACTTTTACTTTTCCTTCTATTTGATCTTTACTTATAAAACCTATAATTCTACTATCTGTTGAATTATTTCTATTATCACCTAATACCAAATAATAATTATCTGGTATTTTTATAGTTTCTCCTTCATCAAATAAAACAGATATATCGAAATCATTAGTTTTACTATTTTTTTTGAAGTTTTCTTTTACCTCTTTATTATTTACATATAACTTATTATCTACATATTTTATATGTTCGCCTGGAAGTCCTATTATTCTTTTAATTAGTTTCTCATTTTGATATTTTAAAACAACAATGTCAAATCGTTTATAGTTTTTATCATATTTTTTTAACATTAATATTTCATTATCATTAAGTGTTGGATACATTGATAATCCATCTACTTGAACAGGTGTAATTATAAAAGTTCTTATTATAATTACTACAAAAATTATTACAATATAAGGAATTATTTCTTTAATTATTTTTTTCATTTTTATAAAAAAAGAAAGTGGTTAGGCCACTTTATCTCTTCTTTCTTTGATTTTTGGTTGACTAACTAAAGATCTAATATAACCAAGTTTAGCACGTCTAACTTTACCTTTTCTTACAACTTCTATTGAATCAATAAGTGGTGTATTCATTGGGAAAGTTCTTTCAACTCCAATACTTTGTGATTTTTTTCTTACTATAAAGTTTTTTGATATTCCAGATCCTTGAATAGACATTACAATTCCTTCAAAAGCTTGGATTCTTTCTTTATTTCCTTCTTTGATTTTGTAATTAACTCTTACAGTATCACCAACACGGAATTCTGGTAAATCAGTTCTTATTTGACTTTTAGTTATTTGTTCAATTTTATTCATAATACGCTTCCTCTCTATTTTTGTTTTTATATTGATCATAAGTTAACATTCCTAGCGGATCAACTACTTAATTTTAACATATTTTTTTTTAAAAATCAACTATTATCTTGATTTTCCTTTTTCTTCTACTTCATATATTTCTTCTTGTTTGTAAATTAATTTAGATTTTATTTCATTTTCTAATATACTTATTTTTTTTAACAATAAATTTATATATTTTTGATCAAGATATTTTCTATATTTATATTCAACTATTGATTTATAACGAGCTAAATCATTAAGAGCAAGTTTTAAATCTGTTGAGCTTTCTCCTTCATCATTATCCATTAATGATATTATATATTGTAAATAAAAATCTAATTTTCTTTTTACCTTTTTCTTTAACAATTTTTGTATAAATGAAGGTTTTACTATTATTAGAGAATTAACTTTAACACCGTTATATTTTATATTATTTTTAGGTTTTACTTTAAAGCCATTTAATTTTGAATAATCAATGTATATTTTATCACCATTGTATTGTTCTTTTACTATTGTGTAAGTCTTTTCCATATTAATCATCCTCTTTTAATAAATCTGGTCTTCTAATCTTTGTCCTTTTTATACTTTCATTTAAACGCCATTTATTTATATTTTCATGATGTCCAGATAGTAATACTTCTGGAACTTTTAAACCTCTAAATTCTTGTGGTCTAGTATATACAGGATAATCTAATAAATTGTTATTAAATGATTCATTCTCATATGATTCTTTTTCTATAACTCCATCTATTAATCTTGTTATACTATCCGTTATTACCATAGCAGGTAACTCACCACCTGTAAGTATGTAATCTCCTATACTTATTTCCATATCAACAAAATTTCTTATTCTTTCATCATATCCCTCATAATGTCCACACACTAATATAATATGCTTTTTTAAGCTTAAATCAAATGCTTTTTTTTCAGTATATTTTTCACCTTGTGGGCACATTAGTATTACTGTTGTATCTATTGTTTTATATTCTTCTATTGCTCTTACTACTGGTTCTGGCATAAGTACCATTCCTTTACCTCCACCATAACCATAATCATCAACTTTTTTATTTTTATCTAAGGTAAAATTTCTAATATCATGTACATTTATTTCAACTAATTTTCTTTCACGTGCTCTTTTAATAATTGATTCGTTTAAAAATCCTTCGAACATTGCTGGAAAAAGCGTAAGAATATCAATTTTCATCCAACAATCCCTCTATTTCTTTTATATATATTTTTTTATTATCTAATTCTATTTTATCTATAAACTCATTTATATATGGTATTAAATATTTTTTTTCATTATTTTTTACTACTAATATATCATGTGCTTTACTTTTTATTATTTCTTTTAATTTACCTATTTTCTTATTATTTGAATATACATCTAATCCAATAATATCTTCATCTAATATTCCATCAATTTTTAAATCTTCTCTTTTTATATAAACGTTAGAACCTTTATACTCTAAAACATCATTTATATCAATTATATTTTTAAATGTTACCATATCATATATTTTATGTACACGATATGTATTTATTACTTCTTCTTTTTTTTCTTTTCCTATATAAACTTTAAAATCTTTTTTTAATACTTCTTTTTTATATTTAAAATCCGAGATGATTCTTACTTCTCCTTTTATGCCGTGAGTATTTACTATTTCACCTATACATATAAAATTCATAAAACCACCTACTTATCTAATTCATAAAGTATTATACTAGTTGCAACCCCTACATTTAAACTTTCACACGCTTCATTCATATCTATATAAATGAATTGGTCACACAAGTTTTGAACATCTTCACTTATTCCATTTCCTTCATTGCCCATTATTATAACAAATTTTTCAAATTTTGCAATACTTTTTAAACTATTTCCATGAGTTACTTTTGTACCGATTATTTGATAATTGTTTTCTTTTAATTTTGGAATTGTCTCAAGTAAATTTTTTCTTATTATATTTATATGAAATAATAATCCTTGACTTGCCCTAATTACTTTTGAATTATATAAATCAACTGTATCATCACTTAAAATTATAGTATCTATGTTAAATGCAACCGCACTTCTTATTATAGTTCCTAAATTACCGGGATCTTGAATTTCATCAAGTGCCAATATTCTATTACCATAATTTTCTTGTTCTAATAGCTTATTACAAACTGCTAAAACAGGTTGTGGTGATTCAAGCTCACTTATATAATTAATAACATCATTTGTTACATATATAGTTGGTACATCTAATGGGAAAATTTCATTTTGTTCCAAAATTAATTCTTTTATCATTCCCTTTTTATATGCCTCTAATACTAAATGTTCTCCTTCAACTATAAATAAATTTTCTTTATCTCTATATTTTTTTTGATTTAATTTTTTTATATTTTTTATTTTTTCATTTTTTATATTACTATATAACATAAAATCACCTAATATTATTTTATCATTTTTAGAAAATTAAGTCTATAAAAAAAGATATAGTGTTTTTTCTATACCTTAACTTAATTTAACATATTTTTTATTAATCTTTATAACAGGTCTTATATAATGACTATCAGTTGTTACTGATGATGTAGCTAACGTATTATTATTTACATAATATGCTGAAGTAGTACCATATGTAGTACTTGTCCAATATTCACCATTTATCCATGTTTTATCTGCATCATTTACTATTGTTTTTATAACATTTTCGAATTCATCTTTTGTGATTAACCTTTTTTCTGTTGCATAATTCCATGTATAATTTTCATTTAAAAATGTATCAATAGCATCTGGATTATCATTATTAGTACATGAAGTACACCAAGCTATTTTATTACTATTACTACTTGCTAATATACCAATTATGTAATTATCTCTTTCATCACTTTTTTCTATTACATAAAATTCACTAGTTTTTTTATCACCAACAGTTACTAATACTTTATCTCCTATTTCATATTTTGTAAATTCTTGATCAATAACTTGATATTCTAATTTATTATTTTGTTTTTCTATTACAATTTCCATTGTATCACTAAAAGCTTTCTTTGTTCTTACATTTTTTAAATCAGAATCTATATATCCACCATCTTGAAGATCTTTTAATGTAATAATTAATCTAGAATAGTTTTGACTACATTTGTCTATATCAGAATATAAGCACTCTACTTTTGTGTTACTAGAATTCGGAAGTATAGCTAAATTGTCAGAACCCCAGATTTTTGCTGCCGATTCAATATTTTTTATTTGATCATTATATAAATTTGTTTTATATTTTTTTAGCGATCCAGTTATTCCAGGAACTGTTACTAAAGCAATTAAAGCTAATACAGTTAAAACAGCTAAAAGTTCTATCAATGTAAATCCTTTTTTCATATTATCACCTATATACATAATATCAAAATAAATTTATATTTTCAAATATTTAAGTAAATATAATGTAAATTATTCTTGTGGTTCTACATTTAAAATGGTTTTATTTTCAAAACTTATTTTATTAATAAATTTTGAAAAATCATCATAATTTAAATTTTTATAATGTTCATATACATTCATATCTATTTTATTATCTCTAATTATTGAATTCATAATAAATGAATTTAAACTATATATATTATCACTCATATATATACAAGAACTTAATAATATTTTTTTCTTTCTTAAAAATTCTTTTTCTTCTACTTTTTTATTTCTTATTTCTTTATCTATTTCTTTTAACAGTTCCTCACTTCTATCAGTAGAAGCTTCTATAATTAAAACTAAATGTTTATCAGTTTTTAATGTACTATATAAAATATCTTTTGTAACAGTTTTATTTTCTTTTAATTTTTCTAAAACTTTTGATGTTGAACCTATTTTAATATCAGCATATATACCAATATAATTTAATATTGTAATCTCATCCATATTTATGTCTTCTATATTTATTTTATATGCTACTAATATTTTAGGAATTGTAACATTCATATAACATATATCATTTTTTTTAGAAACTGTATCTGGTTCTAAATATTCTTTTACTTTTATTTCTTCAAGTGTTTTAAATTTTTTATTTTTTTGATTTTGTTTTACAACATCAATTATATTTTGGGGATCAACATTTCCAGTTACAACTACAAACATATTAGATGGATTATAAAAGGTATTATAACATGTATATAAATCTTCTTTTGTTATTTTTCTTATACTTTCAACAGTTCCACCAACTGGTATCTTAATAGGATGTTCAACAAACGTATTATAGATAATCTTTTCATTAGGATTACTATCAGGATCATCTTGATACATTTTTAACTCTTGTTCTATTATTCCTTTCTCTTTTTCTACATTTTCATATGTAAAATAAGGTTCTTGAACAAAGTCCAATAAATAATTTAAATTTTCATTTATTTTTTCCTGTGTTACAAACAAATATGTTGTTTTAAAATTAGATGTATTTGCATTACAATCTGATCCAGTTTTACTAAAAAAATTGAAAGGATCTTCACCATCTTTTTGTTCAAATACTTTATGTTCTAAAAAATGAGCTATTCCATCAGGAAATTTCTTCATGTTTTTTTCTCCTATTGGAATAAATTCATTTTGAATAGATCCATAATTAGTTGAAAAAGTAACATAAACATTATTTACATCTTTTTTAGGTACTACAAACACTCTAAGCCCATTAGATAATACTTCTTCAAAAATATCAACATCCAAATTATAAAGTTGAATCTTCTTCATCATTATCTATCCCTTCTAATAAAAATATTTTATCTATTTCTACTTTGTTTGCAAAAGATATAATATCTTCTTTTGTTACTTTTTTTATTTGTTTTATTCTAGTATCAACTAAGTCTAAATTAGCATATTCATGTGATAAATAATTAGATATTATTAAATTTTGATTATCATAAATTTCTTTGCAACTACTTGTATATATTTTTTTAGCTTCAGTTATATCTTTGTTACTAACTTTACCATTTTTTATTTTCTCTAATTCTCTTTTAATTAAATCAATTGTTTTTTCATAATTTTTTCTATTTATGCCAGCAACTATAGTCATAGTTTTGGATAAAACAGATACATTAGAATTTATATAATAACATAGTGAATTTTTTTCACGAACCACTTGAAATAATTTTGAGTTTGGACTTCCACCTAATATCAAAGAATATAAACTTGATACATATTTTAATTCGAAGTCTGAAACATTAAAGAACTTTAATCCGATAGCTAATTTGCTTTGATTAATATTTAGTTTTTCTTTTATTTCTTTTTCTTCTGCTTTATCTAAGGTTAAATAATGTTCTAAATTTTCATTTAATCTAATCGTATTTGGAACGTATTTATTAAATATCTCTTCATATGTGTTTTCTATATTACCAATTATAAATATATCTATTATGTCGTTTTCAATTACTGTTTTATAATAATCATATAAATTAGTAGATGTAATTTTATCCAAATCTTCCAAATAACCACATGATCTATAAGAAAATGGTCCATCAGACATTTCTTCATATAATCTAATCAAACTATATTTTTTAGTATCATCTTTTAAACTTTTTATATCTTCTTCTAATGTTTTCTTTATTAAATCAAAATATTCTTTTTCAAATTTATTTTCATTTATATTTGGATTAAATATAAGTTCAAGTAAGAAAATTATTGATTTTTTTATCATATCTTGTTCTGTGTATTTCTCATTTAAAAATGTTTCTTTAAATGAAATAATATGATAATTACCAGATTTATATGGAGATGAACTTATACCAACTCCATATAATTCTTCTGTTTCTATTTCTATATCTCTTGAAGTTTTATATTTTTTACTAGAATTAATAAGCATATCATTTAAGAAATTTCTAATTGTTATTTCATCTTTTTTTATTTTTCTTTTAAAGTTAATTCTAAGATTAATAGTTTTAAATTTATCAGTTTTAATTATATGTAAATTATAATTATCTTTTTTTATTTTTTGATATTCCATTTTATCACCTCTTTTTATTATGTACTAATATATTTTTTTATTACATATAAAGAGTCGATTCTAAAGCAATTTCTATCATATTATTAAAAGAGTTTTGTCTTTCTAAGCTTGTTGTTTCTTCTTTTGTTATAAAGCTATCAGAAATTGTAAGTAAACATGCAGCTTTTTTATTTAATACTTTTGCATTATGAAATAGCGCGAAGGATTCCATTTCAACTGCTTGGCATCCATATTTTTTATTTAACTCTTCATAGTTATTATTTTCTTTATAAAATACATCACTGCTATGAATATTACCATAATATATTTTTTTATTTAAGTTATTTGCAACATTTTTTATTATGTCATTTAATTCTTTAGATCCTCCTTGTAGTTCATTTAAATCATTATTTTGTGTTTTGGCAAAACTTGATTCAGAGTAACATTTATCAACTAATAAAACATCATATAAATTTAAATCTTTTGTATAGGAACCTGCTGAACCAACTCTTATTATGTTATCTACATCATAAAATTTATATAATTCATATGAATATATACCAATACTTGGCATTCCCATTCCACTTGCCATTACAGTTACTTCTTTATCTTTATATAATCCTGTATAAGCAAACATACCTCTAACACTATTAACTAATTTATAATTTTCTAAATATTTTTCCGCTATCATCTTTGCTCTTAATGGATCTCCTGGCATTATTACAGTTTTTGCTATTTCTTCTTTTTTTGCTTCTATATGTGGTGTCATATTATTCCTCCTATATATCTTTCTATTTCTTTTATTGTATTATTAAAATTTTCATAATCAGTATTAAACCATTTAACATTCATTTGATTATTAAACCAAGTATATTGTCTTTTTGCATACCTTCTACTTTTTTGTTTAATAAGTTCAATTGAAACATTTAAAGTTTCATTTCCTTCAAAATATGGAAATAATTCTTTATAACCTATTGGTGTTAATACGGCTTTGGTTCTAATATTAGAATCATATATTTTTTTTGCCTCTTCTATTAAACCTTTTTTTAACATCTGATCTACTCTATTATCAATCATAGAATATAATTTTTTTCTATCTGTTGTAAGTCCTATAAATATAGTATCATATAACAATTCAGTTGTTTTTTCTTTTTCACTTATTTTATTACCTGTTGAATAATAATAATCAAGTGCTCTTTCTACTCTTTTTCTATTGTTAATATGTATTTCTGTATTAGGATCAATTTTTAATAATTCTTTATATAATTCTTCATTTGTATATTTTGAATAATCTTTTTTTACACTTTCAATATTAAATTTATAATCATATAAACAGGCTTTTATATATAATCCAGTTCCTCCTACTATAATTGGTGTTTTTCCTTTATCAAATATTTCATCGATAGCTTTTCTAGAATCTCTTTGATAGTCAAACACACTATAATCGTCAGTTATATTTTTAATACTTAAAAGATGATGATTTATATTTTTCATTTCTTCTTTTGTTACTTTAGCAGTTGCAATATCCATTCCGTAAAATATCTGAGTTGAATCTGCATTTATAATTTCACCATTATATTTTAAAGCAAGTTCTATACTTAATTTAGTCTTGCCAACAGCAGTCGGACCTACTATACATATTATTTTTCTCATTTTATCACCTATTTATAATTTCTTTTTAACACTTTTTTATAACATTCAGTAAAAATTTCATAAGTATTTTTTGATAAATCATCAGTATCATAGTCTAAATTTAAATAATCAAGCACTTGAGAAAATTTATATTCTTTTAATTTATCATTTAATTCAAAAAATTCATTAATATTTTTTTTATTGTTTTTAATTCTATAATACATATAACAACCTATAAAACATCCCAATATATATTGTTGTTCATTATCTAACGTTAATTTTTCATCTTCTTCTATTTTTTTAAAAACCGTTACCAAATCATAGACATATTCATTTTTTGTATCATTTATAACATTCATTATTTTTCCAAAATCAATGTACATATCATCTAAATATTCTGATAATAATCTTAAATTAATATCAATTTCTATTGCTTTAGATTTTATAGCGAAAAGTGTTAAATTATTAGGTATTCTAGAATCTTTAATACCTTTTTCTATTAAAAAATCTTCAAATAGTAATTCTCCTAAAAAGGATAGTCCTTCTGTATAAAAATATCTAGTAAAGCTTTCACAGTTTATATCAATATTTAAATCATGTATAAATTCGTGTACAATTGAAAAAGCATCTTCTATTGTTCCTTTTAAAGGAATAAAAATAATTCTTTTTTTATAAATATCATCGTATTCACTATATGCAGTTAATACATTAGCATAGTCATTTTCAAATATAAATGTTCCATCATTTAATCTTTCAATTAAAATATCATAGTAATCTTTATTCATTTTAAAGAAAAATTCTTTTGCTAATTTTATATTTTCATCTTTACTTACTTTTTTTGTAAACTTAAAATCATAATCTCTGTCTTCAAATGATAAAACTATATTATTTAATTTTTGTATTAATAAATAATCAGTTTTATCACTACTCTCTGTTAATTTTATATAATTTTTAGTAGCATCACATATTATTTCAAATTCATTTTTCATTTTATAAACATCGCATCTCCAAAAGAGAAAAATCTATATTTATGATTAACAGCTTCTTTGTAAGCATTTAATATGTTGTCTTTTCCAGCTAATGCACTTACAAGCATAACAAGAGTAGATTTTGGAAGATGAAAATTAGTAATTAAAGCATCAATAGCTTTAAATTTATACCCAGGATATATAAATATATCTGTCCAACCAGAACATTCTCTAAATTCACCATATAAGTTCATTATAGTTTCAAGTGTTCTAGTAGAAGTAGTACCTACACTAATTATTCTTCTATTATTTTTTTTAGCTTCATTTAAAACATTAGCTGTTTCTTTACTCATCATGTAATATTCAGAATGCATTTTATGATCATTTATATTTTCAACATTAACAGGTCTAAAAGTTCCAAGTCCAACATGTAAAGTAACATATTCTATTAAAATACCTTTTTCTTTTATTTTATTTAATAAATCTATTGTAAAATGTAATCCTGCTGTTGGAGCAGCTGCTGAACCTATATTTTTAGCATATACTGTTTGATATCTATCTTTATCATTTAGTTTTTCATGAATATAAGGTGGCAATGGCATTTCTCCTAATTTATCTAATATTTCATAAAATATTCCATTATATTTAAATTCAAAAACTCTAATTCCTTCTTCTTTAATATCAACACATTCAGCACTAAGTAATCCATCACCAAATATTACTCTTGTACCTATTTTTATTCTTTTAGCTGGTTTAGATAAACATTCCCATTTATTATTTTCTAGTTCTTTTAACATTAAAACTTCTATTACTGCTTTTGTATCTTCTTTTTCTCCTATAAGTCTTGCTGGTATTACTTTTGTATCATTTAAAACAAGTACATCACCCTGATTTAAATAATCAATAATATTATTAAAATGTTTATGTTCTAATTCACCTGTTTGTTTATCTAAAACTAACATTTTAGATGAATCTCTTTTTTCTAGAGGAGTTTGCGCTATTAACTCTTCTGGTAAATAATAATCAAAATCTTCTGTTTTCATTTTATCACTTCTTCTATTTAATTTTCTTTCTTAATGTTTAAATGTTTATATGCTTTTTCTGTTACCATTCTACCTCTACTAGTTCTTTTTAATAAGCCGATTTGAAGTAAATATGGTTCATAAACATCTTCAATTGTTGATTGCTCTTCACCTATACTTGATGCGATTGCTTCAATTCCAACTGGACCACCATTAAATTTTTCTATAATAGATTTTAATAAATTATAATCAGTATCATCAAGTCCTAGCGAATCAACCTTTAATCTATCTAAGGCTGTTTTTGTAATTTCTAAATCAATAATACCATTATTCATTACATAAGCAAAGTCTCTTACACGTTTAAATAATCTATTAGCGATTCTTGGAGTACCTCTACTTCTTCTTGCAAGTTCATAAGCAGCATCTTCATCAATTTGAGTATTTAAAACTCTTCCTGTTCTTTTTACAATTTCTTTTAACTCATCTTCTGTATAAAATTTTAATTTTGAAATTATTCCAAATCTATCTCTAAGTGGACTTGAAAGATCACCAGCTCTAGTAGTTGCACCAACTAAAGTAAAAGGTGGTAAATCAATTCTAATATTTCTACTAGTAGAGTCACTTCCTACAATTATATCTAGTTTAAAATCTTCCATTGCAGGATATAAAATTTCTTCTATATATTTAGGAATTCTATGAATCTCATCAATAAATAAAACATCCCCTTCTTCTAATGTTGACAAAATAGCTGCTAAATCGCCTGTTTTTTCTATAGAAGGTCCACTTGCAGTCTTTATATTACTTCCAAGTTCATTAGCAATTATATAAGCAAGGGTTGTTTTACCAAGTCCGGGAGGTCCATACAAAAGAACATGGTCTAATGATTCATCTCTCATCTTTGCTGCTTTTATATAAATATCTAAGTTTTCTTTTACTTCAGTTTGACCAATATATTCATCTATACTATCAGGTCGTATTGTTTCTTCAAAAGTATCCTCAACTAATTCATGATTAGTTATCACTCTCTCATCCATTTAATCACCTCATTTTAACAGCATTTTTAAAGCTTCTTTAATTTGAACTTCTATTTTTTGCTTATTATCAATATTTGGTATAATTTTCTTTATATCTTGTTTTTTATAACCAAGTGCTTCTAATGCTTCTATTAACTCATCATTTAATAAAGTATTTGAATCTTCTTTTACAACTAATTTTCCTTTTAAATCCAGAATTATTTGTCTAGCAACTTTATCACCAATCTTTGGAAATTTTTTTAAGTAATTAACATTTCCATTTTCTATTGCACTAACAACTTCATCAATTGAACCACTCGCAATTATTGGTAATGCCATTTTAGGTCCTAAACCTTTTACATTTATAAGTTTCAAAAATAAGTCTTTTTCACTTTTCTCTTTAAATCCATATAAAGAAATATCATCTTCTGAAACTTTTTGATACAAATATATTTTATATTCTTTATTCAATGTATATGAATAAGGATTAGAAGTAAAAATAATATATCCTATTTTATTATTTTCTAAAATAATATAATTACTATCAATCTCAGTAACTACTCCATTTATATAACCATACATATAATTTAATCACCTTCTATATTATAACATAAGCTTCATTTAAATGATACCATACATTTGTTTGTAATTCAAGTAAAAATTAAAATAGTATCAATAAATACTATTTTAATTCAAATATTGTACCTTCTCTTGTATCTTTAATTATTATTCCATCATTTTCCAAATCATTTCTTATCTTGTCTGCTAATGCATAATCCTTATTTTCTTTTGCTTGTTTTCTTTTTTCTATCATATCATTTATATATATTAATTTTGATTCATCTATATTTTCTTTAGAAATTAAATTTAAAGATAGTACTTTATCAAAGTTTTTTATTAATTCAATTTTTGTTTTCCCATTTATTAATTCATCTTTAATAACATCATAGATAACTGTAATAGCATTTGATGTATTTAAATCATTTTCTAAAGCTTTAATAAATTCATTGTTATACATACTAAATTTAACTTCATCTAATATTCCTTCATCTTTTATATTTTTTATTTTCGACAATAATTTATCATAGGATTTTTTTGCTTGATCTAATGCATCATAACTAAAAACTAAAACTTTTCTATAAGATGAATTTAAACACATAAATCTATAATCAAGTGGACTATATCCTTTAGATTCTAATAATGAAATGGTTAAAAAATCGCCTTTACTCTTACTCATTTTTCCAGTTTTATCATTTAAATGTTCACCATGAATCCAATAATTACACCATTTATGTCCAAGATATGCTTCAGACTGAGCTATTTCGTTTGTATGATGTGGAAAAATATTATCAACTCCACCACAATGTATATCTAGATTTTCTCCTAAATTTTTTATACTTATTCCAGAACATTCTATATGCCATCCTGGATATCCAACACCCCATGGACTATTCCATTTTAACTCTTGATCACTAAATTTTGATTTTGTAAACCATAAAACAAAATCAGCTTGATTTTTTTTGTTACTATCTTCTTCTACACTCTCTCTTACACCAACAACCATTTCATCTATTTTATGATTTGTAAGCTTATAATAATCATTTAATTTAGATGTATCAAAATAAACATTACCACCACTTATATATGCATAATCTAAACTTAAAAGTTTAGTAATAATTTCAATATACATATCAATATTATCGGTTGCTTTTGATACAATTTCTGGCCATTTAACATTTAATTTTTCTAAATCCCTTTTAAATTCTTTTGTATAAAAATCAGCTATTTCTAATACTGTTTTATGTTCTCTTAAAGCACCTTTTAACATTTTATCTTCGCCACTATCAGAGTCACTTGTTAAATGTCCAACATCAGTGATATTCATACATCTCTTAACATTGTATCCAATATAATTTAAAGTTTTTTCAAGTATATCTTCAAATATATAAGTTCTAAGATTACCTATATGTGCATAATGATATACTGTAGGTCCACAAGTATACATAGTTACCATTTCTTTATCATATGGTATAAATTCTTCTATTTGTCTTGATAAAGTATTATAAATTTTCATGTTATCACTTCCTAATTAATTATAACATAGTTATCTAATTATATACAATTATTTAAAGAAATTTAAATTTTTTTATAATAAGGTATTGCACTATTTTAACAAATATGTTATTATTATGGAGTAATGCGTATGGACCTTTAGCTCAGTTGGTTAGAGCATCCGGCTCATAACCGGACGGTCGTAGGTTCGAGTCCTACAAGGTCCACCATTTTAATGCAGGTGTGGCGAAATTGGCAGACGCGCTAGACTTAGGATCTAGTGGTTAATCCGTGGGGGTTCAAGTCCCTTCACCTGCACCATTCATAAAAAAATTAACCGGAAAGACGGTTTTTTATTTTATCCTTTTTAAATTGTCCTATAGCCAAGTGGTAAGGCAGTGGGCTCTGACCCCATCATCGTTAGTTCGAATCTAACTAGGACAACCACGCCGATTTAGTTTAATGGTAAAACAAATCCCTCGTAATGATTAGATGTAAGTTCGATTCTTACATTCGGCACCAGATTGATTAACACTCGAACTTTTTCGAGATAAATATAAAAACTACTCTCAAATTAAATTGAAAGTAGTTTTATTTTGTAAATTTAATAACACACATGAAAATTGACATAATCATTATTTGTATATGATAAATATTATATATTTTTAATCATTTACCTTATTAAATAAACTATTCTTTATGTATAATATGTCTTCTATGGATTTTCCTATATTAAATGTTCCATTTCCTACTGGGTAAAAAACTGAATAACATTTATATTTTTTATTATTAATAATTTTTTCAAATTGTTTTTTTCTACACTGAGAAACAGATATTTTTTCATTTAGTACAATCGAACTAACTTGATTACCAAACAATACTATTACTTTTGGATCAATAATTTCAATTTCTTTTTCTAATAAATGTAGATATTCTTTGTAAATATTATCTGGTAATGGTCTTGCGTCTATTTGCGTGCACTTTCCTAAATTAGTTATAAAATATTTATGTTTTTTTACATTCTCATACACAATACTTGCAAACTCTTCAGTCCAATCAGCACCTTTAATATTTTTAATTTTATTATATATATCTTTATCAAGCATTCCGAGTTCATAAAAAAAACTCCAAATGTTTTTAGTTCCTATCCAAGGAGATTTTAATCCTTTCCAATTCTTGGAAGATGCAATATTTCTTCTTGTTGGATTCATAAATACAAAGCAAATATCGGGATTTTTATCACATCCGCCATTATAGATAGAATCTAATTCTTTAGCTCCATACTTTTGTTGCAATTTATCATACTCTTTAGTTAAATTATTTAAAGTCATATACAACTCCTCTGTTACCTTTTTCTTTTAATTTTCTTTCATAATATCTGATTTTTGCTCTGTTTGTTGTTGTTAATAAATACATAATTTTTATACCTCCATTCTGTATTTAATTATACTATATTCTGACCACGTTTACTAGTTAATTATTTTTTAATTTATATTTTTCTGATATACTTGTAACAGTTAATTTTATTACTAAATCTTTCTTTTGTTCAAAGAGTTTACTTCTTCCTTTAAGGCATCAAATTGATTAACACTCGAACTTTTTCGAGATAATATAAAAACTACTCTCAAAATTAAATTGAAAGTAGTTTTATTTTTACAGCAAACTTATATCTACTATAATCAATAAACTCATCATTAAAAACTTTAACAAGAATTAATTCAAGTATTAGTGAATTGTTTTAAATTATAAAATATGATATTATATATTCATTAATTATTACAAGTAAAGGAAAGATTATTTATGAAAATTGATTATTTTTGTTTTAGTATTCCAAGTCTATATCAAAATGATTATATTTTAAATAAAAAAGATGATGAAAATGATATTTGGATAAAAAATAAAGAAAAAGAATTAATGGACTCAGCTAGAGAAAATAATATGCTGATAGTATTTGATAGAACAACTAAAAAATTTTATATGAATAATAAAGAATTTGATGTCAAAGGCAAGGTTATATTTCCTAGAAGTTTTATTCTTTATGAAGAAGAACTTTTAAAAAAATTAGAAGAGAATGGTGCAATATCTATTCAAACAATGAAAGATATTGAAAACATAGAAAATTGGCCTCAAAAAATTCAACCTATTTATAGAAAAGTAATTGAAACAACATATAAAGATTTCAAACTCAATAATGAATATTATAAATCTCTTTTTAAAAACATATTTTTTAAAACTGCTAAAAAAACTAATACTCATTGTACTTTAAAATCCTTTGGATTTATAGATATATGCGGTGAAAAAATCTTTTTTACAAAACCAACATTATGGGATGTATCTTCAGATGACAATATTTTTCTTTCTGAAACATTTGAATCTATTATAGATATAGAAAATGACATGGATTGCAAAGAATATAGAGCCTTTGTTATAAATAATAATTTATTAAGCATTTCTAGATCATATATTGATTATCCAACAGAAATACCTAATGAAGTTAAAACATTTATTAAAGAACAAATAGAAAAAACCTCTTCTATAAATGATTTCCCTAACAGTTATGTTTTAGATGTGGGACAAATGATTATAGATAATAAAGAAGTAATTGACATTATAGAATATAATCAAATAACTTCATCTGGATTAGAAGTATGTAATCTTTTAGTTGATAACTTAATAAATTATAATAAATCTAAAAGAAAAGAAAAAATATTAATTAAAAAAAATTAACTTTCAAATTTTTAAATTTAAAAACATATAATATGTTTTTTTATTATAAAAAAGAATATTATTTATAAATGAAACATATAATTTACCATGAAAACAATTATACACGATTTAGATAATGTTAAAACAAAAGAAAATTCAAATAATATCACAATATTAGAAGATAAATTAGTAAATAATTGTATTGGATGTTTTAATTGTTGGACAAAAACACCAATGAATTGTATACATAATGATAATTTAAAAAAAACATCTAAAAAATTATTAGAATCTGATACATTAATAATTGTAAGTAAAAACACAAATGGTACTTATAGTTCACATGTAAAAAAAATACTAGAAAGGAATATTGGATTTGTATATCCCTACTTTGTAATAAGAAAAAATGAAATACATCATAAATTAAGAAAAAATGAAACAAAAAATTTTATATTGATAATTTATGGAAAAACAACAAATAATGAAAAAAAACTATTACAAGATTTAGCACTTAGAAATTCCTATAATTTTAACTTAGAAATTAAAAATATCATATTTTGTAAAAATCAAAGTGAAGCTAGGAGAAAACTATATGAACACATATATTAACTGTAGTCCAAAATTAAAAAATAGTAATTCTGAATACTTTATTAATTTGATTAAAAATAATAAAGATACAATAAATTATATTTATAAAGATAACATTAAAAATATAAAAGAAAATATAAAAAATAGTAACAATATAATATTTGTATATCCCCTATATATAGATACAATTCCATCAAAATTAATTGAGATAATAGAAAATTTAGATAGTAATTTACTCAATAAAAAAAATTGTTATATTATATGTAATTGTGGATTTTTAGAACCATCTCATAATAATCTTTCTATAAAAACAATGGAAAATTGGATTGCAAAAAATAATGGTATTTTTATGGGATATTTAAGTATAGGAAGCGGAGAAATAATTGGAATAACAAAAAGAAATAAATTATTAAAATTTTTCTGTAAAGATTTTTTAAAAAAAATAAATAAATTTAAAAAGAATTTAGATAACAATAATAAAGTTTATCTAACAACAAATATAAAATGGCTAAATAAAAAATTTTTTTGTATTATATGTAATAAATTCTTTAAAAAAAGAATACAAAATTGATAAATATAACAAAATATGATAAAATTTTCTTAGGAGGTTTTTATGAACAAAAGAGATGATTATATTGATTGGGATACATATTTTATGTTAGTTGCTAAAGTATCTGCACTAAGAAGTAAAGATCCAAATACTCAAGTTGGAGCATGTATAATAAACGATGAAAAAAAAATAATCAGTTGTGGATATAACGGTGCGCCTAATGGATTTAGTGATGAAATCATGCCATGGAATCGTGATGGTGATTTTACAAATTCAAAATATGCATATGTATGCCATGCGGAATTAAATGCTATATTAAATTCAAATGCTGATTTAAGAGGTACAACTATATATGTTGATTTGTTTCCATGTAATGAATGTGCTAAAGCAATCATTCAATGTGGAATAAAGAAAGTAATATATCTATCAGATAAATACAATGGTACTGATGGTAATGTGGTTGCAAAGAAAATGTTTGATGAATGTGGTGTTATATATGAAAAGTTCAAAGAGCAAAATAAAACATATCAAATAAAATTATAAAAAAAATGCTAAAAAGCATTTTTTATTTATTTATCATATTTAACAAATTAATTTTGAACAAATCTTTATCCGAATGTTCTTTGGATACCATAACACCTTTATATGTAACAAGTTCAGATTGATGTCCTTCACTTAAAATATCTTCGGGAGTCAATTTATTTAACATAACTATCTTTTCATTCTCATACACAACATAATGTAATTTAATTTCACCATGAACTTTAGCAAATAAAGTATCTGTAGGCAATTTTAATTCATAACTTTTAGTATTATTTTTTTTATTTGTTGAAATTAATTCTCCTAAAAAATTACCTTCTTTTAATTTTTGATAATAATCAAAACGTAATTTTTTATAAGCTAACATATTATATTTTTTTAGTGAACGTTCAAGTTTATGAAATTCATTTTCATTTACATAATCAAATAGATATGTTTCTTTCATAATGTTGCCCTCCCTTATTATTAGGTATTCTCTCTATTATAGATAATATCATATTTATATTTTAAAGTCAATAAAAGAAAAAGAGTGTTTATTAACACTCTACATTTTTTTTACATCATTAGATGCAACTTCATATGATTCTGAATATGTCATAATAGCTTCTTTTAATTGTTTTAAACTGTTTAAAGACATTTCAAGTGAACTATTATATACTAAATCATCATATGTACTATTGTAACCAGCTATATATCCATTATTGAATGCATCTGATTCTCCATCAACTCTTGGATTAGTATTTCTAATACCCATTCCATAGTCTGTTCTAGCTTGATTACTTCCAGCTACATTTCCTCTTTTGAAATCTTGTTCAAATTTAACAAAGCCATCATATGTAGCATTATAACTTTTACTATATACTTCATTCCATTTTGCACTTTTACCAGCAACTGAAGGTCTATCAGTTCTAGTTCTAGCATTATAATCAGCTGTTGCTTGTGCATCTCCTGCATTCCAAGCTTCTATATATTCTTCTTCTGTTAATTCTACAACTTTACCATCATTATCTGTTACAGTTTCAGTAGTTCCTTCTTTTTTATCTTCAGGTACTTGATCTGGAGATACAGTTGTTGTAGTTGTTCCAATTCTTTTTGAACTTTCACTATCAACTATTTGTTGTTGTCTTGCATTTTCTTGTTCTACATATTCTTCACTAACTGTTTTACCTTTATATTTTGATAAATCTAATTGACTAGATATACGTGAGATAATCATACTATAAGAATAGTTACTATCACAATTTTCTACAAAGGAATTAGCTTGAAGAAATTTAGCAACTAATATATCTTCAGTTATAGATTCAAATCTACTTTCATAACTTCCTTGTGAAGCATCTTGATTCATTGTATTATCTACTTCACCTGTTGTTACTACTTTATCTGTACAAGCTTCTTCTATAGAGTTTACTAATTGTATTTTTGTATCTTCATCAGTTACAACATTATCTAATAATATCATACTATCAGCTACCATAAATAATGTTTGTGGATTAATATCTTGAACAACATTTTGATCTGTAATAATTGCTTCTTTTATACCAATTAATTCATCTAAATATTGCTTTGTTAATTCAGCATTACCATCCTTAATAGCTTGATTGTAATTTGCTACTAAATCAACATATTGTTTTAAATATTCATAATCATTTTTATCCTTAATTTCACCATTTTCATCTTTAGCAAATAATGATTCAACTTCGATTTTATTTTCATTATCTGATACAGCTATTCCATCTGACATAGTTGCAACAAATGTTACAAAATCTTTAGTCATAGTAGCTGAATCTAATTCACCATTTTGATTAATAGTTCCTAGAGTTCTAGAATCAATATCACCTAGGTTAAATGTAATATATGAATTTGTAATAAATTCTACTTTATCGTTTTTATTTTCTTCAGTAATTTCTACTACACCATTTGGTAAAAGTTGATTATTAGTTAATTCAACAATATTTTTTTCAATATCATTAATATTATTAATAACATTTTGATTTGCATCATTGATTTCATTAGCTTCAGTTGTTACTTCAGATGTTAATTCTACTGTAGGTTCTGCATCTTTACTACAAGCAGTAGTTGTACCAGCAAGAGCTAATGCCCCTGCTAGTATTAATGCTTTTGCTCTACTAGATAAATATTTTATATTTTTCATTTTAATCTCCCCTTTTATTAGTTATTATTTTACACGAACTGTTTTAGTGTTTCCTGTATATTTATATCCTGCATTTAATAATTTTTTATCGTTATAAGTACTCCATTTTAAATCTACAGTTCCAGGTGTTACTATTTTCTTTCTAAATCTATAGAAAGTAGTTTTTTCACCTTTAGTAATTAAATCTCTATATCTATAATAAGTTGTAATTGTTGTTTTTGTTTCTAATTTTCTATATCTATAATAAGTTGTTGTTACATCTTCATATACTGGAGTTGTTACTGTTTTTGTTTCATATCCTGTTAAAATAGTTCTATTTCCTAAGATAACTGTTTTTACAGTATTACGTTTAGCACAACTATATGATGTAGATGTAATTGGTGTTCTTTGGTAAACTTTATAAACAAATGTTTTACCTGCTGTACAATTACCATCACAATACCAATTATATGTACCAACTAATTCATATCTTATTAATGCTGAACTTGTTTGTTTTGATGAGAATTTTTGCATACCAATATATGTTTCATTAAATCCAGATACAGTAGATGTTACATTATATTGTGTACATGTTGTTACATTTTTTGAACCTATTGGTACTTTAATTGTTTCATATTTTGGTTTTGAGTAATCAGTTGTTGTTGTTTTAGTATTACCTTTTAATACTTTTTTAGTTTCTGTTTTTGTTTCTACATCAACAGTATCAGATTCTTTTACTTCATTTGTTGACCATTCTGACCAGTTAGAATAAGTCTTAGTTGTTTTTTTATCTTCTTTTGTTTGAACTTGTCTTTTATCTGTTGCTTTTACTTCATTTGTTGACCATTCTGACCATGCAGTATAATATGATTCTTCACTTGTTTCAGTTTTTGATTGAACTTCAACAGTATCAGATTCTTTTACTTCATTTGTTGACCATTCTGACCAATCTGTATATCTTGTAGTACCTGCTGTTGTTTTTTTGTATTCGTATAATGTATTGTATTTTGGAGTTACTTTTGTAGTTGTTTTTTTAGTTTCTGATTTATATATTTTAGAAGTTGTTCCTTTTTTCTCACATAATTCTCCAGAACAATAATTATAACATCCTAAATGAACTAATAAGTAATTCTCTTCTTCACCACATTTTAAATTAACTTTCATAAGATATTCTTTATCATTACTTTTAGTAATTTCAACATATGAAGAATCTAAATCACATTGTTTTCCATTTTTATCTGTAAATGGTAAGATTATTTTTTTATCAAGCATTTCTCTTAATGTTATTTTAGCAGTTGCTCCTACTTTTTGAGGTAATCTTTCATTTGTAAAATAACTTTGTGCTGCATCTTTCATATCATAGATGTTTTCATTAAATATACGATCCGTTAATACTGATAAACCATCAGAATTATTTTTTGAATTATCAATTGATGAAACAGCTTTCTTTAAATCACTTTTCATTGGAAATAACCAAATTAAGATAAATATAAATAAAGCTACGAATAAGAATTGTAAAATTACATTTCTCATTGAAAAATTGTTTGTTTCGGTATACATAAATACCCCCCCTTTAAAAATTTTATGTTCCCTATACTATCACAGAAACTTTGTTCTGTCAACAATTTTCACACATTTTTGTAAAAAAGTTTCAAAAGTCAATTTTGATATTGATTTCTAAAGCTTTTCTTTTCTTTGTTGTGATTAAATTCTACCACATTTTAGGGATTTTGTCAAATTTTAATACGAACAATCGTACTGCCTACATTGTTGTAACAGATCATATATTCTAGAACATTTTTATTTTTTTTCAAAGTTTCATGTGTAGCACTTTTTAATATTCCACTACCTATTCCATGAATAATAATGAATTTTTCATTTTTTAATTTAATATTTTCTTTTATAAAATCATTGATTGCTAAAATTGCAGACATTCTATCATATCCATGTAAGTCAATTTTAGGTAAATTATCAACAAACAATGTACTACTTAAATTCATATTCTTTCCTCTTCCATTATATGTCACAGTTAATATTATAAAACAAAAAACATTATTAAACAACAAATATTTAAAATATTGTATCAAAAAAGTAAATAGCTTTTCTCTATTTACTTTTTGTCTAAATTTCTAATAATTATATTAGTTATTACCTTTTTCTTTAATTGCAGCTTGTGCAGCAGCAAGTCTTGCTATTGGTACTCTAAATGGTGAACATGAAACATAAGTTAAACCAATATTATGACAAAATTCAACACTAGAAGGGTCCCCTCCATGTTCTCCGCAAATACCTAATTTAATATCTGATCTTACTTTTTTTCCAAGCTCAACTGCCATTTTTACAAGTTTTCCAACACCTTTTTGATCAATTCTTGCAAATGGATCTTGTTCATAAATTTTATTTTCATAATAAGAATCTAAGAATTTTCCAGCATCATCTCTTGAAAATCCAAATGTCATTTGTGTTAAGTCATTTGTTCCAAATGAGAAAAATTCAGCTTCTTTTGCTATCTCATCTGCTGTTAATGCTGCTCTTGGAATTTCAATCATTGTACCAATATGATATTCCATATTAGAATTTTTTTCTTTTTTTACTAATTCAGCTGTAGAAACGACTATATCCTTAACAAATTTTAATTCTTTTACTTCTCCTACTAATGGAATCATAATTTCTGGTACAATATCAAATCCATCTTCTTCTTTTACCTCTATTGCAGCTTCCATTAATGCCCTAGTTTGCATTCTAGCAATTTCTGGATATGTAACGTCAAGTCTACATCCTCTATGTCCCATCATAGGATTAAATTCATGAAGTTCACTACATTTTGCTTTTAAATGTTCTACTGTAACATTCATATCTTTAGCAAGTGCTACTATATCAGACTCTTCTTTAGGTAAAAATTCATGAAGAGGTGGATCTAAATAACGAACAGTCATTGGAAGGCCTTTTAACTCTTTATACATTTCTTTAAAGTCGCCTTTTTGGTATGGAATTAATAATGATAAAGCTTTTTCTCTTTCTTCTAATGTTTCAGATAAGATCATTTTTCTAATAGCAAAGATTCTTTCTTCATCAAAGAACATATGCTCTGTACGACAAAGTCCTATTCCTTCTGCACCTAATTCAATGGCTTTTTTAGTATCTCTTGGTGTATCAGCATTCGTTCTTACACCTAATTTTCTATATTTATCCGCCCACTCCATAACGCGTTTAAATTCTCCTACTACTTTAGCGTCTACTGTTTCAATTTTACCATCATAAATATATCCTGTTGTACCATCAATAGAAATAATATCACCTTCATGATATGTCTTTCCATCCAAAGTGAATTCTTTATTTTCTTCATCCATTTGAATTTCTCCACATCCTGATACACAACAAGTTCCCATTCCACGAGCCACTACTGCAGCATGACTAGTCATTCCACCACGTACTGTCAAAATACCTTGACTTGCTTTCATTCCTGTAATATCCTCTGGTGAAGTTTCAAGTCTAACAAGAATTACTTTTTCTCCATTTTTATTCCAAGCTTCTGCATCTTCTGCTGTAAATACTACCTTACCACATGCAGCACCTGGACTAGCTCCTAATCCTTTACCAACAGGTTTTGATTTTTTTAAGGAATCAACATCAAATTGTGGATGTAACAATGTATCTAAATTTCTTGGATCAATCATTAAAACTGCTTCTTCTTCAGTACGCATTCCCTCATCTACTAAATCACATGCAATTTTCAAAGCAGCTTGTGCTGTTCTTTTTCCATTTCTAGTTTGTAACATATATAATTTGCCATGTTCAACAGTAAATTCCATATCTTGCATATCTCTATAATGAGATTCTAATATTTTACAAACTTTTTTAAATTCTATAAATGCTTCTGGAAATTTGGTTTCCATTTCATTGATTTTCATAGGAGTACGAACACCAGCTACTACATCTTCTCCTTGTGCATTTGTTAAAAATTCTCCAAATAATCCTTTTTCACCTGTTGCTGGATCTCTAGTAAATGCAACTCCTGTTCCACAGTCATCACCCATGTTACCAAATGCCATAGATTGAACATTTACTGCAGTTCCCCATGAATATGGAATATCATTATCTCTTCTATAAACATTAGCTCTTGGATTATCCCATGAGCGAAATACTGCTTTTATAGCACCCATTAATTGTTCTTTTGGGTCATCAGGAAAATCTTTTCCTATCTTTTCTTTATATTCTTCTTTAAATTCTCTAGCTAATTCTTTTAAATCTTCAGAATCTAATTCAATATCTTGAGTTACTCCTTTTTCTTGTTTCATTTTATCTATAAGTTGTTCAAAATATTTTTTTCCAACTTCCATAACTACATCTGAATACATTTGAATAAACCTTCTATAACAATCCCATGCCCATCTTGGATTATTTGATTTTTCTGCTATTACATTAACAACTTCTTCATTTAATCCTAAATTAAGAATTGTATCCATCATACCTGGCATTGAAGCTCTAGCACCACTTCTTACTGATACTAATAATGGATTTTCCATATCTCCAAACTTCTTACCAGTTATTTTTTCCAATTTTTCAATATACTCATTTATTTGAAATTGGATTTCATCACTTATTTCTTTTCCATCTTCATAATATTTTGTGCAAGCTTCTGTTGTAATTGTAAATCCTTGTGGAACAGGAAGACCTATATTTGTCATCTCAGCTAAATTAGCTCCTTTTCCACCTAGTAAGTTTCTCATACTAGCATTACCCTCACTAAATAGGTAAACGAATTTTGTCATAAATCTCCTCCTATCTTGACAATATAATTATAACAAATCAAATTATTTTATTCAATAAATTTTATTTTATTATATAAAAGTTATTTTTATTAAAAATATATAAAAAAAGATTTTCTAAAATTGCAATTAAATGCAACAAAGAAAATCTTTTGGATAGACTTACTAATCAACTTTAATTATTGTATCAAATTCACCTGTACCTGCAGGAATAATTAGTTTTACAACAACATTTAATTTTCCATCTTCTGAAATAAAATATATTAATGAATTATCATTTACAGAATTTTTATAATTATTTATACTCTTTGTATTGTATTCCTTTATTTCATCATCACTAAAATTTTTTAATTTTTCTTTCATAGTATTTGTAATTGCTGTTTCAACTTTTGAATCAATATTTGAAGAATTAAATCCTAAAGTTTCATAGACTTCTTTATATGATAATTTATTACCTGTTTTTAAATCAATATTATATGCATAGTATTTTGGATGAACAACATCAGTTGCCCCAATTCCATATGATAAAATAACTGAAGCGTAATTTGATGTAATATATTTTTTATAATTACATGGGTCAACATATGTTAATTTATCTTTTATTCCTTCATTATATTTATTAATTGCATCATCAAAGACTTTTTTTATTTCATTATTTGCTGATGTAGCATAATCTGATTTAATATTAATATATGGAACTATTATATCTTTTGCATAATATGTACCAGACTGTGTTTTATATGAGGAAGCATTTACTGTTTTAGTATATTCAGCATCATATATCCACTCTTTATCATTATTAATTTTTGAAACTGTATTATCAGTTTTAGGAATATCTTCTTTAATAGTATTGCCATTATTATTGTTATTATTGTTTTTATTATTATCTTTTATAAATGATTCATAGACAATATATCCTCCCATTAATACTACTAATACTGACAGTAATGTAATTACAATATAAATTTTTCCACTTTTATTATTTTCCATACATATTCCCCTCGCTATTATAATTATAACATAAATTTGATATTTTTTTCAAAGTTTTATTTTTTTTACTTTTTCTAAATAACATTTACCACATAATGGAACATATTCTATATTTTTATTTTTACCATCTATCTCTATTTCATTTCCATCTAAAGTATATTTGTTATCAACTTTTCTTCCAACAAATCTAGCTATTTCCATACATTTACATAATGTTTTTAATTCTTCTAGTTCCTCTGCTATTTCAAGTAATCTTTTAGATCCTTCAAATGATTCCATTTTAAAATTTGTTCTAAGACCATAACATATAACTGGAATATCTAACTTTTTTGTAATTAAAAATAATTCATCTACTTGTTTTTTATTTAAAAATTGTGCTTCATCTACAAAGATACAAGCTAAATTATCAGTTATTTTATTTTTAATTAGTTCTAATATTGATTCATCGCCTATTAATATATCAACATCTCTTTTTAATCCTATTCTAGAATCAAGTTTATTACTTCCTTTTGTATCAATAATAGGTTTCATTACTATTACATCATACCCACATTCCTCATAATTATGGGCTGTTCTTATTAAATCAATACTTTTACCACTATTCATTGATCCATATTTAAAATGTAACTTTGCCATTTTATACCTCTTTTCTAATCCATCTCATTATAACTTCTACTATATAATCTATCTCTTCTTTAGTTAAATTTTTATTTTTATCTATATGATGAATTTTCATCAAACATCCTCTACAACATGTTCCAGTAGCATGTTGAGCTATAAATACAGGATGTGAATTTTGTTTCATTGGTGTCTGTCTTCCGTCATTTAAAATATTTTTAGGAGCTAATCTTTTTTCTATAAAAAAATATGCATCTTCTTTTATCTTATCAAAACCTTTATCTAAAACATATTTTTTCATATTATTATTTAAATGAAAAGAACCTCTAAACTTAGTTTTAGATAAGCTATCTAATAAAAAATCTATTTTGTTCATATTATTTTTCCCTCGCTCTTGGATGAGTTTTTAAGTATACATTTCTTAATCTTTCATTTGTTATATGTGTATATATTTGTGTTGTTGACATACTAGAATGTCCAAGTAATTCTTGTACACTTTTTAAATCTGCACCATTTTCTAGCATATGTGTAGCAAATGTATGTCTTAATGTATGAGGACTAACATGATAATCAAGTTCACCTTTTTTTAGAATTTTATTAATTATTAGTCTAATACCTCTATCAGTTATTTTTTCTCCATTTTTATTTAATACTAAATATTCACTATTTTTATTTAATACTTCTCTACTATTTTTTAAATATAATTCTAATAATTCTTGCAGCGTATTTCCATATAACACATATCTTTCTTTATTTCCTTTTCCTAATATTAAAATTCTTTTTTCATTAAAATTAATATCTTTCATTTTTATATTTACAAGTTCACTTACCCTTACCCCTGTTGAATATAAAAGTTCTAATATTAATGAATCTCTTAATCCTAGAATATTTTCTTTGTCCGGAATATTTAATAAAATTTCAAGTTCATCATAGTATAGAAAATTAGGAAGTTTTTTATCTAATTTAGGATTTGATATTAAGAGCATAGGATTATTTTTTATAATTTTTTCTTCTTTTAAATATTTATAAAAACTTCTTAATGTACTTATATGTCTAGATATAGTTTTTTTAGAATAATTTTTATCAAACATATATGTTAAATATTTTCTTACAAGTTTATAATTCGTTTTTGTTATATCAATATTTTCTTTATTTAAATATTCTTGATATTCTAATAAATCTTTTTCATAATTTTTATAAGTATTATCAGAATAATTTTTTTCTATCTTTAAATATTTTAAAAATTTTACTATATCTTGTTTCATAATTATTTAACCTTGCCATTTAAATTATTTAAAACATTGATATATTCTTCTAAAGATATATAATTTAATACTTCTTCTTTATTATCAATTATGTAATTCTTTTTTATATATAACTGATACATATATAAAACTTTAACTTCTCCATTATCGTTATAAGTTATAGGTTCTTGGTATTCAATTTTTATATTTTCATTTGGAATATCAATTTTTTCACTACAAGCTTCTGTTTTAACTAAAATCCAAGAATTAAAATCATTAGCTTCATCTATAGTCAAATTATATTTATTTAAGTATTCCTCTAAATTGTCAATTTTTCTTTTTTCAAAGATTTCTTCTAGTTCACTAATTACTTCTTTTTCCATATCAATTCTAGAATAACTTTCTTCCATATCATCTTCTTTTAAATAGACATTTTGCTTTTTTAGTAAGATTTCAAATTGATCACAGTTTTCTATATAATTTGAATATTTAACAATATAATCAAATTCAGTACTAGTATTTAATTTATTTTTTTCATTTTGTAAAAAATAATTCATTAAAATTAATCTTATTTCTTTTTTACTTTCTTTTGAATATGTTATGTTATTATTTTCACTTTTTAATTCATCATCCATAAGCATTATAAGTCTTATAGCATCTTCTTTAGTACCACTAATTTCTTCTAATGCATTTATAAGTGAATTTAAATCTCCATTATCTTCATATTCTTTTATTTTTTCTTCTCCTAATATCATCATAAGCATTTCTACATAATTTTTTTGTGTTGCATATGATGGACTAGTATATTTGGCATTTATTCCTTCTAGTACAGAACTTCCTATTTCTATATCATTTTCATTTTTCATTGTAAAACTAACATATATTATTTTTTCATCTAAGCTTATACTTGCACATTTACTAGCATGTCTAAATTCATGAAAAATTGTATCTTTATTTTCTTCTAATACTATATTTTTATTAAAAACCATTTTATGATTTATATAATCAAAATAGGCAATAGCAGATGGGTTATCAGAATTATTTTTTATATCTTCACTATCTAATTCTTCTATCTTTATATTACTCATATTATAGTAAAATAAAGTTAAATCTTCACCATTATGCTTTTCTATATATTCTTCTATAAATGGTTTATATTTATCACTTATATTTGGATTAATTTCATAAATATAATTTATATCACAATTAACATCTATATAATTTATAAAATCCTCTTTTTTTACTTGTTCATAACATAAATTTTCATTTGTTTCTATTATTATGTTATTATATCCATCTCTAGTTAAACTAATATCATGAAGTTTTAAAGCAAATAATGAAACAAATAAAATCTCTGTACCTAATAAAACAACATATTTAGTATTTTTTTTGTCATAGCAAATTCCTTCAAATTTTGATTCATATATTCTTTTTAATTGAATTAGTTCCTTTAATGATACATATTCATATCTTTTACCATTAATTTTTAAGAAATATCTTTTACCGGTCTCATCTGCAAATATTTGATACCATTCATTTTTATATTTTATTTTACTTAAATATATTAATTTTTCTACATTTAAATTCATTTTACCACCTAGTTAATTATAACATAATTTAAAAAAATATATAAGTTATCTCTTATATATTTGTTTTGCATATTCTTCATATGCTTTTTTATTAATACCAAATTTAGCTAGTTCATCTTCAGGCATTGAAAGTATTTGATCTAAGTCTAACATTTCATTTATATTCTTTTCTTCATTTTTCCATGCCTTTGCTTCTTCATATTCTTTAGTTGGAATTTGTTCTTTATATTTAGATGGAATATTTATGCTCATTGTTTTTTCTAATTCAAAATCTAAATCTTTATCACTTACTTCATTAATACTTAATTTTCTAACACTATTTCTTTCTTGTTCTTTTTTCGTTCTTTCTACCTTTAATTCAGGCAAATAATATTCTCTAATAACTAATGTTAAATTTCTAAATGTTCTATAATTAGATAAATCTTTTATTATTAAGCTTTTATAAAAATTTACATCATTTAATGTTTTAGCTCTATACATAAGATCAATATCTTGTTTTAATTTTAAATTTATATCTTCACTATTTAATATATAATTTCTAATTTTTGAATCATTAAATTTTAAGAAGAAATTGTCATATCCTTGAATAAATAATTCATTATTAAGATCTATAGATGATTCATTAGTTGTAGTTAAACTTCTAAATCCATTTAAATCCTTATATATAACTTCAACATTATTATAATTATCATTATTTTTATATTTTATATATATATCAGCATCTAAAAAATTTATATAACCTTTATCATATAGTCTTTTTATTAATTCTTTTTCATCATTAAAATATGTTGTTAATTTATCAATTGATGAAATATTTACTTTATATCTTACTTCATTACCTTTTAATTCTTTTATTGGTAATACTATTTCTTCATTTGTTTGTTTATTACGAGCAATCAAACTATAAATACCTGAATTCATCTATATCACCTACTATTTATTATATATTATTTAATAGAAAAATAAAAGTAATTATTAAATATTTTTATAATTACTTTTTATATTCACAATTACTACATTTTATTTCATTTTTGTGTAATAGAAGCATAGAATTACAATCAGGACAATTTTCTCCTGTAGGTTTATCCCAATATGCTGTTTTACATTTTGGATAATTATTACATCCATAGAATATTTTACCTTTCCTACTTTTTTTCTCTATTATTTTTCCATCACAATTTGGACAATCACATATTTCTTTTTCTTCTTGTTTTTCTTGTTTTATATACTTGCATTCTGGATAATTACTACATGCTGTAAATTTACCATATCTACCTTTTCTAATAACTAAAGGATTACCACATTCTGGACAGTTTTCTCCTGTTTCTTGTGGTGCTTCTTTTTCCATACTTTTGAATGCTTCTTCTAATAATGGTTCGAATTTTTTATAAAATTCATCTACTGTATTATACCAAATAATATTTCCATCTGCTATTTTATCTAAATCTTCTTCCATAAGTGCTGTATATTCAACATTTATGATTGAAGAAAAGAATTCTTGTAATTTATCAGTTACTTCTATTCCTATTTCTGTAGGAACAAATTTTTTTTCTACTATATTTACATAACCTCTATCTTTAATATTACTCATTATAGTAGCATATGTACTAGGTCTACCAATACCTAATTCTTCCATTGCTTTTACAAGCTTTGCTTCAGTATAACGTGCTGGAGGTTGTGTAAAATGTTGTTCTTTAATTATTTTATTTGATACAACTATATTAGATTTATATGTATCAAATGGTGGAATAATATTTTCTTTTGTATCTTCATAATCTTTATATACTTTTAAATAACCATCAAAAGTAATTATTTGTCCAGTTGTTTTAAATTGATAATTATTATTATCAAATATTACAGTTGTATTTTCTGTTTTTGCAGGTGCCATTAAATATGCAAGTGCTCTATAATATATCATACGATATAACTTATACTCATCATCATTTAAATATGGTCTTACACTTTCTGGAGTTCTATTTATGCTTGTTGGTCTTATTGCCTCATGAGCATCTTGAACATTTTCTGTTTTCTTGCTTTTTTTTACAATTCCAACATAGTTTTCACCATATTTTGCTTTTATATAATTTTTCGTTTCTGTTATAAATTCATTTGAAAGTCTTGTAGAATCAGTACGCATATATGTTATCAAACCAACTGTTTCATCTTCAAGTTCTATTCCTTCATATAGTTTTTGAGCAACCATCATTGTTTTTTTAGCATTCATGTTTAATTTTGATGATGATTCTTGTTGTAATGTACTTGTTGTAAAAGGAAATTTTGTTGCTTTTTCCTTTGATTTTTTTTCTACATTTTCTATTTTAAATGTATTTGATAATTTATCTAATATTTCATTTACTTCTATCTCATTTTTTATTTCTATTTTTTTATTGTTATATGAAATTAATTCTGATTCAAAATCATTAAAAATTGCTTTTATTGTCCAATATTCTTCCTTAACAAATTTTTCTATTTCTCTTTCTTTATCAACTATTAATTTTAGAGCAACACTTTGAACACGTCCTGCACTTGTTCCACTTGTCTTATATTGCATCAATTTACTCAATCTAAAACCAATAATTCTATCTAAGATTCTTCTTGCTTCTTGTGAATTTACTAAATTTTGATCAATTTTTCTTGGATGTTTTAATGCTTCTATTACAGCATTTTTTGTTATTTCATTAAATACTATACGATCATAATTATTATCATTTAATTTTAATGCATCATATAAATGCCAGGATATTGCTTCTCCTTCACGATCAGGGTCAGTTGCAAGATAAACAAAATCGGAATTTTTTACATCTTTTTTTAACTCATCTATTACTTTCTTTTTCCCTTTTATTGTTGTATATTTAGGTTTAAAATGATCTTCAATATCGATTCCTAAACCATATTTACCTGTTGTTGATAAATCTCTAATATGTCCCTTTGATGATACTACTTTATAATCACTACCTAAATATTTTCCTATAGTTTTTGTTTTAGCTGGTGATTCCACTATTACTAGTTTCTTTGTCATATTCCACTTCCTTTGTATCAATTAAATTTATACACTATTATTTTTTTTATGTCAATATATTTTAACTTTTTATTTCCCTATTACATTTGCTTCCATATGCATCTATTAATTTATCATCTTTATATATTTTTAATATTTCACAATTATTTGGACACCTATTACATTCCATTCCTTTTGTTTCAAATTTTACATTTTTTATATTTAAATCATAAATTTTATTATTTTTATTTTTAGATAAAATAGCTATTCCAATAGCACCCATTAAATGACTATTTGGATCTACTATTATATCTTCATTTAATATTTCTTTAAAATATTTTACAACTCCTACATTTTTACTTACACCGCCTTGAAAAACTATAGGTGCTTTTATTTTTTTACCCTTACCCACATTATTTAAGTAATTTAGCACTATACTTTTTGAAAGGCCTGCAACTATGTCTTCTATTTTATATCCAAGCTGAGCTTTATGTACCAAATCTGATTCTGCAAAAACAGTACAACGAGCAGCAATTTTAACAGGATTATCAGATTTAAGAGCTAAAGAACCAAATTCTTCTATATTTATTTTTAATCTTTTGGCTTGACTGGATAAAAAGGCACCAGTACCTGCTGCACATAGTGTATTCATTGCATAATCGGTTATAATTCCATTATTTATCAAAATTATTTTAGAATCTTGACCACCAATTTCAAGTATGGTTTTACATTCAGGATAAAAATGTAATGTTCCAACAGCATGAGCTGTTATTTCATTTTTTATAACATTAGCATCTAGCAAAAGTCCTATCAATTTTCTAGCACTTCCAGTTGTTCCTATACCTTTTATTACTATATTTTTATCTAAATTTTTCTTTAAATTTTCTACAAGTTTTTTTACAGCTTTTATAGGATTTGCTTCTGTCCAAATATAATCAGATTTTATAATATTATTATTTTCATCTATTATTACACCTTTTGTTGATATTGAACCTATATCAATTCCTAGATAACAATTTTTCATTATTTTTCCTCATTTCTATCATATCATAAAAAGCTTCTAATCTTGTTTTTATACCTACTTCACTTGTATTAGCATCAAAGGAAAAAAATATAACTGGGACATCATATTCTTTGCATATTTTGTTTATTATAGCCATTATTCCTATTTCTGGTGTACAAAATGACGATTTTATATGAATTATACCATCATATTTTTTTTCACATAAATATTTACATCTTCCAATATTATCATGACTATCAGCACCCATTTTATATCTTATATATTTTTTTGCACTTTTTAAATATTTTAATCCTTTTTTCTTTTTTTCAAACAATAAATAATGAGCATTAGTAAATCGTTTTATTTCTATATTATGACTTGCTAGTTCACGTTCTAAATAATAATTAGCAAATGGTTCCATCACTGTATAAAGTTCACCTATAATACCTATTTTTAATCTATTTTTTGGTTTATTTATTTTTACATTTTTTAATTTTCTATAATATTTTCTATATATTCTATTTAAATTTAAAAAACTTTTTACATTTTTAAATTTTTCTAGCATTTCTAAATTAATTTTTTCTAATTTACCACTTGAATCAAATCCAATATTTTGTCTAATATAATCATCACATTTATCCATATATTTAAGCATTTTAGTTGTTATAAACGAATAATATAATAATCTATCTATTTTTAATTTTGGATTTATTCCTTTTAAATCCTTATAAATTTTTTTTAAATCTGTAACACCTTTAGTTACAAAGTTTACATATTTAAATTTATATCCCAAGTCCTTTAATATTTGTTCTTGTAATTCAAAATAATATCCATATCTACATCCACCACCAAATTGAATTACAACGTTTGCCCCCATTTCTAATGCTTCTATATAATTTCCTAATGTATATTTAAAAGGAGTACAAACAAACTCTGGGCTATTAGCATTTCCAAGTTCTATTGTTTTTTTAGTAATTGGTGGTGGTTCTATTATTTCACAATCTAATATATGCTTGAATAAATACATTGCTGGTATTTTATAGTTTCCAACAAGTGGAAATGTTACTTTATTCATATATATCCCCCTTTATTATATCAATAAAACTTTCAATTCTAGTTTCTATTCCTGTCAAGCTATCTAAATCATCTATTATTAGATTTAAATATGGTTTTTTTATTTTTCTAAAAACTAATTCATTAGCAAGTGAATCTGGTCCACATGGAAATGTTGAAATAAAAATAATACCATCAATTTTATCTATTACAAGCGGTATAGCACCTATATTTTCTTTGTTATATTTAAAATATAGGCTATAAGATAATTTTTTACTTAACTCATTTGTTATATCTTTATGAAACAGATCTGAATATATTATATCTATATCATTTGATTCTAAATATTTAATTATATCTTTTCCTATTAAATTATCATATATATTATAAGGATGTCCTATTAATAATATCTTTTTTTTACTACTTTCTAATTTTTTTATATTTTCTTTAATTAATTTATTATTTTTTTCTGTTATTTTTTTTACTGCATTTTTATAAACTTTAGTGGCATATTCTTTAGAATATCCAAATTTAGTAACTATTTTTATTAATCCTTTTTCTTCAGTTTCATTATTCTCTAAATTAATATTGTAATTTAATAACTTAGTTTCAAATATATTATTAATAATATCAAAGGTTGCTAAAAAGTTAGTACATGTTTGATTATCATTTCCATAATTTGATATTCTAGGAACTAATATATAATCACATTTATCTAACAGATAATGAACATGTCCAATATAATTTTTCATTGAGATGCACATTTCATCAGTTGAATATTTAGATCCATTTTCCATAATTTTTTTATTTGTAGGTGGACTTACAATTAATTCTATATTAAATTCATTAAAAAAAAGCTTCCAAATATCTTTATAATAATAATAAAACAAACTTCTTGGTATTCCTATTTTTATTTTTGCCATATTATCACCTATATAAGTTTATGAATAGTTTTGATATTTATGTTAAAAATAATAATGAGGTGAATTATGGATAATCAAAAAATAAATTGTTCAGTACATGACTGTAAACATTGTGATGACTGTTGTGATAAATGCAATTTAAAAGATATCAAAGTTTGTAATTGCAATGGTGATGGAAGTAAAAAAAACACAATGTGTTCTAGTTATGAAAAAAAATAAGCTTAAAAAAGCTTATTTTTATTTGTTAAACTTATCAATATTAACCGTAAAATCGCTAACTAATTCATTAAATTTTAATAGATTATTTGCTAATTCATTTTTATCTGAATCATATTTTATTCTATCTAACTCTAATTTCCTTTTAGCACTATCAAGTTCTTCTTTAATAGTTTCTAATTTACTTTTATATTGATCAAGTTCATCTTGTTTTTTTTGATTTTCTTCTCTTTGTTGTTTTTTCATTTGTTTTATACGTTCAATTTCATTTCTTTTATACTCTTCAAATCTTTCTTTTTCAGTATTTAGTTTAGTTTGAACATTTTTAAATTCAGATATTTTAGTTTCTATTTCTGATTTTTTTTCTGTAACTTTAGCAAAAACTTCATCTTTATATTTTCTTATTTTTTCATAATCTTCTGCTTTTTTTGCTTCAAATTCATTTTGTCTTTCTTCAAGTTCTCTAAATTTATTATCAAGTTCTTTTTTCATTTCAATGTTTTGATTATAAATGTTTTTTGCTTGAAGAATATTATTATTAGCCACTTCAAAAATACTATTTATATTATCTATTTTTACTTCTTCTTTTTCAGGTTTTACATCATCTATAGGTTCCATATCATCAAAACTAAATTCTTTATCTATATCTATCTCATTAATATCAACATTTTCAGTTTGTTCTTCGTTTACTTGTTCTTCGTTCAAGTTTTCTTCTACCTTTTCATCATTCATATTTAATGCAGGTTCTTCTGTTTCGTTTATCAATTCTATATCGTTATCTTTTCTATTTTTTTTACTCATTATTTATCCTCAGGTAATTGTTGAAAACCTGAATTGAATTGAGATACTAACTCTTTAAATCTTGCACAACTTTGAGATAAATTTTTACTTTCTAATTCTAATTTTTTCTCTTCTAATTCTTTTGTCTTAGCAAATTGTTCTTTTTGAACTTGTAAATCTTTTTGAGCATTTTTAATTTTTTCTAATTCTATTGTTTTTTCTTTTTCAAATTGTTCTTTTTCTGTTTCAAATTTTTGTCTTTCTGATGTTAATTTTTGTTCTTCTATTTCTTTATATTTTTCAAATTGTTCTTTTTCATCTGATAATTTTTGTTCTTCTATTTTTAATGATTCTTCTGCAAGTTTTCTTTCAGCTTTTGCAGCTTCCATATCACTATTAAATTGTTCTTCCTCATTTTGAAGACGAATTTTTTGTGTTTTAATATATTCATTGCATTGTCTTTTTTCAGATTCTATACTTTCCTTTTGTGTTTCAACATATTTTTTAAATTCTTCTTTTTCTTTTTCTAATTTAGTTGCTTGATCATTAAGTGATGCTTCATTTATATTTACATTTTTCTTTTGCTCGATTAAATTAGAAATAAAATTATTAGCTCCATTTACATCATTATATAAACTATCAAATAATACATCAAAATTTGATAAAACATAACTATCATCTAATTGTTCTTTTTTATTATCTTCTTCAATCATTTTATCCATTTCTTCATTTGTTAAACTTGGAACTACAAATTTTTTATCATCATTCTCTTCTTTTAATGGTTCTTCTTTTATTTCTTTTTCTTCTTCTACTTGTGGTTGACTAGCAACTTCTTCAACTAATTCATTTGGTTCTTGTACTTCTTCTACTTTTTCTTCTTCTTTAAATGGTAAATTTTCTTTTGATTCTTCTTTTTCTACTGGTGAAAAATTGAACACATTAGAATTACCTACAGAAACTTCAGAAGGTACACCATTTTCAATATTATCAAAATCTAACTTTGCTACTGGAGCATCATCATTTGAAAAATCATCTAAACTAACTGGTTGAACTGGAACTGGTGGTTCTACTTCCTCATCAGTTACAGAATTTGAAGAATTCATTTGAAATGGTTGTTCGATTACTTCATCATCATAAAAATCATTAGAATCATTAACTTTTTCTGCAACATCATTTGAACTATCAACAAAAATATTATTATAATTTTCTTGGTTTGTGTTTTCTACCATAAAAACATCTCCTTTTTATTCTTATTCTTTTATCTATGTAGCATGTGCTAGCATAATATCATAACAAGTATATCACATTTTTTTAAAATTTGACACTTTTTTTACACTTTTTTTAATTTTTTTTCAAAAAAAAATTAAATTAAATTTTTAACTTAAATTTTTTAGTAATTTTTAGTACTTTTTAAATATTTTTTTATTTTTAATCTTATTCTTTGTATTGCATTATCAATAGCTTTTACATCTTTATCTACTATCTCAGCTATTTCCTTATATTCAAATCCATCTAATTTTAATTGTAATACTTGAATTTCAAAATCTGTTAAAATTTCTGTTATTTTATTTATTAATTCTTTATTACTTTCATTTGTTATTACTATATTTTCTGGATTATATTCGCTATCTCCAAGAAATGTTTCTAAATTTATAGATTCATCATTTAAATTTAATTCAAACGATATTGAATCATTTAGTATTTTATGTTTTTGTCTATTAGCTGCAATAACTGAACTTATAATTTTTCTTTCTATACATGTTTTTGCATAAGTAAAAAATAATGTATCTTTATTTTCTTTATAATGGTTTATAGCACTATTTAATCCAAGCATACCCTCTTGAATTAAATCATTAACGTCAAGCCCAGTATTTTGACAATATTTTTTATAAAAATTATTAGCTATTTTACTAATTAAAGGTTTGTATTTTTCATAAATTAAATCTAATGATTCCTCATTATCATTTATATAACTTAATATTTCATTGTCATTATATTCTTTATAATTCAAACTATCCCAGCTTTCTTTGTGTCACTGCTTCATATATAATAATACCGGCTGCTACACTAGCATTTAAACTATTAGTTTTTCCAAACATTGGAATACTTGCTACAAAATCTATATTATCTTTTACAAGTCTAGACATTCCATCTCCTTCGTTACCTATTACAATAGCAGTCTTTCCTTTATAATCAATATTTTTATAATTTGTTCCATTCATATCTGTTCCAGTAATCCAAAAACCTTGTTTTTTTAAATCTTTAATTGTATTTACGATATTAGTTACTCTTACTATTTTAACACTCTCTGCTGTTCCTACACTTGTTTTTATTACTGTACCATTTACTTCTACACTTCTATCTTTTGGAATTATAATTCCATCTACTCCTGCCGCTTCGCATGTTCTTATAATTGCTCCTAAATTATGTGGATCTTCTAAATGATCTAATATTACAATTAATGGATTATCAATTTCTAATATATCATTTAAATTAGAATATTTATAATCATCTACATCTAATATAATTCCTTGATGTAATCCATTTACTATCTTATCCATTTCATATTTTTCCATATATTTTATTTTAATATTATTTTTAGTCAAATAATTTATTATTTCTAAGTCTTTAAAATTTTTATATATTATTGCTTTATTGATTTTTTGTTTCTTTTTTATAGCTTCTACACTTACATTTTTTCCATATATATACATATTATCACATCCTCTTTTTAAGATTCATCACTTAATATATAATTAATTATATCATTTATTCTCTCACTTTTATTATTAATATATAAATAACCTATTAATGCCTCAAAACCAGTCGCCATTTTATATGTTCTTATATCTGTATTTTTGGGTGATTTATGACTTTTGTGATTTCTTCCCCTATATATAACATTAATTTCTTCTTCATTAAAAAATTTACAATTTATCATTTTTTCTGTATAACATGCTTGACTTTTAGCACTTACATATTTAATTGACTCTTTCTGTAAAATATTTACATTACATATTCCTTTTTTTATTAAATATTCTCTTATATATACTTCATATATTGCATCACCTAAATATGCAAGAGCTAATACATTAATATCTTTCATAATTCTCCTTAAATTTTTTTATTTTTTCTATATCTATCTTATCTTTATCTCTATTTAAAAACTTTTTTAGTTTTATTAATTCATCTAAATCAGTAACTGGTATATCATCTATATAGTTAATATGATTAGTATAATATGTTGTTCCAAAATTAATTATATTATCAATGAAATATATTTTTTCTCCATATTCATTTATTCTTTCAAATGAACAATTATGTTCTCTTAACAATTTATTATAATATTCTTCAGTTACAGATATATCTATATCACTTGTAAAATCTTTTATTCCATATAGTACCATACAAGCTCCAGATATTACAACATATTTATCTTTTTCTAATTTATATTTTTTTAAAATGCAAATTATTTCTTCTTTATTCATAATTTTCTACTCTATCAAAAGTAATTCCTTTTATATATCCTTCTTTTAAATCATTAATTATAATATTGCACACTCTATCATAGTCAACTTCTCCACCTTTTATTAGGCAGCCTCTTTTTTTACCTATAGTATCAAATACTTCTATAAAATCTTCATCTAACTCTTTTACATTATATCTTTCAAGTAATATATTAGGATAATATTTATGTAGTGTTTCAATTATATAACATACTACTTTTTCTATTGGTAAAACTTCTTCCTTAATTGCAGTTAAACTAGCAAGATTATATGCTACATTTTCTTCTTCAAATTTAGGCCATAATATTCCTGGTGTATCTAAAAGTTCTAAAGAATCATTAATTCTTATCCAACTTAGATTTTTTGTAACACCTGGTTTATTTCCAACAGTTGCGGCTTTTTTTCCAACTAATCTATTTATTAATGTTGATTTACCTACATTAGGAATTCCTGTTATAAGTATTCTTGTTTTATTTTTTTGAATTCCTTTTTCTTTTAATTTATTTACTTTTTCTTCCATTAATTCATTTGTAGCTTTTAAAATAACATTTATAGATTTTTTATCATTCAGATTAACTAAAACAACTTTATAATTTTTATTTTCATAATAGTTAACCCATTTTTTTGTTTCAGTTAAATCACATAAATCACTCTTAGTCATAATAAGTAACCTTGGTTTATTAATAGTAAAATTATCAATATCAACTATTTTAGATGAATATGGCATTCTAGAATCAACAACTTCATAAATTACGTCTATTAAATTTAAATTTTCTTTTATGAGTCTTTTAGTTTTTGCCATATGACCTGGATACCAATTTATATTTGTTTTATTATCCATAAAATCAACTCCTTTAAGTTTCAAATCTATTAGATTATATCATAAAAAAAATAGATTTTAAATCTATCTCATTACTGATTACTAAGTTTTTTTGTTTATTTGTTTAAATTTATATATTTTTTTAATTTTTTATTTTAATTTTTTACCATAATATTCAACATAAATTTCTGTTCCATCCGGATATACTTCCTTAGCATTTTTAATATGTTTTACAAATCCATAATGACTATATATCTCTTTATTTCTTATTTCATCAGGTTCCACTCCTAATGTTAATAGATCATAACCTTTATTTTTTAAATCTTCTTCCATAAACTTATATAACTTAGAAAAATATCCTCTATTCTCATACCCTTTATTAGTTCTAAAAGCAGTTAAATATGCAGTTGTATCATCTACTAATTTATTACTATTTTGAACAATATCACTAGTTAATACAGCAGTTGCTTCACAAATTATTTGATCATCAAGAATTCCATAATAAGGAATAATTTTACCACTTTTATAATTATTAATATTTTGTTTTTTCCAAATAATCCAATTTTTTTTATTTATTGCTAGTGATATTTCATAATCCCATTTTCTATTCATTTCTTCAATAGTAGCAATTTTACATATATAATTTTTCACTAATTTCACTTCCTTATATTATTTGAATAATAAACTTTATATTTATTTCTTTTTCATAACATTTTTTCACAACAGTCATTATATATAAAATCTAATTCTTCGACACAATATTTAATTGTAATTTATCATAATTACTTTAAATTATACTATAAAAAAGATAGATTTTATAGTAATCTATCATATTTTATTAATAATCTAAATATAATTTTTAAATTATATTACTTTTTACAAAAACATATTCAATTTTAGTATGTATGTCCTCCATCGACAGCTAAATTTTGAGCTGTAATATTACTAGCTTCTTCACTGCATAAAAATAAAACCGCTTTAGCTATATCAACAGGTTCCTGTGGTCTACCCATTGGAATATCTTTTGTAAATTGAGCAAATACTGTGTCTTTTTTTGATATATCTCCTTTTGTCATTTCATCTAATGCCTTTTCCCATAAAGGTGTTCTTATAATACCTGGAAGTACACAATTTATGTTAATGTTATCTTTTGCATATTCACGTGCTAAACATGCAGTAAGCTCTAAAACTGCTGCCTTAGTAGCTGAATAAATAGCGGCTCCACTTCCACCTAATTTAGCAGCTATACTTGATATATTAATAACTTTACCATATTGTTGTTTTTTCATAACAGGTAAAACTGCTCTACATCCATAAACAGTTCCATTTAAATTTACATTAATTAATTTATCCATTTTAGCTATTTCCATATCATTAAACATTTCTGCTACAAATATTCCAGCATTGTTTACTAAAATATCTATTGAACCAAATGTATTTTCTACATAATTTGCTAAAGATAAAAATTCATCATAATTAGAAACATCAATCTTATAAGTTTCTATTCTTGTTCCATATTGACTTAACTTTTCTTTTGCTTTTTCTGCTTCTTCTAAATTTATATCAGCAATTATTAAAGAAGCACCAGCTTTAACAAATTCTAAAGCAATCGCATAACCAAGACCCATACTTGCGCCTGTTACAATTACATTTTTTCCTCTAAAATCATAATTTATCATTATATCTCTCCTATCTATTATTATTTTATCACAATAATTTTAAATTACCTTTAATTATAATTCGTCTTTACATTTATTAACATAATAAAAAAGTAATGTTTTAATTACTTTTTATATTTATTTTTTATTTTTACTTCTAATTCATCTAATTGTTTTTTAATTATTAATGAATGTGTCTTCTCATAGCCATCAGCATCACATTTTTGTATTTTTAAAAGATTTAAATAAAATGATAAATTATCTATATTAATCATATTTATATCTATTTTTGTGGAATGCATTTCAATAAATTTTATCATATATTTTCTTTTTTCTTTTGAAACTTTTAATCTTTTAAGAATCGGTTCTGAAATTTTTGAAGAAACTAAAGCATGATTTTTAAAATGCCTAATATCTCCATCATCTTGATATGAAAAAGGTTTTCCTATATCATGTAATAATAATACTAATCTGTCTTCTTTATTTCTATCACAACAATTTATTGTAGCTAATGTATGATCCCATACATCAAAACAATGCCACTCATTTTTTTGATCAAAACCTTCTTCATTTTTTAATTCAGGTATTATTTCAAATATTTTTTTCTCATAGTCTTTTATATTCAAAGATAATAAATATTCATATAGTTTTTCCAATTCAGACATTTTTATCACCTACATCCAATTAAATATATTAGTACTTAAGTACATTAATTTATTTATTTTTTATAAATTTTTCTAAATCAAAATACATATTATTGACTTTTTTCAATTCAGGAAATTTATTATAATTTCCTTCTTCTATTAAAATAAGTTCTTTTTCTACATTTACAACATTTTGAAATTTATTAAATATAAATTTACCATATTTATATTCAATCTCATCTATATCTCTTATTGCTACATCAACTTTGATGTGATTATAACTAGCATCTTCTATTAATTCTTTAAGAGATAATATCTTACTATAATTATCTAAATTATCTAATATAAAATTAAATTTTATGTTTTTTCCCCTAATTATATATGAAATTTGATCTAATAAAATATTTGCTATATCAGATTTTCCTATAACTATAACTGCTGTTTTATCTTTTATATTTGTTAAATCAAGTTCATTTATACTTAACATATTAAGTAAGTTTTCTTTTATATATACCAAATTTAATTTTTGTCTTATTACAGATATTATTGATCCTTTTGTTTCATTTGGAGCAAATGCTGTTGCTGATAGTAATGTATAAATAGGATTTACTATATCTATATTATCTAAATAATTTTGAATTAATGTTTTATTATTATAAGTAATTTCAGATTTAGTAAGTAATGTTCCAACACTTCCTATATTAATTTCTTCTAGTTTTCCTTCTTTAAATAAAATCATTATTAAACCTGTTACATAATCTGCAGACATATTTGACCAAAATGGATCAGAATTAGGATTTTCATCTTTAAATAATTCTAGTGTTATACTTTTTAAACAATCTAAACATTTATCAATTTCATTATTTTTATAATACATATATGGTAAATTTAAAATATTCCATCCATTTGATTTAACTGGATCATTTAAATTGATTACATATGTATTGTAATTTTTACTATCAAGTTCTTCTTTAAATGTTCTATAGTATTCTCCTCTTGCATCTAATATAAATAAATTTTCATTATTTTCTATTGACTTTTTTGTTTCTTTAAATAAAACTCCTTTTGTTTTACCACTGTTAATTTTACCTATTATTAAATTTGTGTCTCTCATAATATCACCTTTCTAAAATAATGTTTTTGTTTTATTTTTATATATTTTGTTTTTATTTATATTTATTTTACCATCGATTATGTTATTTCTTAAATAATCAATTTTTCTTATTTTTTCTCTTTGTTTTTTTATTTCATTTAATAATTCTTCTTTTTTTCTAATCATAATATCATTATTAAGATTATTCCAGTTTTCTTTTATTTCTTCTAATGAAAAACCACATTCTTTTAATTCTGTTATAATCTTAAATTCTTCTATTTGTTCTTCATTATAATATCTATAATTAGTAAATAAATCTATTTCTTTTGGTTTAAATAAATCTATTGAATCATAATACCTAAGAGTTCTAATAGAAGCACCTGTTATATTAGAAAAATCTCCTATTTTATATAACATAATCTCCTCCTTTCAATTGCTAATGAATGTCCCATTATATTTATTTTATCATAAAAATTATAATAAATTTAAATTAATTATAAAACATAATATAATTAAAAATACCAATATAACTATATATGTATTTATATTAATATTATCACTACTATATGTTATACCATTTCTATAAATTTCATTTTTATCTAAGGTATTTTTGGTGTAATCATATAAATAATTATCACAATTTGAATATGCTCCATTTACATATTTTTTTATTTTAGTACAAAAATAACAAGATCCAGTTACACCATTTTTTTTATTATCTTTTTTTAAATAACTACAACTATTACATCCCATATCTTATCCCCTTTCAGCAATAAGATATCACTCTAGTTTACTGGAGAGTCAATATGTTTTTATTTTAAAATTTCTATATTAAATATATCTTTAATTGGAATAGTTATATTAGATATCATTATTTGTTTTTTATTAATATCTATTTTTTTAATTTTATTTTTAATATTAATATATTTTCCACTATCAAAATCTTCATCTTTTACAAAATATATTATTTCTACATTTAAATTTAAATTATTTTTTATATATTCTAATTTATAATCTAATATATTTTTTTGTTGTTCTGATAATTCAATCTTTTTACTTAGTATTTTTTCTTTTTCTTTTATTTTTTGATCAAACCCTGCTAATGCACTAAATGGTGAAAATTGTACTGCTCTAGTAATACTTTTATTTTTTTCTTTGAATGGATACTTTATATTTATTATATCACTATAGTCATTCATTTTTTATGACCTCCTATTTGATTATTTCTTTCTACTGTAGTTGCACATTTTTCTAAATCAATTCCTTTTAATATAGAATTTTTACCATATTTATCTTTAATACTCAAAAGTGTTTTTTGAAGTTCATTATCTAACTTTTCATTATGTATTTCTCTTTCTTTTAAATTTATATCTGAAAATAAATCTATCTGTTCTATTCTTTTTTCATTTCTATTTTTATCAAATGTCACAAGATTTATATTTATTCTTTTAATTAATAAAGTATTATCAATTTTATTATCATACTCCTTTATAACTTTATCTCTTATTATATTAGTAGATGATGTTTTATAATCTAAATTAACATTTATTACTTTTGGTTTGGGTATTTTTCTTCCATAATGATCTAATTTATATTCTCCATTATAATTATTATTTATATCAAATCCAATTACTAATATTAATTTATTTGTTATAAGATTTTTAAATGTTAATTCTAAACATATTGAATCTATCATTTCTTTTATAATTATTCTTGTTTGATTTTTATTATATGGAAAGTGTAATACCTGACCTGAGGACAAAGAATTAGTTTTAGGCTTATATTCTTTTATATCTTTTATTGTACAAGGTTCATATCCCCATGCATGATCTATTAAAAACTCAGCATTAACTCCAAATAATTTATATAATATTTTTTCATCATTTATTGAGGCACGTGCTATATCACCCATCGTATACATTTTATTATTTTCTAATTTTTTTTGATAACCTATTCCTACTCTCCAAAAGTCTGTTAAAGGTTTATGATTCCATAAAAGTTTTCTATAAAGCATTTCATCTAAATATGCTATTCTAACTCCAAAGGAATTTGCTTTTTTATGTTTAGCAACTATATCCATAGCTATTTTTGCTAAGTATAAATTTGTACCAATTCCAGCTGTTGCGGTTACTCCAGTTTTTATATATATATCTTTTATTATTTTTGTAACTAATTCTTCACTATTCAATTTATAATATTTTAAATAATCAGTTATATCACAAAATACTTCATCTATAGAATATACATGTATATCATCTTTAGATAAATATTTTAAATATATTTTATATATATCTGTACTACACTTTATATAATCTTCCATTTTAGGAGGAGCAATTATATAATCTAATTCTAAATCTTTATTATTCTTTAGTTCTTTATCATTGAAAGATTTACCATTAAATTTATATTTGTAAGCTTTTTTCTTTCTGTCATAGTTAATTTTTTTTACCTTTTCTATTACTTCAAATAATCTTGCTCTTCCTTTTATTCCATATTGTTTTAATGATGGTGATACTGCTAAACATATTGTTTTTTCAGTTCGTGATATGTCTGCTACTACTAAGTTCGTGTTTAAAGGATCTAATCCTCTCTTTACACATTCTACTGATGCATAAAAACTTTTCAAATCTATACATATATAAGTCCTATTCATAATATCACCAACTAAATTATATCGCGAAAATTTGTTTGTATAAATAATATTTTATATTTTACAAAATTTAACATTATAAAAAAAACACTATTTAAGTGTTTCTAAAAACTAAAATATACTATTTATCTTTTTCTAATTCTTTTAATATTTTATTTTGATTTATTAATATCTTATCCATCTTATCATGTAATTCTTCTAATATTAATTCACTTTTTAAATCAGTTTTATAATCATTTTCACTTCTTAAGCTATCTTTTTTTGCTTCTCTATTTTGACTCATCATTATTATTGGAGCTTGAAGTGAAGCAAGACAAGATAATAATAAATTTAATAAAATAAATGGATATGGATCTAAATTTTTAATTAGGAATAAATTTAATATTATCCAAGCTACTAAAAATATACAAAAACCAATTATAAATTTCCAACTACCAGCTACTTGTGTTAATTTATCTGCTACTTTATCACCTAATTTTATATTTTCTCTATCTTTTTTATCAACATCTATAGCAATTGGTTGTTCAATAAGTAAATCAAGTAATTCTTCTTCATCTTCTACTTCTAAATTTTTATTTAAAAGCATTTTTACTATTTCTTTTTTTGTTTTCTCCATTTTATCACTACCCTTTTAAATTATTAAACTTATTAACACATTTTTTAAATGCATTTAAAAATTCATCTATTTCTTCTTCTTTAGTTAAATAAGATAAACTAATTCTAACACTATGACGTGATGCTTCTTCATTTTTTGTTACTTCATATACAGCTTTACTTATAGCATTATTTGATGAACAGGCACTTTTAGTAGATATATATATATCACATTCTTCCATAGCATGTTGAAAAACTTCAGGTTTACTACTTAAAATACTTATATTTAATATATATGGTATACAATTTTCATTACTATTTATTGTAACATTAGGTATATTTTTAATGCTTTCTCTAATTTTAAAATTTAATTTTTTTACGTATTCATATTTGTAATCTATATCATTAAGTGAAAGTCTAAGAGCTTTTGAACAAGATACTATAAGTGGTAGCGGAGGTGTTCCACTACGATATATAGTAGTAGATTTTCCACCATGAATTAAAGGTTCTATAATAATTGAAGACTTTTTTATTAAACAACCTATTCCTTTAATTCCATATATTTTATGAGCTGAAAAACTTACTAAATCTATATCATCAAAATTAATATTTACTTTTCCTATACTTTGAGTCATATCAACATGAAAAAAACATTTTTTATTTTTTAAAAATCTAGCTATTTCTTCTATATTTTGAAGTATACCAGTTTCACTATTTACTGATGCGATTGTTACTAAAACAGTATCATCTCTTACTAATCTTTTTAAATCATCCATATCAACTAAACCATTATTTGTTTTTACAAAATCAACTTCATAACCTAATTTTTGTAAATAACCAATTGGTCCATATATACTTGAATGTTCTAAATTAGTTGTTATAATATGTTTTCCTATTCCTTGATGTTTTAAACAGATTCCTTTTATTGCTAAATTATTTGATTCACTAGACCCAGATGTATAAATTACTTCATGATTTGTTAATTTTAATAATTCTTTTATTTGATTTGTAGCACTTTCTTCTAATTTTTTTGCTTCTACTCCTAACTTATGTAATGAATTAGGATTACCAATAAAGTCAGTTGAAACTTTATTAAATGTTTCTAATACATCTTTATTTACAGGTGTAGTTGCTGAATAATCTAAATATATCATATTATCACCCTCTATATTATAACATTAATATTAAAAAAAAAGAAATTATTTTCTTTTAACTTTTTCATCATTTTTTATAAATAAAGGAATTTTTCTATTTAAAAAATCAATATTTTCTGTATTTAAATTTTCCATATATTCTCTTTCAACCATAATACCTACTCTTCTAAGATTTATATATTTTTCTACTATATTTAGTTTTGAATTACTTACTGGTTCTATAAATTCATTTTTATTTTTTAAAATCAGTATATATTCTGGTATACCAGCTATTTTTAATTTTTTATTTATTTCATTGTTCAATTTATTTATTCTTGATCTTGTAATATAACTATATGGCTTTTTACTATTATTTTTTATATACCATAACATATTATATAACTCTTTTATTTCTGGATACATTTCAGCTAAGAAATCATGTTCAGAAATGTTATCTTCCACTATAAATTTATTTATCCAAACTAAGTATCTTGTCATATTATATTCCTCCTATATAAACATTTTATATGGTTTTATTTTGGTTTTATCTTTATCATATATAGTATAAATAGCAATCACCTTATTATCTTTTTTAAAGACAACATAATCTTTATTATATATATTATTTAATATACACCCATTTTTTATTTTTTTCTCTAAATCTAAATCAACTGTTATTGTATAAAAATCTTTTAATACTTCATCTATTTCTATTAATTTATATTTATCATTTCCTATTTCATCTAATGTGTAACATTCTTTTAAATCAAATATTCCTTGTTTTGTTCTATTAAGATTTTTCATAGTACCAATTGTATTTAAATTAGAAGCAATATCTTCTATTAAACTTCTTATATATGTTCCTTTACTTACTAATGTTCTTATTTTGAATATTGTCTTACCTTCTATATATTTTATATCATTTATTAATTCAAGTTTTTTTATTTCTACCATTCTCTTTGGTAATTCTATCTCTTCATTATTTCTGGCATATTCATAAAGTTTTTTTCCATTTATTTTAACAGCAGAATATATTGGAACAGTTTGTTCATATTTTTTTGTCATTTTTTGTAATACAGATTCTATTTCTTCTTTTGTTTTAAAAGTGTTTTCTTCTTTTAGTATATTACCTGTTATATCAAGTGTATCTGTTTTTATTCCAAGTATTATTTCTGCTTCATATTCTTTTTCAGTACTTGTTAATATTTCGACTAATTTAGTAGCATTTCCAATGCAAAGAACTAAAACACCTGTAGCAAGTGGATCAAGTGTTCCAGTATGCCCTACCTTCCTTGTTTTTAGTTTTTTTGAGACTATATTTACAATATCACGACTTGTATAATTTTTTTCTTTATTAACTAATAATATACCATTCATATTAAACCTCTTTATATTCAAATTCAATATCTAATATTCTTACTGTATCAGAATCTTTTGCTCCTAATTCTTTTAATTTATCATCAATTCCCATACGTCTTAATTTATTTGAAAATCTTTTTGCTGCTTCATCAGTTGTAAATCTTGTCATTTTATAAAGTTTTTCTATTTCTTTTCCTTTTATAACCCAAACACCATTTTCATTTACTATATTAAATGGTTGTTCTTTTTTAAATTTATACAAAATATGACTTTCAAATTTTTCTTCTTCATATAAAGGTTTTTTCTCTATTTTATCAAGCATATTTGAAAGTTCTATTAAAACTTCTTTTAATCCAGAACCTGTAATAGCACATATTGGAAAAATTTTAACATCTTTTACTTTTTCCTTAAATTTTTCTAAATTTTCATGACTTGTTTCTAAATCCATTTTACTTGCTATTATAATTTGAGGTTTTTCTAATATTTTTTTGTCAAAATTTTCTAATTCTTTATTTATAGTAATATAATCATCATATGGATCTCTTCCTTCAAATCCACTCATATCTATTACATGCGCAATTACTCTAGTTCTTTCAACGTGTTTTAAAAACTTATCACCAAGTCCTTCTCCTAAACTTGCTCCTTTTATAAGTCCAGGTAAATCTGCAACTACAAATGATTTATTTGTTGGAGCTAACACTACTCCTAAATTAGGTGTTAAAGTTGTAAAATGATATGCAGCTATTTTAGGTTTTGAGGCACTTATTTTAGATATTAATGTTGATTTTCCTACACTTGGCATTCCAACTAAACCAACATCAGCAAGTAGTTTAAGTTCTACCTTTACTTTTTTTACTTCTCCTGGTTCTCCATTTTCTGCAAAACTTGGTGCAGGATTCGTACGAGTTGCAAAAGCCATATTTCCTCTACCTCCACGTCCACCATAAGCAACAACTGCTTTATCACCTTTTTTAGTTAAATCTGCTATTATAAGATTAGTTTCCATATCTGTTATAACAGTACCTAGTGGAACTTTTATAATTACATCTTTTGCATTCGCACCTTGTTTAGCACTTCCTTGACCATTTTCTCCTTTAGAACCTTTAATTATTTTTTTATATCTTAAGTCTAGTAAAGTATTAAGTCCTTCATCAACTTCAAATATAATGTCACTACCTTTTCCACCACTTCCACCAAATGGACCACCCATTGGTATATATTTTTCTCTCCTAAATGCCATGCATCCATCTCCGCCATTTCCGGCATATAATTCTACTATTACTTCATCTATAAACATAATATCACCCTTTTTCATTTAGTATTATACACGATAAAAATTAAAAATAAAAGTTTTATTTACTTTTATTTTTGGTCATAAATATTATTATCTTCCAAGTCCAACTTTCTTTCTTACTTCTTCATATTTTAATTTTGCTATTTCATTAACTTTGTTCTTTCCATCATCTAATATTTTATCTAAATCTGAACTATTTATTATTTCTTCATATTTTTTTCTTATTTCTTTTAATGTTTCTACTATCAAGTCAGCTACTTCATGTTTCAAATTTCCATAATTACTATCTTTAAAATATTTTTCTGTATCTTCTATAGAAATTTTTTTTAAACTTGAATATATTGTAAGTAAATTAGATATTCCAGGTTTATTTATTGGATCATAGTAAACTTTATTTTCTGAATCTGTTACAGCACTCATTATTTTTTTTCTTATATCTTCTTCAGTATCTAATAAATATATTATTCCTTTTGGATTTGTACTTGATTTACTCATTTTTTTTGTTGGATCTTGTAAGTCTTTTATTTTAGCACCAACTTCTGGTATCATAGGTTCTGGAAGAGTAAATGTTTCTCCATATTTATTATTAAATCTTTCTGCTAAATTACGAGCAAGTTCTACGTGTTGTTTTTGATCTATTCCAGTTGGTACAATATCAGCACTATAAAGTAATATATCTGCTGCCATTAATATTGGATATGTAAAAAGTCCTACACTTACATTTTTTTTATTTTTACTTTTTTCTTTAAATTGTGTCATTCTTGAAGCTTCACCAATATATGTATTGCATTCTAAAATCCATGATAAATTAGCATGATATAAATTTTCTGATTGTATATAAATTGTATTTTTTTTAGGATCTAATCCACATGCTATATAAAGTGCTACATTTTTTCTTATTCTTTCTTTTAATAGTATTGGATCTTGCTCTACTGTAATAGAATGCATATCTGGTACAAACATAAATGAATCATAAATATCTTGATATTTTATAATTCCACTTATACCACCTATTAGACTTCCTAATGTTAATTCACCACTTGGTTGTAATCCAGTTAAAATTCTTTTCATAACATCTCTTCTTTCATATAGTAAAATTATATCATAAAATTAGATAATTATATATAATAAAATAAATTAAAAATGCTCAAAAAGCATTTTTAATGTTCAATTCCGCCTGGTATTCTACAATCATACAGTGCATCTCTTTTAACTCTCTTAACTCTTACCTTTCCGGTTTCTTTATAATAAGGTTTTAAACTTTTTTCATCTACATATATAGATCCTTGTTTTGTTGCAAATGTGCATAAAATTTTATCATTTAATTTTATTCCATTCTTATCAATTTGATTATATATATAAATATATGATAGAAAACATACTAATTCTCTAAGTTCAACATATATTCTAGGATTATCACAAATTTTAATCAATAATTGATTTCCTTTATATAAACTTTCTTCTATTTCTACATTTCCATCAAATTTAGTACATTTAACAATATTTCCAACAAATACATTTTCACTATTTATTTTTCCAAATAAATTTCTTAATTATCCTTCATTTTTATATAAATCTTTGTATTCTTTTGAATGTTTTAATAATGTTTCATGATTACCAGAATCTTTTACTTTACCATTATCAATTAAATAAATTATATCAGAATCTATAATTGTTGATAATCTATGAGCTATTATTATAACTGTATGATCTTTAACTAAACTGTCAATTGATTTTTTTATATATGCCTGTGATTCATTATCAAGTGCACTTGTTGCTTCATCAAATAAAATTATCTTACTTCCTTTAGCAAGTGTTCTAGCAATAGCAAGCCTTTGCTTTTGTCCACCAGATAAATTAACTCCACCTTCACCTATTTTTGTATCATATTTATCTTTTAAACTCATTATATATTCGTCTATATATGCTAGAGAACAAAATTTTCTTATTTCATCCAATGTTAAATTTGGATTTATTAATAAAAAATTTTCTCTTATTGTCTTATTAAATATAAATGGATCTTGTCTTATTATAGAAATATTTTCTCTAAGAGATTTTTCAGATATATCTTTTATATTTATACCATCTATCAATATTTCTCCTTTATTAGTGTCAAATATTCTTGTCAATAAATTAAATATTGTACTTTTTCCTTGTCCAGATTTTCCTACAATAGCTATTTTTTTATTAGGTTCTAATTTAATATTAAAGTTTTTTAAAGTAATGTCATCATCTTTATATCCAAAAGTTACATTTTTAAATTCTATTATTTTATCTTTATCTGTTAAATTAACTTTACCAAATTTAACATCTTTATATAATTTATTATCTAGAATTTCTTTAATTCTTTTAATTGCTACTTTTGATTTTTGATATGTTTTAGAAAAACTTTGAATGTTTTCAATTATCCATGTATATCTATAAACATAATAAGTCATAGCTACAAAAAAAGTTATTGATATACTTTTATTACATGTAAGTATTGCACAAACTACAAATATTGTAACTTCAAATATTACTCTAAAAATATTTGTTATTATTGAATACTTTGTATTAATTATTATTTCTTTTTTTCTTTTGTTAAATAAACTATTTATTATTTCTTTTATCTCTAAAAATAAATTTGTTTTTATTCCTAAAGTTTTAATTTCTCTTATTCCTCTTACTGTTTCTGTTACAGCAGATGTATATTTATCATTTTCTAATTTTACTAATTCATTTATTTTTTTAACTTCTGGATTAAATTTTTTCGTTATAAAATATAATAACACAATAAATAAAATTATTAGTGCACCTATTATATAAGAATTAATAAAAATATAAATTAATATAAGTATGCTTCCAAATAAATGTGTACCTAAATTTAATAATTCCAAAAATGAATCTGAAATACTTTCAGCATCATTTGTTACTCTATTTATAAACTCTCCAGAACTTTTCTCTTCAAAAGCAATTGAAGGCATATTAAGTGTTTTTAAATAAACCTCACAATTAATTTTATTTATTACATTAAGTTGTACTCTATCTAATAAATATGTACCTAAATTATCAAATAAGTTATTAGAAAATATAGATACTAAAAAGTATAAGAAATAATAAAATAAACTCATTTTTATATTTAATTTTGTTACTTCTTCCATAGCAGCACCATTGAAATATCCATATGTTAAATTAAATAAAGATGAAATAAATATTAATGTTATAGCTATAAATATTACCCTTTTTTGATCCTTTAAATATTTCGTTATAAAGCTTATATTCTTCATTCCTAATCACCCCTTATACTAAATACAAAAAGTTAGAACTATTGTTCTAACTTAAACTTCTGGATAAACACTAACTTGTTTTTTATCTTTTCCGCGTCTTTCAAATTTAACAATACCATCTATTTTAGCATAAACAGTATCATCACTACCAATACCAACATTTGTACCTGGGTATATCTTTGTTCCTCTTTGACGATATATAATAGACCCACCTGTTACAAATTCTCCATCAGCAGCCTTAGCACCTAATCTTTTTGATTCAGAATCACGACCGTTTTTAGTTGAACCTTGTCCTTTTTTATGAGCAAATAATTGAATGTCTAAAAATAACAAATTCATAAGATTACCTCCTATTCATAAATTTTTATATTTTTTTTATATTGATTTTCTAATTCTTTTAGTAAAGATATCATGTTTTCTATTAAAATATCTATTTCTTTACTATGTTTTTTTATAATAACTTCAACAAATCCCTCATCTTGCTTATAATCAAGTGCTTCATTATCTAACTTAATTATTGCATTTATTGAAGTTATAACAATACTGCTTACACTAGCACATACAATATCTGTACCTTTAATACCATATCCTGCATGTCCATCGATTTTAATATTAGTAATAATATTATTGTCTTTTTTTATATTTACTTTAATCATTATGCACTAATTTTTGTAATTTCAACTTTAGTATATGGTTGACGATGTCCTTGCATCTTACGATATTTTTTCTTAGCATTATATTTATAAACTAGGATTTTTTTATTTTTTCCATGTTTTAATACTTTACCTACTACTTTAGCACCTTTTACATAAGGACGTCCAGTAATTCCATTTACCATAAGTACATTATCAAAAGTAACTTCTTTGTCTTTAATAGCATCTAATTTTTCTACATAAAGAACAGTTCCTTCTTCTACATAATATTGTTTTCCACCTGTTTCAATAATAGCTTTCATATTTTACCTCCTTAAATTTTTCTAAGACTCACCATTAAGGTAACATAAGTTTTTTTGACCTTTTCTGTGTGGTTGTAGAGTGAGGCCCTACACAATATAGAATTTTATCATAAAAGTATTTAAAAGTCAATAAATCTAATATTTAAAATGTTTTTTTAATACTTCTTTTTCAGTATAATATTTTTTATCATAAAAAAAATGTCTATATTCTTTTTTCATTTTATGTAGTTTTATACCATTTATATATTTAATTTTATTAAATTTCAAATTATAATTATACCTTTCAAATAAAAATTTATTAAATATATATTTATGTTCTTTTATTTCTTTTATTACCTTTATTATTAAAAATAATAATATAAAAATAAATACTAAATTCTTCTCCTTAATTAAAATTAATAGTAAAAAAATAATTGTTAATATTGATATATATATTGTTAACATATGACTTTTTTTAAAACTAATTATTTTATTTAAAATGATATTTAAAAGTTTAGAACCATCTAATGGAATAATTGGTAACATATTAAATAAAAGTAACAAATAATGATAATTAGTTATTAAAGGAGTTGTTATATTTAAACAATACAATATTAAATAAAAAATAATTTGAAATATAGGTCCCATTATTAATATTAAAAATTCCTCTTTTAAGCTTTTATTTATAAAATCATTAAATATTGTTATTCCACCAAACGGTAATATTACCACTTTTTTTATTTTCCAATTATATTTTAAAGCAGTAACAACGTGACCTATTTCATGAATTAAAATAAGAATTGTAACATATACATAATCTTTAAACATTCCATTTATTATCATAATTAAAGCAACTAAATAATAAATCGGATGTATTTTAAATATAATCTTCATAATTTAAAACTTTTCCATCTTTTTTATAAACTAAATATAAAGTTGTATCATTAGTTTCACCTATTAAAGAACCTTTTTCTACATAATCATATAGTTTTACACTTGTTGTTTTCATATTTGAATACCATATATCAACTCCATCAGTTCCACTAATTATAACAGTTTTTCCATAATTTTCTTTTTCACCTATAAATACTACCATTCCATTAACTTGAGTTGGAACTAAATAGTTATTAGAGACAGTTAATTTAACACCATCTAAATATTTTGATTTATCACTATATTCCAATTTTTCATTGAAAACTAAACTTGTCTTATTTTTATTTAATAAATTACTAAAAGGAATTGGTGTTCCAAATATATCTTTATAAACTTTATTCACTTTAGAAAAACTAAAATTTTTATCGTAAACATTTTTATAAAAAAATGTTTTAAAATTATTATTACTTTTTAAAAGAATAAGTGCTAGTAAAGTTATTACTATAGTTATTAAAAATTTAGTTATTTTATTATAGCTTTTTTTTTCTTTTGTTTTTTTATTTTTATTTTTTCTTATTTCTTTTCTTATTTCATCTATATCCATATTATCACCACTAAATAATATGTTTAATCCATTTTATATATTCCTTTTTTCTTTGAAATTAAATCTGTTATTTTATATAAAATAACACCATATAATATATTATGAAGTGAAAAAATAATACTATATATTAAATTTTGAATATCAAAACTTATATAATTTATAAATACTAAAATTAAAAATACTACTACTCTATATATAATAATTATAAATAATGATATAAGTGTTACATTAAAAATATTATTTGTAATTATAAGATTTATTTTGACTAATAGAAATCCTACAAATAAAAATATAAATGCGTTTAAAAACAGGGTATCTGTATAAGAAATGTCATATATAAGACCAATTATAAAAGAAATTATATAATAATCTCTTTTCATGTTATATAAGTAAGGATATATTATAATAAGTGATATTAATGTACATAAAGGAAATATATAGTTTAAATTTGATAATAAACCATCTAAATAAAATGATAAAATCAATATTACTATTATCATTTATTTTCTCCTTTTTTTAAAACTGTAACATAACTTATATCATCAAAATCAACACTAGATCTTACTAATATAGTACGAGCTAAATCAAAGTTATCCTTACTTATACTCTCAACCCTTCCTATTAATATCCCACTTGGAAACTGATTACCAAGTCCAGTAGTTGTAACCATAGATCCTTTTTTTATATCCGTATTTTCACTAATACCTTCTACTATGAAGCATTTTTTCTTTTTATTATATCCTGTAAGTAATCCATATAAAAATTCATTATCTCCTATTTTTATTTTAACTGATATTTTATTATTTGTATCAGTTGTTGTTAGAAGTTTTACAGTACTATTTAAATTTGATGTTTTAATAACTACACCTATTAATCCATCATTTGTTATAACAGCCATGTCTTTTTCTATTCCATCTTTTTTTCCTTTATCTATTGTTATGTTATTATACCAATATCCTATATTTCTAGTTATAACAGTAGCATTCATATATGAACTTTCACTAAGTGTATTATTTAAATTAAGTGTTTTTTTTAAATCATTTATTTCTTTTTTAGCTTCCTCATATTTAGTTTCCATAAGTTCCACTTTAGAATATTTTTCACTTAACTTTTCATATTTCTTATATAATTTTTGTTTAGAATTGTACTCTTTAATTTTATCATTTATTAAATTTACAGGCTTCATCATTAATGTATTTATACTAAGTGTTGTATCTTTAAAAACTTTTTCTACTATTGTTAATTTTCTTCTATCTTTTATTATATTTGAAAACAAAAGCAACATTATACTTAGTATAACTAATACAATAATGGGATAATATTTCTTATACTTTACCATATTTCACCTTATATTAAATTATTTTCAAAAAAGCTAAAATAATTATTCTTTCCTATTATTATATGATCTTCTATTTTTACTCCAAGTAACATTCCAATATTTATTAAATTATTAGTTAGTTCTTTATCGTTTTTACTAGGGCATAAATTTCCTGATGGATGATTATGTATACATATAATAGAACAAGCACCAGATAAATATGCCTCCTTAAATATTTCTCTTGGGTGAACTGTACTATAATTTAAAGTCCCTAAAAAAAGGAGTTTATTTTTTATTACCTTTTTACTATTATCTAAATATAAGCAATAAAAGTGTTCTTGTTCCATGTCTTTTAAAACATCTTTAAAGTAATTAAAAACTTGTATTGAAGATGTAATTTTTACATCATTTAATGTATCAACATTTTTATTTATTCTTTTTCCAAGTTCAATGGCTGCTAACAAAGTTGCAGCTTTTATTTTTCCTATACCTTTTATTTTTAACATTTTCTCTATATTTATATTTTTTAAATCATGAATATTTTCTATTTCTTTTAATATTTCTAAAGCTATTTCCTTAACACTTTTTTCTTTTGTACCAGTTTTTAATAATATTGAAATTAATTCTTCATTATTTAAAGATGAAACTCCATGATTTAAAAGTCTTTCAACAGGTCTATCTAAAACAGGCAATTCTTTAATTTTTGTCATTTATTACCAACTCCTCATATTTTCCTAATACTTGGTTTTCTATTGATTTTATTATTTTACTATCTGTTGTTTCTTTTAATAAAGCTTCATATTGATCTAATATTGTTATAAATGATATGTTAGAAACAAATACTTCTCTTACATATATATCATACCCTTCTTTTTTAAAGTAATCCTTTAATTTTTCTAAATTTTTTTCATCTTTTACTATTCCAACATATGAATAATACATATTATTTTCTTTTCTATATATATAATATGAAAACTTACTCATAGCATCTTTCATAGATTGTTCACTTGAAAAAACTCCTGCTTGTAAAAAATATAATTTTTCTCCCGAAAGACTTACTGTATCTGTTTTATTGTATTGTTTAAACATAAAATTTCCCATAAAAAAACCAACTAATATACATAATACTACTGGAAAAATATTTTTTAATTTCATACTTATCACCAGTTTTAATTATATATATTTAGTTGGTAAAATTTTGTCGAATTAATACTGAATTCCCCAAATTACGTGATATTTTGCCTTTTCACCACAACATACACATTTACCTGTTATCAATTCTTCATCAACTATGCAACGTGATTTACATCCTTTTATTTCTTTTATTTTAAGTTCACAATCTAAATTTCCACACCAATCAGCATGAATAAATCCAGGTTGTTTATCCAAAATATTTTTAAGTTCTATCAAATTTGTTGCTTTAAATGTTAATTTATTTCTTCTTTCTAATGCACGATTATACATATCTTTTTGTATTTTTTCTAATAAATTATTTGTATATTCGACTATATTTAAATTTTCTAATGATACTGTCATTTTTTCACTTGTATCTCTTCTTACAAATGTTATTTGTTTATTTTCTAAATCTCTTTTACCTATTTCAATTCTAAGAGGTATACCATTTACTTCTGCTTCTGCAAATTTATATCCAGGTGATTTATCAGAATCATCTACATATGAAGTAATTTTAGAGGCATTTAAAATATCATTATATTCATGTGTTAAGTTTTCCACTTCTATATCTTTTCCTATTGGAATAATCGCTACTTTTAAAGGAGCTATTCTAGGAGGTAAAACAAGTCCTTTATCATCACTATGAACCATTATAAGTCCACCAATCATTCTTGTTGTTGTTCCCCAAGATGTTTGATATACATATTCCTGTTTATTATCTTTATTAGCAAATTTAACATCATAAGCTTTGGCAAATTTTTGTCCAAAATAATGACTTGTTCCTGATTGAAGAGCAACTCCATTATACATTAATGCTTCATTAGTTAATGTAAATTCTGCCCCTGCAAATTTTTCTTTTTCTGTTTTTATACCTGTTATAGAAGGAATGGCAAGTATTTCATGATGAAACCACTTATAAACTTCCATCATTTGATAAGTTTCATTTTTTGCTTCTTCTTCTGTTGCATGAACAGTATGTCCTTCTTGCCAAAAGAATTCTCTACTTCTTAAAAAAGGTCTTGTTTCTTTTTCCCATCTTACAACATTAACCCATTGATTATAAAGCATAGGTAAATCTTTATAACTTCTAACATGTGTTGAATAATAATCACAAAATAAAGTTTCACTAGTTGGTCTAACAGCTAAACGTTCCTCTAATTTTTTTTCTCCACCATGTGTAACCCAAGCAACTTCTGGAGCAAAACCATTTACAAGTTCTCCTTCTTTTTTTAATAAACTTTCAGGAATAAAAAGTGGCAACTGTACATTTTTATGTCCTAAACTTTTAAATTTTTCATCTAATATTTTTTGCATGTTTTCCCATAAAGCATAACCATTTGGTTCTATTACCATACATCCTTTAACTGATGAATAATCACATAATTTAGCTGCTTTAATGATATCTGTATACCAAGATGCAAAATCTTTATCACGACTTGTTATTTGATCATTTGTTTTATTCATAATACCTCTTCTTTCTTTAATAATTATACATTATATATTACTTTTTAACAAGAAAAAAAACTACTTATGTAGCTTTTTTGAATATGATTTTTTATTATCACTATAATTTTCTATATAGTCTATAACATCATTTAATTCTTCCATTACAAATCTATTTTTTATATTTTTTGAAAAATAATTTGGTAACCAATATACTTGTGTATTACCACCTAATTCTATATATTTATCAATAAATTCTTTTAATCTAGGATTATTAAGCGATGAATCATATGAAGCATATGTCATTGGTATTGAAAGATCAAAATTAAATGCTTTAGCAAATATAAGTCCATATTCACTACCTTTGTTAGCACCACCTAATTTAATCATTTCAAGTAATGAAACATATAACACATCTCTTCTAAATTGATCATTTTTATTAAATAATTCCATTTCCTCTTTAGTTGCTAATGTTTCAAGAATCTTTATAAGTTTATTCATGTCAAATATATCTAATATTTCTTTTTTACTAAAGTTTGCTATATCTAATAAATCGCTTTGATTAGAGTAAACATTTGTATACATATCAAGTTTTGTCATATGATTTTCTGCTATTTCATCAATCATATTTTTCAACGTTATTTTATCTTCTATTTTATCTTCCATTAATTTTTTCTTTTTAAAATATGTCTTTATTATTTTTCTTATTTCTTTTTCAATTTTTTCATCTAAATCATATGTATTTGTAAAGATAGACATACTATCACCTCTTTTGCAAGGAAATATTATACACGATTTAAATTTATTGTCAAATTATCATATTAAAATTGTTCTTTGAAAAGTTAAACGTAATCTTTTTAAATTAAGTCTAACTTATTATATTAAAATAATAAAACCGTTGAAAATCAACGGCTAATTAACGAATGGTGTCCCAGGAGAGATTCGAACCCCCGACCCACGCCTTAGAAGGGCGTTGCTCTATCCAGCTGAGCTACTGAGACATGTGTTTTTTTAAGAACACATTAATTATACAACAAAAATTATTTTTATTCAATACTTTTTATGACAGTTTTGCAAATTTCTTTTTTATTATAATTAAATACTACATTATCTATATTTAAATTATCTTTAGCTGACAAACTTATTTCATTTTTTACTTCATCTAATATTTTTCTTTCATCTTGATTATTAAATATATATTCATTAAAAGTTAAATAAACTGTATTATTTTCAATTTTTGTATCTAAAAGTAATACATTACTATTTAAATAGCTTATTAAATCTGTATTTGAATTTGAAAGTTCATCTACAACAATTTCCATTTTATTTCTATTATCATTTAAATATTTTGTAACAGGCACATAATATGTCTCATTATTATAATTATTTAAATAATATATTGTTACTTTATTTACATCTTTATAATTTTTTAAATTATATTCTTTATTTATTCCATAACTTCTATCTAAAGTACTTGGTAAATTTATTTTAGATTTTGGAAGCTTTGTTAATATATTACCGTCTACATAAATAATAACTTTATTAATATTTTCTATGCTTGTTAAGGTATAAATAATAGCCTCTATTACTTTTTCTTCATATTTTTCTTCTACATCTAATAAATATTTATTAAAATTAACTTTAACTAATTTATCTTTATATTCAAGACTTAATATTTCTGTATTACTAGGTATTATACCTTTAAAACCACTTGGTATTTTATTTTCACCACTTGAATCTTTAATTAATACATTTAATAATTCTTTAGCTTTTAATTCAATATCAGTATTATCAACTACAACACTAGTACGAGCTAAATAATTATTTCTATCTAAAAGATAAATATTTTCTTTATTTATATTGTCATCTATATATACAAGTTCTTGTTTAATTTCACTTACATTCTTATTTGGCATTAAACACATTAAAAATACTGAAAAAAGAAGTGCGGTTGAAATTATTAGTTTTTTTGTTATTTGCTTTTTAACCATTTTATCACCTGATTAATATTATGAAAAAAAACCGTAAATAATACGGTTTATAATGAAATTTCTCCCAATTTTAAAAGTTCTACTACAGCACTAGCTCTTCCTTTAACTCCCAATTTTTGCATAGCATTTGATATATGATTTCTAACTGTTTTTTCACTTATATTTAATTTATTAGCTATTTCAACAGTTGTTTTATTTTTTATAAGTAATTCAAACACTTCCTTTTCTCTTTTAGTTAATATACTTTTCATACTTCCCTCACTTTCTAAGTTGGGTGGTTTATATTTACTCATATTATTTTATGTTGAAATTAAAATTTAGTGAAGAAATAAAAAAAAAATCTATTTTTTTATAGATTATTTTTTAAATTCTACTGTAATATTTACTTTATTTTCAAAGTTATCTTGTACAGTTCTCATTATTTTATTAGCTATTTCTGTATCGTGTTTATCACTATCAATTGTAACCTTTACACTATAATCAGTTATTTTAACAAATGCTTTTAATTTATGATTTTGTTCAATCTTTTTTTCTATTTCTAATTCTTTTACTTTATTTTCATTTAAATTTTTCATTTTTTCAAATGCTTTATTTTTTTCTTCAGTTGTTGAATTTTTATTACTCAATGTTGATTTTAATGAATCAATTTCTTTTTCTAAACTTTCATCAGATGCTACTCGTAGTGCTGTTAAAACTTCACTTTCTTTTATTGTAACTGAAGTTTTTTCTGTTGTCTTGTTCTTATCCTTTAAATAATTAGAATTATTTGTAAGCAATAACTCACTTGGCATTGTTATGTAATAAACACTTAATACTAAAATTAAACTAAATAATGTTAAAAACCACAAATTTTTTTTATTAACCATTTTATCCCTCCTAGTACTATCTAGTTAAGAATATGTTGAACTAAAAAAAATATGCAAAAAAAGTATAGATTTCTATACTTTCTTTATTATTTCTTTTCCACCCATATATGGTCTTAATGCTTCTGGAATATTTATACTACCATCTTCATTATAATTATTTTCTATAAATGCTATTAATCCTCTTGGAGTTGCAAGTACAGTATTTCTCGTTGTTGCAATTTGCACCAATGGAGTCAAATTCAACGCTTTCATTTTCATCAACTTCTTTCGTATTCA
>CAKOXD010000002.1 GCA_934130005.1 uncultured Bacilli bacterium
TCTTTTTTTCATTTTATTCCTACTTTCTTACTATAAATAATTATATAAAAAAAACTAACTTTTTTCAAGTTAGTTTTTTTCTATTTTTATAGATGTTTTATGTCCATTTAAATCGTATTCTTCTTCTATTAATTCTTTTTCTTCTATAGTAAGAGATAATGTTTCTAATTTTATAAATTCTTTATATTTTTCTATTGCTTCTTTAACTAATGAATCACTATTATAATATAAATTAATACGATCTGTTATTTCAAAATCACTTTCTTTTCTTATATTTTGAACTTTTGAAATCATTTCACGTGCAAGTCCTTCTAATATTAATTCATGTGTTAAGTTTGTATCTAATATTATAAAATTATTATTTTCATAGGCTACATTAAACCCTTCTTTAGCACTTATTCTAATATCAACCATATTTTTATCTACTTTTACTTCTTCATCATTCATTTTTATAATTATTTCTTCGTCGTTGTTTAATTTATTTATTTCTTCTTCTGTTAGATTAGATAAAGAATTAGCAAAATCTTTTATTTTTGGTCCAAATACTTTTCCAACTTCCTTAAAGTTTGGTTTTACACTAAAGTTCATATATTCTGAAATATTTTTTATAAATACAACTTCTTTTACATTTAATTCTTCTTTGATTAAAGGTACTAAATCATTTATTAATGATTCATTTTTTCCATCTATTAAAGCCTCACTAATTGGTTGTCTTACCTTTATTTTAGCATCTTCTCTAGCATTTCTACCCATACTTATTAAATCTCTAATTAAATCCATTCTTGATTCAATATTATCATTTATGTATTCTTCATTACAAACCGGATAGTTTGCTAAATGAACTGATTCTTTTCCTGTTAATTTAGTATAAATATCTTCACTTACAAAAGGACATATTGGGGCAAGTAATTCACATACTCCTACTAATACATCATATGTTGTTTTATATACGCCTTTTTTACTAGTATCTATATTTGATGACCAAAATCTTTTTCTATTACGTCTTATATACCAATTTGATAAATCTTCTGAAACAAATTCTATTAGATATTTTGTTACTTTATTTAAATCATATTCATCCATTGATTCTGTTACATTTTTTATTAATTTATTATATTTTGATAGTAACCATTTATCTATTTCTTCCAAATCTTCATATTTTACATCATATTCTTTAGGATCTATGTTATCAGTATTTGCATACATTGCAAAGAAACTATATGTATTTTTAAGTGTATTAAAGAATTTAGAAATCATTTCTTTTATTCCATCTTCATCAAATTTTAAAGGTGTCCATACTGGCGATGAATTTAGCATAAAGAACCTTGTTGCATCTGCTCCATATTTATCTAATATTGGCATAGGTGCTACAGCATTACCTCTTGATTTATGCATTTTTGCTCCATATTTATCTAATACTAGATCATTTACTACAACATTTTTATATGGACTTTTTCCCATTACAAATGTTCCTATTACTAAAAGTGTATAGAACCATCCTCTTGTTTGATCAATTCCTTCAGCTATAAAATCAGCTGGAAATTGAGATTCAAATAATTCTTTATTTTCAAATGGATAATGATATTGACTAAATGGCATTGATCCTGAATCAAACCAACAATCAATAACATCTTTAATTCTTGTCATTTCTTTACCACATTTTGGACATTTAATATGAATATCATCAACATATGGTCTATGTAGTTCTATTGTTTCATCAATCTTTTCTATTGCTTTTTCTACTAATTCTTTTCTTGAACCTATCATTTCATCATGACCACATGAACATCTCCAAAGTGGTATAGGTGTTCCCCAATATCTATTACGAGATATTGCCCAATCATTCATATTTAAAAGCCAGTTTCCAAATCTTTTTTCTCCTACATATGAAGGATACCAATTAACTGTTTTATTTGCTTCTATTATTTTATCTTTATATGCAGTTGTTTTGATATATAAACTTGATTTTGAGTAATATACAAGTGGTGTTTTACATCTCCAACAATGTGGATAGTTATGTACCATTTTTTGTTTTTTGAATAATTTGTCATTGCTTGCTAAGTATTTAATTATTTCTACTTCAAGCTCTGAGTCAACTACAAGTCTTCCCTTCCAAGGCCCTTCAGTATAGCATCCCGCCTCATCTACTGGATTTAAAACCGGAAGATTATATTTTAAACCAACTTCATAATCATCTTGACCAAATGCTGGTGCTATATGAACTATTCCTGTTCCATCTTCCATTGTTACATAGTCAGCACAAGTTATATAAAAGCCTTTTTTATTTACTGTTAAAAATGGTAAAAATTGTTCATATTCTTTATATTCTAATTCTTTTCCTTTATATGTTTCTATAATTTCATAGTCTTCACCTAGTACTTTGTTTGCTAGTTTTTTTGCTACTATAAAATTATATCCTTTTGATTTACATTTTACATATTCTTCTTTTGGATTAACACAAGCTGCTACATTTGCAATAAGTGTCCATGGTGTTGTTGTCCAAACAAGTAAGTATGTATCTTCATCTTTTAGTTTAAATGGAACAGTTACAGTGTTTACACTTACTTCTTTGTATCCTTGTGCCACTTCATGACTGGCAAGTCCTGTTCCACATCTTGGACAATATGGAAGTATTTTAAGTCCATCATATATTAATCCTTCATCAAAGTATTTTTTTAAAATCCACCATTCTGTTTCTATATAATCATTGTCATATGTAATGTATGGATTTTTTAAGTCAATAAATTGGCCCATTTTATTTGTGAAATCTTTAAATGCACTTTCATTTTTCCATACACTTTCACGACATTTTTCATTGAATTCTTTTATTCCATATTTTTCTATATCACCTTTACCAGTAAATCCAAGTTCTTTTTCTACTTGTAATTCTACTGGAAGTCCATGTGTATCCCATCCTACTTTTCTTATTACTTTAAAACCTTTCATTGTTTTATATTTACAGAATGTATCTTTAACTATTTTAGCTAACATATGATGTACTCCTGGCATTCCATTTGCAGTAGCTGGTCCATCATAAAAAACAAAATTTTCACTATCTTTTCTATTTTCAATAGTTTTATTTAAAATATCAATATTTTCCCAATTTTTTAGTATTTCTTCTTCTATTTCTTTTGTTTCTTTTTTTTCTAATTCTTCAAATTTCTTCATATAAAAACCTCCATTAAATTAAAAAAAATCTTTATATTTTAGGGACGATTATTCGCGGTACCACCCTAATTCATAAAGATTTTATGCACTTAAATACTATAACGCGTTACCGTTTTTATCTTATCCATAAAACTCACTTGAAAGTGATCTAAATTTAAACTTATTATTCTTTTTCCACCTTACAAGAACTCTCTTTAAACTTATTTAAATTTCGTCTTTCGCATTTGATTTCAACATATTAATTATATAACATTATATATTTTTTTTCAATATTTATTAATTATTTTTTATATTCTTTTTGTAATTGATTTAATAAATCATCATATTCTTTAATTTTATTAATATCGTTTGTTTTATTTTTTAATTCTTTTAATATATATATTATTTTTTCTATATCACTTTTATTTTGCTCTTCCATATTTTTCCTCATTATTTTCTAGTATATTTTCATTTTCTAATATATCCTCATAATCAAAATCATTTATTAGTTTTTTTGTTGCATCCATTAATAAATAATATTTTTCTATATCTAAGATGTTATTTTTTAATGAATATTTTAATAAATCTATAACTAATTTATAAGATTCTTCAATTGATTTGTCACTACTATATAATATATTTTTTACGTCTTCTATATCAAATGAAGTAAATTGATGTGATTCATATTTTTTCATATTATTTTTATTAATTTCATTATATTTAACAGAATCTATAATAACAATAGGTATATTAAATACTTGTGCAAATTTAATAGCATCTTTATTGATACTAAATGATAAATCAGTAGTTAATATACATGTAGGTAAAATTCTTTTACCATTTTTATCTTTTCTATACATTGCAACTTCATTATATGAAGTAACAGTTTTTTTTCCTAATACTTCTGGAACACAAAATTCAGTATTCTTTTCTCCCATAGGATTGATAACATTATAGCCGTGAGTAGTATTTATATCATGAGGTCCCATATCGAAAATTGAATCATCTGGTATTTTAGTAAATCCTAAGGTTATAAAAAGTGAGTCATTGTTAGTAATAGCTGAAATTTCACTCGACATATAATTATTTACATATGATGTAGATATAGTAGATGTCCCATCTGCATAAAGCCAATATCTAGGATCATTAATTAACATTTTTGCAAAATCTTTATAACTTTTATCATTTTGGCTATAATGAATTCTATGCCTTAATATATGAAATGGAACTCCATTTAAATCTATAACTTTTATTTCATTATTCTTAGGTATTAAATTATTATTTATATCTAAAATTTCTTCATCATTTTCAACTTTCATAGTACTTACTTTAACTTTTTTATTTTTTTCTATTGTTTCTAAATTTGTTAATTTATCTGCATATAATTTAGAATAATATAATGTTAATTTTTTTAAGATATTATTAAAAGTAAAACTTATATCTATATTATCTCCAAATGATGAATATTTTTCATAAAACTCTTCATTTTTTAAATATATAGAATCATGTTCTATTTCACGAATTATTTTAATACATGCTTTATCTTTTAAATCTAAAATACCATTTTTACAAAAAATTTCTATAGTTTCTTCATTATCTAAGTGAAATTTTTGTATTGTATTGAATAAAAACCATGAGTTTTCATTATTACATAAAAATTTATTTAAAGTTAATTGTACAATTTTTGAATTATTTATTTCTTTTTCAAAATGAGATTTTTTTATGTTATTATAATTATTAAATTCTTCAAGTGAATTTATATTATACTTATTGTTAGTAATCATTATTTCATATAAATGATTTAAATCCATTTCTGTATATATTTTTTTATTTTTAATTAAATCTTCAAATAAATTTTTTGTTTTATCATAACATAATAATGAATAATGAAGTATTTTTTTATTATATAATTTATTTTCTTTTAAATAATTTATCCAATTTAATAATGTTTGATCATTTTGATTTTTTATTAATACATTTTCAGCACCTGTATTATACTCTAATAAATCAATTATTACATCTATTCCAAATTTATTTATTAATTCTGTTTTTAATAAATCATTAGATAATGCTTCATTATCAGTTTCTAAGTCTTTCTTTTTTGATTTAATTAATTTTAAATTATTATATATTTCTAGTAATTCATCATTTAAAATTCCATTATTACCCATTATTTCTAATATTCCAGCTTTTTTATTTGTATAATTATAAATTTTATATATATATTCATTATACTTATTATCCTGATTATTTATAATTAAATTTTCTATTATTTTTTTTATGCTTTTTATATCTAAAAAAATATTTTCATTTATTAATCTTTCTATTGATTTTACTTTATAAATATCATTCTTACATATAAAATCAACTATTTTTCCAATTTCTTTATCTTTAAAGATTTTTTCAAAGTATTCATCTACTAAAATTCCATTATTTGCTAGCATTTCTAACAGTTTAAAATTTTTTTCTGAATAATTATAAATTTTATATATATATCGATTATATTCATTAGAATGATTATTTGAAATTAAATTTTCTATTATTTTTATATAATTTTCACTCTTTAAATAAACACCTTCATTTATCAACTTTTCTATTGTTCTTATTTTATAAATATTATTATTGCATATAAAGTTAACAATTTTGTCTTTATCTTTACTTTGTAATAATATATCAATATATTTTTCATATAAATCTTCACATATTAATTGACTATTAAATGCTTTTAAAATTTCTTCACTAATAGATTTAGGATTTTTTAGTAAAAATTCATGTTTTTTATCATCATCAAGTTCTAATATTATTTCTTTTTTTATATTTTCATCTTCAACATGTTCTAAAATAGAAAGAATATTATCTAAAGATGCTAAAGATTTTATTTCTTCTTTTGGTATTTTTATTAAATTAATTACTTCTGGATTTAATTTTAATACAGCTTTATAAACTTCAAATTTAAAACCATAACCAGTCGGTTTTATTATTTTATTAATATCATAATTTTTATCTTTTAAAGTTACTATCATATCTTTTAAGATATTATCATCTTCTGTACTATTTAGTATCATCGCTATAGTAGCATCATCCATTTTGGATAATTTTTTAAGAATTTCTAACTTTTGAAAATCTGTTAATGATAAAATATATTCTACCTTTTTATCTACATTTTGAGGATTTACTGGTTCATATAATAATTCTAAATTCATACTTTATCTCCCTATAAAAAAAGAAATATTTATATTTATATTTATATTTATATTTCTATTTCATTTAATTCTCCAACTACTTCAAGTTGAGCTTCTATTATATCTTTTACTCTTTTTTTAAATATTTTTATATTTCTTCTTAAAAGTGCAGCTTCTTCTTCTGTTTTTTCTGCTCTTAAAAGTGCTTCGTTTACAATTCTATTTGCATTGTTTTTAGCATCTTCTATTAATGTTTCGCTTTCTTGATGAGCTGCCATTTTAACTTGTTCACTTGTTTTTTGGGCCATAATAATAGTTTTATTTAATGTAGATTCCATTCTTTCATATTGCGCTAATTTTTCTTTCAAGTTTCTATTTTCTATTTCTAATGATTGCAATTCAGATATTTGTCTATCCTTTTCTTTTAGTTCATTAACCATTTCTTCTACTTGATTAATTATTTTATCTAAAAACGCATTTACTTCTTCTGGATCATAACCACGAAGTGTTCTATTAAATTTTTCCATATTATCACCTTTATAAAACTATTACCATTCAATATTTATATCATTATTATCGTGGATGTCTTTTCCTTCTTTATCATCTGTTATTTTTCCTTGAATATTTACATTATTTGGAGTACATAAGAATATTCCTCCACCTATTTTTTGTAAATCTCCACCTATAGCATATATAGTACCAGCTAAAAAGTCTATTATTCTTTTAGCTTGATCGCTTGTTACTCTTTTTAAGTTTACAACAACTGTATTTCTAGCTTTTAAATGATCTGCTATTTGTTGTGATTCTGAATAAGCTCTTGGTTCTAATAATATCATCTTACTATTTCCATCATTTTCTTGTAATGATTCTTCTGGGCTTAATTCGTAATATTCATCTCCTGATACATTATCTATTATTGTATCATCATCTTTATTTATCCAATTTTTTAGAAATCCCACTTCTATTCCTCCTAATCTACTATGTCAACTATAATTAATTTTAACATACATTTTTGTAAAAGAAAATAGAAAATTCTGAAATTTTCTATTTTTTTTAAAATTCTATTTTTTCTTTTATATAATTTTTTACTTCATCTAAACTTAATGTTATTTGTTCCATAGTATCTCTATCTCTTATTGTTACAGTATTATTGCTCAATGTATTATCGTCTACTGTAATACAAAATGGTGTTCCACTTATGTCTTGTCTTCTATATCTTTTTCCTATATTTCCTGAATCATCATATGATGTCATGAAATATTTTGATAACATATCATAAATTTCTAATGCTTTTTCGTTATGATATTTTTTTATAAGTGGTAATACTGCTACTTTGTATGGAGCAATAGCTGGTAAAAATCTCATTACTTCTCTTGTTGTACCATCTTCTAATGTTTCTACATTATAAGCATTATCTAATATTGCAAGTGTTATTCTATCACATCCTACTGTTGATTCGATTATATATGGAATAAATTTTTCATTTGTATCTGGATCTAAATAAGTTTGTGGTACTTTTGAGAATTCTTGATGTCTTGATAAATCATAATCTGTTCTATTATGTGTTCCATTAATTTCTCCCCATCCAAATGAGAATTTATATTCTATATCACATGCTTCTTTAGCATAGTGAGCTAATTTTTCATGATCATGAAATCTTAGTTTTTCCTCTGGAATTCCTAAATCCATAAAATATTTTTTAGCATATTCTTTAAAATAATCATATATTTCTTTGTCTGTTCCTTCTTTACAGAATGTTTGATATTCCATTTGTTCAAATTCAATAGTTCTGAATGTAAAATTACCTGGTGTTATCTCATTTCTAAATGCTTTACCTATTTGTCCTATACTAAATGGAAGTTTGCATCTCATACTTCTTTGTACATTTAGAAAGTTTACATATTCTCCTTGTGCATTTTCTGGTCTTAGATAGATTGTATTCTTAGAGTCATTTGTAACTCCTCTTTCTGTTTTAAACATTAGGTTAAATTCTCTAATATCAGTAAAATTCGATTTCCCACATTTTGGACATGGTACTTTATTTTCTTTTAAATATTTCATTCTTTCTTCATTTGTCATAGCATCTCCAATTGAAGAATTAGAATAATCATTTATTAAGTTATCTATTCTATGACGTGTTTTACATTCTTTACAGTCTGCTAGTGGATCTGAAAATGATCCTACATGTCCACTTGCCTTCCATACTCTAGGATGCATAAGTATGGCTGCATCTACTTCAAAAGCATTTCTTCTTTCTTCTATAAATCTTTTTCTCCAAGTATCTTTTATATTATTTTTAAGTCTACTTCCTAATGGACCATAATCCCATGTATTAGCAAGTCCCCCATATATTTCACTTCCTTGAAATATATATCCATATTGTTTACATATGTTTACTAGTTTTTCCATTGTTATCATTTTTATCATTCCCTTCAATATATTTTATAAATTCTTTTCCAACAATGTCTATTTCGTTATCATCATTTGTATATACTTTTTTCTTTTTACTATTTTCTATGTTAATTACATCAATTTCTTTTAATTTATATTTATTTTTATAGTAATTTATTAATTCTTTTATTTCTTCCATATTATCAAAATTATTACTTGTTATTATTATTTTTAATTCTTCTGAATTTTTTTGATACATTAATGATTTTATATTATCTTCACTTTTTATTGATACTATTCTTATTTTTTTTATTTGTTCATTATCTATCATATCATAATAACTATCATCAACAATATTAATATTTTTTATTTTTTCTACTAATTCTTTATATTCTTTTATTAATGGTGTTGTTATATTTATTGTTTTATTATCTTTTGTAATTAAAGTTATTTGTAACATGTCACTTATATTTGAAATTCCTACATATGATAGATTTTCATTTATAAATTTTTCTATTATTTTAAATATTAATTCTTTTTTATTTATATTATATGTTTTATCATATTTTTTTTCTTTTATTTTTTTTAGTGTAATATTTCTATTTATATATCTTTTATTATTTCTATATATAACATCTTCAGTTATTGATATTGATGTATAATTATCTTCTAAAAAATCATTATATAATTCACTATTTCCTATAGTATATATTATCTCCATATAGTCCTCCTAAATAAAAAAAGAGCCTATGTTTATAAGGACGCTTTCGCGCGGTTCCACCTTATTTATTCAATAGAATCTCTCTTTCTTGGTATAGCTCGTAGTTTCCACCTAGTCATCACTACCTATTTTTTCTTAATTTTGCATCTTTCTTCTTCTGTTTCTGGTATTTGATTTACATTATCAATAGGTTGTTGTAATCCTAAATCATGTTTTATTTTTGTTGTTGATACTCCTTCTGTTCTTGGTAAATATATAACTTCACAATAATCTCTTAAATATTCAAATTGATCACTATTTTCCCAATCACTACCCATTACAACAATATCAATTTTATAATCTTTTACGTCGTTTATTTTTTGTTCCCAGTTTTCTTCTGGTATAACTAAGTCTACATATCTGATTGCTTCTAACATTTTTTTCCTTATTTCATAACTATGATATGCTTTTTTTCCTTTTATTTTATTAAATTCATCTGTTGACAAAGCAACTACCAAATAATCTCCTAGTGCCTTGGCTCTTCTTAATATTTCAATATGACCATAATGTAAAAGATCAAATGTACCATATGTTAAAACTCTTTTCATATTTTTCCCCCAAAATCTACTATGATTATATCATTTTTTTATTATCTTATCAACTTTTAATGAAAAATTTTGTTAATTACTCTTTTAGCTGCATTTTCATCATCTAAATAATTAAATTTTTGATTAAATTTTTGATATATTTTTTTATATTTTTCATCATATTTATTTATATTTTTTATTTCTTTTATTAATTCTTCTTCTTCTGTTATTATAGGTCCTGGTAATTCTTTTAAATCTATATAGAAGTCTCTTAATTTGTTTTTATATTCATCTAAATCATACATATAAAATAGTATTGGTCTTTTTAAGTTTGCAAAGTCGAAGAAAACACTTGAATAATCAGTAATAAGTAAATCACTAATTATATATAATTCACTTACATCATCATATTTTGATACATCAAATATAAAACCTTTATATTTTTTTAAATCTATACTATTTGATACAAAATAGTGTGTTCTAAATAAAATTATATATTCTTCACTTAGTTTTTCTTTTAATTTATCTAAATCTATTCCTAATTCATATGTATAACCTAATCCTGATTTATGTTGATTATCTCTAAATGTTGGAGCATATAAAATAACTTTTTTATCCATTGGAATTTTTAAACTATTCTTGATTTGTTTTACTTTTTCATTAGTATAATTAAATAATAATACATTTCTAGGATATCCTTCTTCGATTATTATATCTTGTTTTTTTAACTCTTTTAAATTAAATGAAGAAGTAAATTTTTCTGTACAAAATTTTGATGGTGATATAAAATAAGTAAATCTTTTGGCATCTATATCGTTTCTCATTTTTAATTCTTTTGTGTCGTTTAGTATTCCATCATATTTAATATCACATCTTAATTTTTTTAATGGTGTTCCATGCCAACATTGTACAAATATTTGATTTTTTTTAGGAGTTATAGATTCATTTACTAATGAATTTACTATCCAATATTTTGCTGTAGCAAATGTTTTATAATATTCTTTACTACCATATTTTACTATCTTTGTATTTTTATTTTCTAATTTTCTATTTGTATCTTTAAATATCCATACAAATTGATAATCAGAAAATTTTTCTTCCTTTAACATTTCTAAATATATTTCTTTAGGACTACATGCGAAATTTCTTCCATCATATGCTTCAAATAAGATTTTTTTATTATTTACTTTATTTGTATATTTATAAAAATTATATTTTATTTTTCCTAATAATAGTAAAGTTTTCCTTACCATTTTTCTTATATGTTTATTTTCTTTACATAAATCAGAAACTATCTTTTTTATTTTCATAACTCACCTACTATATGTTTTACAATTATTTCTGTAGCATTTCCTTTTGTATTATCCAAATACTTTTTTTTGAAATTTTTTAATTCTTCATAGTCATAAGTATTTTCTTCTATATTTTTTATTAAATCTTTTGCTTTTTTGAATGATAAATTAGGATATTCTTTTTTTATGTCAATATTTAATCCTACTGTTTTTTTATATTCATCAATATCATAAACATAAAAATATATAGGTTTATTTAATACAGATGCCTCTATAGATATAGCTGAATAATCAGTTATTATATAATCTGCTATACTCAAAAGTTCTAATGAATTAAATTCTTTAGATACTTCACTTAAGTTTAAATTTTTAAGTGGATGTCCTTTTATTATTAATTCATATTTTTCTTTATCAACAGACTTTATTAATTTATTAACATAATAATCCTTATTTTTCCTAAAAGTAGGAACATATAATATTATTTTCTTTTTCTTTAATTCTGGGTATTTTTTTAGTATTTTTTTCTTATTATTTTTACTTTCTTTTATTAAATAATCAATACGTGGAAGTCCACAGTTTATAAATTTTTCTTTTGGTTGATTAAATGCTTCACTAAAATATGGAATCATAGCTATAGAACCAGAAATTATCAAATCATAATTATTATGCATTTTCATAATATGTGCTGTTTTACTACTATTTCCAGATTCTTTATCTAGTGTTTGATATCCAAATTTTTTTATTGCTCCTAGTGCATGCCATAATTGAATTACTTTTAAATTTTTTTTATGTTTTAATACACTTACAGCAACATTATATCCATCTATAACACATACACTTGATGTTGATAAATGATACATTTGAACAAACATTAAAAATATATATTTTATTTTTTCTATTATTCCATTTCCAATCATTTTTACACAGAGTGCTATTTTATAATCTGGATAGTCTTCTTGTATTTTTTTTATTAACATATCAAAATCTAATGATATATTATTTGATTGTCTACTTAGAAAAAATATTTTCTTTTTATTTGTTGGTAATATTTTAAATAAAGAATAAATAATATTCAATAAAACTACATATAAATTTAACATTTAAAACTCCTTACCCAGTAACTTTAACGTACTGCATAAATTTTCCTACATCTTTTACTTTTAAACCACTTAATTTTTCTATATCAGTTCCATACATTATTCCAACACCACGTTTATATGTATTTGTTATCTCAGAATAAAATATGTAATATGTATTATTTAAATATAAAATAGAACTTCTATATATTCCACCATTATTAGGTGAAGATAATATTGGTTTTGCTTCTTCATAGTTTATATTATCTAAAGAATAAGTATAATAAAGTTTCATTTTTGATCTTCTCTTCCAATTATCAAATGCTACTATAATTGCTTCATATCCTTTATCTGTCTTTATGACGTCTAAGTGCCATGATTCTAAATTAGAATCAGCATATTTAATGTTTATTATAACTGGATTTGACCAATTATTATTTAAAGTATCATATTCCATATATTTAACTGTTCTATCTCTATCTACATACCAATATTTATAAACGTGATTTTCATATATAATTGCTGGACTTAAATAGTCTACTTTAGATCTTTTATTTTTTAATATTTCTTCTTTTTCTGTCCAATGAATACCATCTTTTGTTGTTCTTCTATAAATGATTACTAAATCTTTTTTATCATTTACATATCTCCAATAACATTCTAATCTATCTAAATCACTATTATATACTAAATGTGTATCTGAATTATATACGTGTTTAAAATCTTTATCCTCTGGTACATCTAGTGGATTTTTATATCCTTTTTTTTCTCTCCAATTTATTAAATCATTGCTTGATAGTACATGTGGATTTTCTTTTGCTTGATCTCCTTTTGGATATGGTGTATATGCTATCCAATATTTATATCCATTCCATTTTTTATTAAAGCTTATTACTTTTGGATGAGTTACTTGTAAATCACCTTCAAATCCTCTTAAATTTAAGTAAAAATCTGATAGAGTATTATTTGACCCTAAAATATCTTCTATTTTACTTTCTTTTGAAATTTCAAGCTTTTTTATATGTTCTTCTATTTCAACGTTTGTTGGATATAATGTTACTTTTTCTTTTTGATTATTAAAACATATAAATATAAATGAAAATACTACTAAACAATATAATAATTTTATTACTATATCCTTACTATTTTTTTTCATGTAATTCACTCCTACTTAATTAAATCTATAAATTTACTAGCAACTACATCATTTGAGTATTTTGAACTTATTATTTCATAATTATTTATTAATTCTTCTCTTTTTATACTAGGTAAATTATTAATTTTTTGTACTAAATCTTCATTCGATTTTATAAAACTATCTTTTATTCCATCTAATACTTCTTTTGAACCATAATTTTCATATGCAAATACTTTTAAACCATTTAGTATTCCTTCTATATAAGTCATTCCAAATGATTGATTTAGTGAAAAGTCAACTGTAAAGTCATATTTTATAAGTTCTTCATGCGGATTTGTTGTTAATCCTTTATAGTCTAAATAATCTTCTAATTCATTATCATATAAAATATCTTCAAACTTATCTACATAATCACCTTTTCCAAAAATATCTATTTTAATATTTGTAATATTTTTTTCTTTTAAGTATTTAGCAAAATTTATTGCATTAGCTAAGTCGTTAACTCTATCTTTTGATATTCTCGTAAGGTAAATTCCTTTATAAATCTTCTTTTCTTTTACTTCATGTATTTCTTCTTTTTTGATAATTGAATCTGTTACAAGTGAGTTTCCAACTATTGCATATTTGTCATAATTTGTAAAACCTAATTTTTCTATATATCTTTGTCTATTTAATTCTGTTACAAATGCACATTTCTCAAGTTTTAATTCATTTAATTTTTTTATTACTCCTGGAAAAATATTATCAACTAAATTTCCATCTGTATGAAAGAAATAAACTTTGTTTTTTATCATCTCATTTTTAGTTTCTTTTAAGAAAAAATGAATAGTTTCTCTTGTAGAAACAACAGTATTTACTTTTAATTTTTTTAAATATCTTTTTAATCCAAATCCTGTATATGGTATTAAGTACTTTAAGTTAGAATCATATTTAAAATATGAATAATGCCATTTTCCTAACATTAGTCTTTTTATATATTCTATTTTTCTTTTTGGTCTAGTTCTATATAGAGAGTTAATATTTAAACCATAAGGAACTGATATTTTTGAAAGTGGACAAGTTTGTTTTAGTGACATAAGGTATACTAAATATCCTTTTTTTAATAAACCTTCTGCTAGTGCATAAGTTGCAGTTATTGTTCCACCTCTACCATAAAAATTATATCCTATGAATGCAATACTATTTAATTGTTTTTCTTTAAAATCTTCATACATTTTATCAATATGTTTCCCTTTTTTTACATATTCATAATCTATTTTATCAGGTAATCTTTTTTTGAAGAATTCATTTATTTCATATTTATTACTCAATATTTTATCTATCAATTCTTTTGGGGTTTTTAAACTATATTTATTAAGTTCATCAACTGTACAATAAATTTCTCTATTAGCTAAATATGTTTCTAAATCTGGTTGATATAATAATACCGGTTTATTTAAAAATGTAAAATCAAACCCTAATGATGAATAATCTGTAATTAATAAACTACTTTTTGCTATTTCATCCATTACATCAACTTTTGATGAATATATTATTTCTGTTTCTTTAGTATCAATATGTTTTGTTAAATATTTCATTTGTTTCTCTGTAAATAATGAATGTAAACATATTTTTATTTTACAATTATTATCTATTTGATATTTTTTTATTTGTTCATTTTCTATTACTCTTCTTATACTTTTTAAAAATTTATTTGTTTCAAATCCATTATCAAATACTTCTCTCCAAGTAATAAACCATAAAATTTGATTTTCACTTTTTAATGTTTCTCTTTTTTTTACTAATTCCATATATCTTGGGTGATATTCACTATAATATAATTGATAATCTTTAAAATCATTTTCCCTACTAAATTGTTCTTTTATAAGTTTATTATACAATATAAATCTGAACATATTGTTATTATAACTTCTTCCATCATAACCTAATTTTTTCATTCCAAGTGTTCCATGTTGTAAATATATTACTGGTTTCTTTACTTGCATACTACACTTTTTTATTAATAATTTATTTGGCATTACATCTTTATAACTAAGTGATACATAGTACATGTTTGCACTTAAAAATAATTTCCAGTGTTTATAACTGTTTTGCCATACAATATATTTTTTTGAATTATTATCTAATTCATTATAAATTTTTTTATTATTTTTTGTTTTTTTTACAACAAAATATTTTTCTATTTCATCATTATTTGAAACAACATGTTTCCAAAAATAATAAGAATTATTATTCATTGTATTTCCATTATTTTCTCCAAATAACCATATATATTTATTTTTCATCAGGTTGCCTCCTTAATATAGATAATTATACCACATTTATATTAATTAGTATAATAAAAAAGCATAATAATATGCTTTTTATGCTTTCCATCTATTTTCAACATCACAGTTACTTGAATATGGTGCTGGATTTGGTGGAGTCATTTTTATAATTAATGGTATTTTAAATGCTTTACCAAATGCTACACATGTACCTGGTTGCAAACTTTTTTGTTTATCAATTATCTCTTGATTTATATTAGGCAACATTTTTTTTATGTATTCAAGATCTCTTGGATGGTTCATTTTAAATATCATAAAATTACTACATTGTGATATAACTGTTTCTGATATTTCTACTGGTCTTTGACTTATTAAATTAAATATTAAACCATATTTTCTTCCTTCTTTTGCTACTCTATCAAAAATATTATATCCAAGTAAATTTTTATCATTATCATTTTGAACATATCTATGTGCTTCTTCTAAAAATACATGGAATGGAATAGATGCTCTTTCTGGTAATTTTTTTGTAAAATCAAATAGCATTCTTGTATATACTTTTGTAATTACTTTTGCCATAGAATCTTCTATATCTTCTAAATTGAAGTTTATAATTTGTGCTTTATATCCTGTTTTGCAAGTTACTAGAGATGCTATATAATTATTTAAATCTATATAATTTGGATAATCAAAATATTTAGCATTTTCACTTATAATTATTGAGTGTAATTTAACTTTAAGAGCAATCGCATCACTATATGTTTTTTCATTTTTTAACATTCCTTCACTTATTAAGGTAAAGTCTAAAGCTTTTTCTAAGTCTTTTAATGTATAAAAATTATTTCCTCTTGATTCATATTGATCTAAATCTGGATTTATAAATGATGATATATATTCTGTTACTAATATACTTTCTGTAAAACTTCCCTCTTTATCTATTATAAAACAATCTCTAAATTTTCTTACATATCCTAATCCTTGTACTGGTGCTTCTAAGTTGAATTTTGATGTACTACAATCATTTAGTATTGAAAATATATCATTTCTTTTACTAGTAGACGTTTGATTAGTATATAAAATATTCATTATAGCTTTTGCTATTAAATGGTTTTTATAATCTTCACTCATTTCATTTGAATCAGCAAATATTCTTACTAATTTTAACATTTTTTCTATTATTGGAAGTTGAGAATGTTCTGTTGCGCCTAAAAATAAAGCTAAATCATCTACACCAAATAGAAATATAGGCATTTTAAGTAATGTTCCTTCATTATCTTTTTCATTTGTCGTAAAATATTTAAAATTAAAGTTTGGATTTATTTTATTTATTTCTCTAAATGCTGTATGGTATTCCCCGTATGCATCAAATATTAAAAAATTTGATCTAAATGGTACTACATTTGGATTTTCAAATACATTTTGAAGTAATCTTGCAAGTCCCCAAGATTTACCACTTCCTGTATTACCAAATATTGCCATATGATTTGAAAATAAATCATTTATATTTACATATATAGGATAATCATCATATAAAGGTGATACTCCAAGATTCATACTTGATTTGTTATTTTCACCAACTATAAGACCAAATTCATCTTTTGTTATTACCCTGATTTCTGATGATAAATTTGGTTTTCTAATTACTCCTCCTACAAATTTATTATTTACTATTTCTCCTAAAAATCTAATTTTTATTATTTCTTTTGTTATATCTTCTACTTCTCCTAGTATTTTCTTTTTTTCATCTTCAAATATAACATGCATATTCATTAAATCTTCATTTATTGGTGTTCCTTCATTTATTTTTATATGTGCAACATTATCATTTATATATACTATTTCACCAAACATTTTATCAACCCTTTCTATTCTTTTTTTATTATATCATTTTTATGTTTTTTTATCTATAATAAAATAAAACTACACATTTTATTTACATGTATAGTTAATCTAATATATTTTCTATTTCTTTTATTATTTTTTTATCTTCTATTTTAGTTACAACTTCTTTTATTTTATTTGTTTTTTCATTTATTTTTAAATTATTTTCATAATAATTTAATTTTTCTTCTACTTCTTTTATTACATTATATATTGCATTTCTACTTACATTATAATTTTCACTTATTTCTTTTAGTGATAAATTTTCAAAGTAATAGTCTTCAAAATATTTTTGTTGTTTTTCTGTAAGTAATTTATAATATATATCATATAAGTTTGTTATATATATTTGTTTATCCATTTATACTTGTTATTATTGATGTAACTAATAAAATTATACCTACTATTAAATATATACCTGTCATATATTTTCTTTTATATACTGTATGATTATTATAACTCATAGTTATTAAAAGTGCGATTACAATATAGTTTGTTACTACATCTAATCCTTTAAAAAACATATTTAATATTATAAATATTATAAATAGTGTGATTAGTATTATTTGAATAAATAATCCTAGATGATTTATTCTTCCTTTTTTATCTATTAATTCTTTTTTTTCCATCTTATTACTCCATTTCTTTAAATAACCCATATATATATTTTTCTATATCAAATACTTTTAAATCTTCTTTTGATTCTCCAAGTCCAATATATTTTACTGGTATTTTTACACTATCTTTTATTGCTAGAACTATTCCACCTTTTGCTGTTCCATCTAATTTTGTTAATACTATTCCTGTTATATCTGTAATTTCTTTAAAGCTTTTTGCTTGACTTATTCCATTTTGACCTGTTGTAGCATCTATTACAAGTAATGTCTCATGTGGGGCATTTTCTATTATGTTTTTTATTACCTTATTTATTTTTTCTAATTCATTCATCAAGTTTACTTTATTTTGAAGTCTTCCTGCTGTATCTATTAATACAACATCATATGACTCATTTTTTGCTTTATTTAATCCATCATATATAACACTTGCTGGATCTTTTTGCTCTTCATATACTATATCACAGTCTATTTTTTTACTCCATTCTTCTAGTTGTTCTATTGCTCCTGCTCTAAAAGTATCTCCAGCTATTAATAATACCTTTTTTCCTTCTTCTTTTAATTTGTATGCCATTTTACCTATTGTAGTTGTTTTTCCAACTCCATTTACCCCTACAAATAATATTACAGTTGGTCCATTTTCGGCATAGTTTATTTTATTTACTATAATATCATTTTGAACATATATAATGAACATTTCATCTACTATAATTTCTTTTAAATCCTCTACATTTTTTATATTTTCATGTTTTACACGATTTTTTATATTATCTATAAAATTCATTACTGTGTTAACACCTATATCAGCACTTATTAATATTTCTTCTAATTCTTCAAAATATTCTTCATCTATTTTATTATGTTTTAAAGTTAATAAGTTTAATTTTGATGTAAATTCTTTTCTTGTTTTTTCAAGACCTTTATCATAACTTTTTAAGTCTTTATCATCTTTTTTAAATAATTTTTTAAAATTAAATAATCCCATATCATCAATCCAATCTTTGTTATATTTTACTATATTTTTTCTTTATTTACTAGTTTTTTTGTTTTAATTATTTTTATTATAATATTTAAAACTATAAATATTAATCCTAATATTAAGTAAATTATTATTTCTTTTTTTAGATTTAGTAATAAATCATTAAATATTATGCTGATATATTTTTTTATTATTTCTTCTGTTATATTAATTATAATATATTTTATTATTAAGTTTAAAGTTAAAAGTATTATACTATTTAGTATAAATGATAATCCTATCCATTTTAATGATTTATAAAAACTTTTTCTTGATATAATTATCATTATTACTGATAATATTTCTAAAAATATCAATATTATTGTTATTTTTTTACTATAAATAATTTCTATTTTGTCTACAATTTTATTTATTTTATTATTGTATTTTTCTAATTTTTCATCTATTATTTTATCTATTGCTTTTTCTATATTAGGTGTTTTATCTTTTAATTTTTCTAGAATTTTTTTATTATTTTCTTCTGTTAATATTTCGCTTCCTTTTACATTTTCCTCTTGTAATTTTTTACTTATTGGAGTTATATTTTGTTCTAAAAATTCATATATTTTTTCACTACTATATAATTTTTCATCATTTGTTATAGAATTATTTATAATATCTACAGAATAATTCTTTACTTCTTTTGTATTCAAAAATGATTCTATAGTACTAGTTGGTATTCCTCCTACTATTAATGAATTTTCTATCTCTTCTAATTCTTTATTACTTTTATTTTTTAATATTTCTGTTAAATCTATTTTATTTACTATGTTTTTTATTTCTTCTATATCTTTATATTTTTTTGTTATATTTATTATACTATTTAGTGTTAGTGTAATTGTTAATATAATTAAAAATATAAATGTTACAATATTTAATATCATTTCTTTTATTTCTTTTTTCATAGTATCACCATTATTAATATAGCACATTTATTATTTCATTTCTATAAAAAAAAGCTTATTAGCTTCTTAATATTTTTGTTTTTATCATTTGAGTAAACATTTTAATATATTTATTAATAATATTTCTAAATTCTTTATCTATTATAAATACCACAAATATTATAATAGTACTTATTAATCCATACACTATAAATAAAAGTATTAAACTAAATATATTTGTTACTTCTATAGGTATGTATTTTCCTACATAGTGAGCTATTAATATACTTATCACTCCTATTACATAAAATTTTAATGTAGGATATATATATTCTCTTATTTTTTCTTTAAATCCATGTTTAAATACAATATATGGTTTCCACATAGCAGTTATTATTACATTACTTACTATTGTACCTATTACAACACCAATTATTCCAATTTTTTTTGCTAGTATAATTGATACTACTAAATTAAGTGTTGCTTCAAATAGTGGAGCACCTTTATCCCAAAATATACCATATGCTTCTTTAAATTTGTCTATTGGGCATTTAATTATTTTAAACATTATATTTAATGCAATACAAAATACTACTGCATCTTCAAGTAAAAATTTACTTCCTACCCATATTGTAATGAATGGTTTTGATAGTTCATAAAATAAGAAACTAAATAAGGTAGCTATAAATATAAATAGGATGTGTAATTCTCTCCATGTTTTATAGACTTTTTTATTATCATTTTCTACTATTAAATTACCTATAGATGCGGTTACTCCAGTAAAAGCTTGATCAATACATCCTGTAAGTAAAGTAAATATTAATAAGTAATTACTATACATACCAACAATAGCTAAATTACAAAAGTAGGATATTATAATATTATCTGATTGGTATACTACTAATCCACCTATTTTATGACAAAGTAGATCTTTTGTCTTTTTTACTATTTGTTTATATTTTTTTATTAATTCTTTAAATGTTAAATCTGTATTATTGTCATACCATTTATATTCTTTTTTTATTCTATAATTAGTATACATATACGTTAATATATTAAATAGTATTTCTATTATTAACCATAAATAATAGTTTTTAGTTACAATTACTAATATTATTTGAGTAATGTTTTTTATTAGTTTTCCATTCCCTTGTAGTTTTACCACTATATAATTTTTTTGATCTGCTGATGGTAATACATTTAAATATGTAAATAGATATGATATAACTGTAGATATCAAATATAATATAAATGATAATTCTATTGTTTTAATATCTAAAGTGGAATGAACAAAAAATGGAAGCAAAAGCGCTATTAATATTCCTAGTGTTCCTACTACTAATGCGACAATTCTATATAAATATTTATATAATGTTAATATTTCGTTTATTTTTTTTGTATCTTTTTGTGATAATGGTTTATAAAGCGAATATCCAATTGCTGTACTTAAACCTAATTCTGCAATATTTAAAACGCCTAAAAGGTTTGTTGTTAATGAATTAAGTCCATTATATTCAATACCTAAATAAGTTATAATTACTGTTTTTGATAAAAAAGTAAATACTGCATTTAAAAGATAATACATAACTGAAAATAAAGCGTTTTTTGTTGATTTTGTACTTCTCATTTAAAATTATCCTTATTTATATTAAAATATTTATATAGTTTTTTTATGTATATATCGTTTTGGTTTTGTTCTACGTTATTTTGCCTTAATGATATTTTTTGAGTATCTTTTATTGTGTATAAATGATATTTTTTATTAGATGCTTTTACTACCTTAATATTATTTTTAAGTTCAATAAATTTTAACCATACATCATCTTGTTTATATGCATATTCTTTTATGTTTTCTATATTAAATGTTTCTTCAGGTAATATATGTGGAGGATATAAAACTCCACCTACACCTGTTGCGAATAATAGATTACTTGGTATTATTGCATCTTTTCCATTATATTCCATTTTCCATTCATTATATGGATTAATTTCATCTTTAAATGTTATTTTATGTGGTCTCATACATGATACTACATTTGGATATTTTAAATATGAATTATATAATGTTTTTACAAGATTTTTATCATAATATATATCATCATCTACTGTTATTATAATATCATTTTTATGTTCTTTCATAGCATAATAATATTTTGTATGTGGTTTTATATCTTCTCTATATTCTATTTTTAAGCCTTTTTTTGTTTGCTCTAATAATTCTTTAGGTAATTTTTTATCTTTATTTTCTATTCCTAAATATAAAATTATTTCATCTGGCTTCATTGTTTGTCTTAATAAGCATTCTATACATAATGGTAATTTTTCATATCTTGATGGAATACTTGTTAATGATACTATTATTTTTTTATCTCTTATATCTTTATTTAACCCATTTTTACTTTTAATCATTTTATATTTTAATGGATTAAATAAATTGAGTATTTTATTTTTTATGCTTTCATAATATATTTCTATCATATTTTCTCCTATTTATTTACACTTCTTTTTATATATTTTTTTAAAAATAAAAATTTTATTATACTTTTTATTGTTTCTTTACTAAATAGATTATTTTTCATTTGTTTTTTTAAATAATAAAGCATTTTTTTTCTATTTTTAGTATAACAATAAAGATTAAATAATTCTATATCGAAATTTTCTTCTACTTCTTTTATTTGTTGTTTTGTTAATTTATCATAATTTTTTCTACATTTTTCTATATATAGAAGTTTACCATTTATATATTTTTCATTTATATTTGTTATTCCACTTCCATCTAATTTATTATGAACGTAAAATGAAAATAATGGTTCTGGTACTCTATATACTTCATATTCTTTTACTAATAATTTAAGTAAAAGTGTTGCTTCTTGTTGACAAGGTACATCATCAAATCCATTTACTTCTCTTATTTTATCTATAGGGCAAAGCCAAGATGTTGTAACTGCTATTCCGCCTTTCATATGATTATATAATTGTTTTCCTTCAAAGTCTTTTTTTTCTATTCCAACTATTTTTCCATCTGTTACTCTGTTTGCATAGCAATATATCATGCAACAGTTTTTATTATTTAATTTTTTATACAAATTCATTTGTTTTTCTATTTTATCTTTATATATTTCATCATCATCATCTAAAAATGAAATAAATTTCCCTGTTGCATTTTTTATTCCTTCATTTCTACTTAGTGCGCCACCTTTATTTTCTTTATTTTTTATATATTTAACATTAGGATAATTTTTCATTAATTCTTCTACTTGGCTTCTTATTTCTTTATTATTTGAATTATCATCTACAACAATTATTTCTATATTTTTATATGTTTGATTAATAGCACTTAAAAGTGCTCTTTTTAATTCTTCTACCCTTTTATAAGTTGGAATTACAATTGATACCTTGTCCATTTTATCACCTACATACTTTTAATTAAATCATTTATTTCTTTAGCACATTTTTTATATGAGAATTTTTTTACTTGTTCTTCTCCTAATTTAATTATTTCTTTTCGTTCTGATTCATTTAAATTTATAGTTTTATTTATTATTTTTTCTAAATTTTCTACATTTTTTGCATCATTATAGTAAAGAGCTGCTGAACCCCCTACTTCTTTTAATGATGAATTATTTGCAGTTACTACTATTTGCTTATTATTCATAGCTTCTAATATAGGAAGTCCAAATCCTTCATATAATGATGGATAAACAAAACAAGTTGCATTTTTATAAAAATATTCTTTTTCTAAATTATTTATATATCCTGTTAAAATTATATCTTCCCTATATTTTGATTTTTCTATTATTTTTAATGTTTTTTTATATTTCCAACCTAGTCCCCCAGATATTACTAATTTTAAATCTTTATTTTTTATTTTTAGTTTTTCAAATGCTTTTACTAGTGTTATTACATTTTTTCTTGGTTCTATAGTACTCAGAAAAAATAAAAATTTATTTTTTTCTATTTTATATTTTTTTTCTATTTCTTTTTCCTCTTCTTTATTTAATTCATATTTATATGATTTATTACCACTTGGATATATTACTTTTATTTTTGATTCATTTACATTTAATATTTCTATTAAATCTTTTTTTGTACTTTTAGAAATTGCTATTATTTTATCTGCATTATAACAAGATTTTTTTAATATAAAATTTTGAATCAATACATTTATAAATTTTCCTACATTTGGCATCTTTTTTAGAGCTAAATCATGTATTGTTAATAAATATTTTATATTTTCTTTTTTTCTAGGTAAGCAGTGTTCTGTACCCCAAAATATATCAATATTATCTTTTTTTATTATTTTATATATTTTATAAAGTATAAAGAATGTCCCTATTTTATAGTTATATTCACATATTTTAAAATTACTATTTAGTTTAAAATCTAGTACTATTTTTTTATTTGAATAAAGATAATATTCATTTTCTTTATCAATATTATTTAATTCTTTTAATATTTCATTTAAATATGTACCTATTCCTGCTTTTTTTTCTGTAAGTGGTCTAGCATCTATTCCAATTTTCATTTTTTTCTCCTTCTAGTAAATTAATTATTAATAGTACTGGAAACATCCATAATGTATAAAATAGTACATTATTAAAATTACAACAAATGAGTGCTGAAATTAAAATTATTGGACTTATTAAATATACTATATTTTTTTTTCTTAATCTTATATTTTTTATTATATATTTTAATGTTATTATAGCAAAATATATAAATCCTATTATACCTGTTGTCATCATTATTAGTAATAGTGATGAATCACTTCCATATTTTACAGATTCTCCTCTTTTTATATCTAAATTAACATCTGAATATGTTCCTATTAAGTTATAACCTACACCTATTAAACTATTGTCTTTTATAATGTCCATACTGTATTCCCAGTTATCAAATCTATAATATGTTGATTTATCACTTACTGAGTTTGTTATTCTATTTACTACTCTAACATTTCCTGACTTTAACGATATAACAAACATTATCATTATTGATAAGAATAATATTATCGTTTTTTTATTATACTTTAATTTTCCTTGTTCTAATTTTAATCCACTTAAAGTAAACAAGAAAACAGTTATTACATATCCTAGTAATCCAGATCTTGATACTGTTAATATTATTGTTAAAGATATAATTAAAAATTTTATAAAGTATTTTTTTTCATTATATTTATCCCAATATATTAATGTTATTATTGTTGGAATTAAAAGACAAGCTGCTAAATAGTTAGGATCAAAATATGTTGATATAAGTCTTCCAACATGTGGATCTGCATTTGGAAAATATACTCCTAAATTATAAAATATTTCATAAAAGTCATATGCTTTTGGAAAAAATATTAATTGAACAAATCCTATTATACATACAGCAATATAACAATTTATGATAAAATCAAATATTTTTTTTATTTCTATTTTATTTTCCTTAAAGTATTCTTTTATTAAACTACATAGAAGCATTAAATGAACTATTCTAACTGAATAAAGTAATCCATATAGCATGCTTCCTATTGAATAACTAAATCTTATTGTATTTATTAAAAGAGATACAAATCCTATTAAAAGCCATATCAGTAATTTAAAATTAAAATTGGAGATTTTAAATTTTTCTTCTTTTTTTAGTAATAATGTAAATATTAAAACTATGGAAATTAGTTCTGCTACTTTAACTGGTAATCTATTTCCTAGATTAAATGTCATAGCATTTCCTAATACAATATAACAAAATATTACTATATAACATAAAACTAATTTCCAATTTTTTTTCATATTACCATCCTTACAAATTATTTATTATTTTTTTAGTTTTAGAGGCTGTTTTTTTCCAATCAAATTTCTGTGCTCTCTTTTTATATTTTTCTTTTTCTTCTTTTGTTATTTTTTTATTTGTATATTCTCCTATTTTTTCTTTTATTTCTTCTACATTTCTTGGATCAAAGTATCCTATTACTTTTCCACCTACTTCTGGAATTGATGATACATTTGATGCGATAACTGGTGTTCCACACGCTAAAGATTCTATAACTGGAAGTCCAAATCCTTCATATAGTGATGGAAAAACAAATAAATCAGCTAAATTATATAAATCTACTAGTTCTTTATCATCAACAATACCTGTATGAATTATATAATCTTTTATGTTTAATTCTTCTTCTCTTTTTATTATATTACTATAATTACTAAATGCTTTTCCTACTAGTATAAGTTTATATTTTTTTTGATTTTCAAGCATACTAAATGCTTCTAGAAGTCTTTCTAAATTTTTATGTGGTTTTAAATTTCCTACATACATTAAAATCTTATCTTTTTTATCTATATTATATTTTTCATATAAATAACTATATTCACTCTTTTTTTCTTCTTTGAAGTTATCTCCTGTTCCTATATATATTACTTCTATTTTTTCTTCTTTTACTTTAAAGTATTTTATTAAATCTTTTTTTGTATTTTCTGATACTGTAAGTATTTTTTCTGCTTTTTTAATTGCTATTTTAAGCATTATTTTTGCATATATTTTAGCAAATTTATTTGGAAGAAATTCTGGTAATACTAAATGTGTTAAATCATGAATTGTAACTACCATTTTTCCTCTATAAAATATTGGTACATTATAATGTGGTACATGTAATATATCTGGTTTTAACTTTCTTAATTTTTTGTATGGAAATCTAATTTGTTCTTTTATTCCATATATATCTTCATTGAAATCTATTATTTCTTCTACATTTTCTTTTAATAAATCTTCTCTATTTCCAAGTGCAATAGAATATAAATTATTTTCCATTAAATGACTTATATATGCTCCAATACCTGACATTTTTAACATTCTAGCATCTACTGCTATTTTCATTTTGTTCACTAACTTTTTTTACAAAATTTTCTATATTTTTTCTAAATTCTTTTTCATCAAATTTTAGAGCATGTTTTCTAATTTCTTCTTTATTAAATTTCATTGTTTCAAATCTTAATATTGCTTCTTTTAATGAATCCACAGTTTGTTCTTTAAAGAATACTCCTGTTTTATCTTCTACTACTGAGTCTAAAACTCCGCCTTTTTTGTATGCTATTACAGGTCTTCCACATGCCATTGCTTCTACTGGTACAATGCCAAAGTCTTCTTCTCCTGGAAATAATAGTGCTTTACATTCACTCATATATTTTTGAACAACCTCATCTGGTTGTCTACCCATAAATATTACAGTTTTTCCAGCTAGTTTTTTTAATTTTTCTAATTCTGGTCCTTCTCCTATTACAACTAGTTTTTTATTTAATTCAGTACATGCTTGTACAGCTAAATCAAATTTTTTATAACTTACTAATCTTGATACCACAAAATAATAATCCTTGTCTATGTTAGATATATTAAATTTACTACATCTAACAGGTGGATTTATTACGGTTGCATCTCTTCTATAATGTTTTTTTATTCTATTTTTTACTGCTGTTGAGTTTGCTATAAAGTAGTCTACTCTATTCGATGATGCTACATCCCATATTCTCATATAGTGAATTAATATTTCGACTAATTTTTTCTTTATTTTACCCATTCCATCTGTATATTCGTCTCTCATTTCCCATGCATATCTCATTGGTGTATTACAATAACAGATATGGATTGTTTCTGGTTTTGTTATTACTCCTTTAGCACAACATGTTGTACTACTTATAACTACGTCATAATCATTCATATTAAATTTTTCAAATGCTAATGGCATTAAAGGAAAATATTTTTTATGATTTGTTACTGGTTTTTTCTTTTGTAAAAAACTTGTTCTTATATCAAATTCTTTAAATTTAGGATCCATTTTTTCTTTGTTATAAAAGCTTGTATATATAGGTGCATCTTTATATACTTCTTTAAAATTAAGTATTACTTGTTCTGCTCCACCCATATTTGTAAGCCAATCATGTACAATTGCTACTTTCATATATACCTCCGATTAATATCTTTATTATACCTTTTTTGTCTATTTAAAGTCAAGAAAGGTCATATTAAAAAAATTGACCTTTAGTCAATTATTTTGCTCCTTTTTTTCCTAATACTGCTTTAAATGTTTTTAGTAAAATTGTTATATCTAATTTTATGCTTTTTTCACTAGCGTATTTTTCATCTAATTTTAATCTATTTTTAAAGCTTATATCGCTTCTTCCACTAACTTGCCACAATCCTGTTATACCTGGTTTACATGTTATTACATAGTCATAATATTTTCCCATATCTATTTTTTCTCTTAATAAATATGGTCTTGGTCCTACTAGTGTCATATTCCCTATTAATACATTTATAAGTTGTGGAAATTCATCTATTGAGTATTTTCTTATTATCCATCCTATCTTAGTTATTCTAGGATCTTTTTCAAGCTTTTTATTTTTTAAATATTCTTCTTTTATTTTAGGATCTTTTTCCATTAATTCTTCTAATACTTTTTCTGCATTTGGTATCATTGATCTAAATTTATATATTTTTATAATTTTTCCATTTTTTCCTATTCTATCTTGTGTAAAAAATATTGAATCATAATCTTTATTAATTATAGATATTATTTTTATTATTATTGTCATTGGAATTAATAGAATACATCCTATTATTCCTCCTATTATATCTAAAATTCTTTTTAAAAAGTTATATATTATTTTCTGCATAATTAGTACCACTTTCTACTTCTTTTAAAATTAATTTAAGTAATACAATTATATCTTTATATTAATTAGATGTCAATTTAACAAAAAAAGAAAGTTTATTTTTGATATACTTTCTTTTTGACTTTTTCTATTTTTTCTATTTCGCCATTTATTGAATCTTCATTATATAAATTGAATAATTCATTAAAGCTATTAAAATCTGAATGATTAATAACATTATCTTCTTTTTCAAATAGAAAATCATTTTTTTTAGCTTTGAATTCTTTACCACATGATATACATCTTAAACTTCTATACTCTGAATCTCCTTTTGTTGTAACTGTATGAAATCTATATCCTAGTTTTTTCATATATCCATAATTATATAATAATTTATGTTTACAATTTATTTCCAATTTAATCACCTAATGCTTATTATATATAAATAATATACTAATTGTCAATTAATTTCTTTTTATTTTGTTTTATTATATTAATTATTATTTCTATATTTAGCATGAATGTCATTATTATAATACAAGTAGACATAATCATTGTATTCCATGATACTTTTGTAAAGAAATGATTAACATCTCCATTTTCAAATAAACAAATTGGATTTGGAAACATTATTAGAATTAATAATATTAAATATATATAATCAATACTTGTTTTTTTATTTTCATCATCTATCATCATAATTACAGGAATTATTAGAAAAATAGCCGTATATGTAAAACTAATTCCCGGAACAATAATCATAAGTAGAGTTAATAATAACACCCTTTTATAATTACTTTTTGTAACAAGAGAGTTTACACAACTTATTAATATAACAAATACATATATTATTTTGAATATTGTTGGTACAATATTACTTTTTAAATTTAATTTATTTATAATTAAATCAACTACTGCCATAAAATTCAATTTATTTATAACTAAACTTTGTTGAAAATCATTTGTTGTATTAGTTAAATTATGAAAAAATGTTGAAAATTCTGTTAATCCACCAAATAATAAAAATGGTATAAAGAATAATATTAATCCATATATTATTACTCTAAATATTTCTTTATAACGTTTTTCTTTTAATAAAACAATTCCAAATATTGCCGGATATATTTTTACTGTTGCAGAAAATGCTAAACTAACTAATGATAATTCTTTTAATATTTTATTATTTGAATCTTTAAATATAAAGAAAAACATTAATAATATTAAAGATAAAAATATTATATTAGCTCTTTCAAATGCAAATAAAAATGGCACTGAAAATATCATTAAAAGAGTAAATAGATTTTTTTCTAATTCTTTTCCTTTCTTCATTTTTCTTGTTAAGAATATAAATGCCAAAAAGGTTATTAAAAAATAGATGAAAAAAGCATATGTAGGTCCTTGCAACATTCTAAATTCTCGGGCACTTACGGTTAATTGTTCTATTGGTATCATTCTTAAAAATATAAAATAAATTAAATAACAGATAGGAGGATAGATAACTCCTCTTTCATAAGGTTTTCTACCAATTGTATCATATAATGAGTTAAAAAAGTCCATAAATGTATCTTTAGTATCTGCAAATAAATAATGTTTTAAAGTTTCTCCATGAGATAAGATAAGAGATAAAAAGAAAATTATTATAAATATAAATCCAACTATAAAAAATATTTTTTTATATCTGCATTTATTCATTTTTATCACTTTCTTTAATTAAAATATTATTATCTGCATCTTTATCTTTGATATATTTATAATTTATTTTTTCTTCATTTTTTAATTTATATATGTAAATATTATCATATTGTCCTATTAATATATATTTTTCATTTTTTATCTCATTTTTTAACCATTCAATTATTTTTCTTTGACCTAACTGTTTTCCATTTCTATAAATAGTTTCATGTGCTTCCAATGCATTTGGAATATCATTATATATTATTATATCTGGTGGGTTGTTTTTTAATTTCTTTGCATCTTTTATTGCATATTCATCGGAACAAACATCATACCAAGGGACAGGAACAAAGGTATTCATATTTGTATTTTTTAATAAAACATTAAATATTTTTATATATGGAAATCCATATATTACACTTTTATCATTTGAATTTTCTTTCAATACTTTATACATTTCTTCATACATTTCTTTTTTATCTTTTGTTGTTTTAAAACCTTCTAACCCGGGTACATTTATAGAATAACTTTTTTTACTATCTGTAACTGATTCACTCCATCCCCACCAAGCATAAGCATTTGTTATTTTTTGTGATGTTACTCCTACTATAATAAATAAAGAAACTGTAATTGTTAAATATTTTATAAAAATATTTTTATTATAAAATTTTTCTAATAACATAGTTATGACTATTGAAATTATAATTATTGATCCTGCATTATGAGCGGTATCGGTTGCTCCCATAGCCATGGCATATTCATAAACTAATCCGCCTGCTAATACAAAAACCATTTTTAATAAATTTAAATTCTTATTTTTATTATAATTATATAAATAATAGAAAATCATAAAAATTGTTCCTAATATTGATAACACACATAAATCATTTAATAAAGCAAAAGCTTCTGTATTATTAAATATATAAGTTGATATTGAAGTTTTAAATATTAATACAAAAATATTAAGTAAGAATATTCCAACATAAATAATTGACATTAGTATTGAATTATCATGTTTTTTTGAAGAGAATTTATCAATAATAATTAATATAGCTAATATACATAAATTTGCTAACCCAAATGTAGTATTAACTATTTTATCAATTGTTTCAACTTTTGATTCAAAAAAAGCACCAAAAGTAATCATAACTAATAGAATAGAACTTAAAGTTATATATTTTTTATCTTTTATATTCTTGTTATTTAATAACATGCAAAGGATTATTGATGACGATAATAATATAAATTTATATTTTAAGCAAGCTTTTATTAATACGAGTAAAATGTTTGAAATTCCACCTTTTCCACTTGCACCTAAATATACCTGGTTTATAAATGGAATAAATGCATTATTTAATATCAATATAATTGATATTAAAGCAATAGGTATAATTATACCTAGAATAGAAATTCCTAAGCTTTTTATATAATTCTTTTTTTTATTTAATATAAATACTAGTGTTATTAATGTAAAAAATATTAATGATTCTGCTACAAATAATGGTTGTTTTAATGTAAATGATAGTCCAATAACAATACCTGCAATGAATAAATACTTATATTGTTTTTTTAAGCTACTGTTTAGGTTTTCTACATATTTGAAATATATAATAGTTAAAACAATCGAAAGTAATAATGATGTTTGGTTATAATCACCTATTATATCAAAAACTGTTGCTCCAAACATTGCTGTTCCAACACATGTACCTATGCAAGCAAATCTAGGTTTAAATATTTTGCATAATAGCAAATATATTAACCATATCATTACTATTCTCTCAGCAAACCTAAACAAGCAATATATAATAAAGTGTCCAAAAGATAATTTCCAAAATATACAATCTAAAATTAAATTATATGGTGGTAAATAATAATAAAAATCTTTATAGGGAATTTTACCATCAAATACTAAATCAGCATAAAATTCTCCCCACCCTTGTGAATATGGAAATGTTGTAAAAAAATAGCTTGAAAAGAAAACAATACAAAATATTGTTAATATACTTAAAAATAATATTTTTTCGTGTTTTTTTATAAAATTAATTATTTTCTTCATAATTATTCTCCATCAAAATTTATTCTTTCTTCTTCTATTACAAGTGGTCTATTCATTACTCTTGCATTTATATTTACAATATATTCCCCTAAGAATCCTACGAAGAATAATTGAACTCCACCTATAAAAAACATTCCAATTATTATTGGTACTATACCAATTGGTATACTATTCCAAAATAATAATTTTAATATAAAATATATGATTGCTACTAAAATACATATGATAGACATTGCAAAACCTAATAATGTAGCTATATGCATTCCAACTTTTGTATATGAAGTTATTCCAAGCATAGCAGCATCATATAATTTCATAAAATTATTGCTTGTTTTTCCATATAATCTTTTAGCTTGTACGTATTCTATTTCTTTTCTTTCATATCCAAGTTCTGCTACTATTCCTCTCATATATGGTTGTGAGTCTTTTAGTTCACTTAAAACTTTAATGAAATCTTTATCGTATAACCCAAATCCTGTAAAATGTTCTATTTGTTCTACATCAGAGAATTTCTTTATAAGTTTATAATAAACACTTCTAAAGAAATACATTATTTTACTTTCTTTACTTTTAGTTTTAATTCCAATTACAATCTTATAACCATTTTCCCATTCTTTTACAAATTTATGAATCATTTCAATTGGATCTTGAAAATCAGCACACATACTTATTGTACAGTCTCCTGTTGTTTTTGTTAATCCATAATACGGACTATTAAATTGCCCAAAATTTTGAGCATTAAATATTGCCTTTACATTTTTGTCTTTTTTGCATATTTTTCTTATCTTTTCTCTTGTTTTATCTTTTGATTTATTATCTATAAATAAAATTTCATATTTATAATTTGGTAAATTATTTTTAAATTCTTCTACTATTTTTTCATGTAATAATTCTACATTTTCTTCCTCATTATATGTAGGAACCATAATACTAATTTTTTTCATACTAAACTCCTTTATAATACATATTCATATCTAAATCATATTTTTTTTCTATTCCATTTATTATGGCATGATTATTATCAAAATTATCATTATCTTTTGTACAATAAACTGTTATTTTGTCATAATTATTAGATCCTATACTTTCAATTCTTATTTTATAAGTTTTATTTTTTATTAAGTTTAAATTATTTAAATTAAATTTATAATATTTTTCATTTTTTAATTTTTCTGCACTTATAGTTATTTCTTTTATTGTATTTTCTTCATCCAATATAGATAATTTAACTAATGAGTAATTTATTTTTTTAAATGTTTTAAACCTTATTTCTATAGATTCTAATACATCTTTTTCTGCTTTAAATGTTTGCTCTATTTTTGTATTTTCCATTATAGGATTTAAAACAAATAATTTATTATATGATGTTGTGTAATCTGCTATTTTAATATTTAATTTCTTCTCTATTTCTTCTTTTTTATCTTTTAATATCCAAAATCTATATTTTGAAACAAATATATAATTTTCTTTTATATATTTATCCATTTTTTTAGCAAATTTTTGATATTCATATCCCCATACTCCACTAGATGGTTCATAATAAATAATATTAGGTTTAGTTTTTTCTAAATCTTTTATTATATCTATTTCATATAATTCTGAAAACCAAGGTACTATAGTTGTATATTTACTTGCTGGCAAAATATTTGAATCAACATATCTATATGTTTCTAAGTTATAATAATATATATAATCATTAGATATTTTTTTATCTATTTTATTATCTATTTTTTTAGATTTTTTTAAAGCATTTTCTGTTAATGGAAAATATCTAAATCCTAATATAATTAATATTAATATTATTGATGCATAATATATTTTTTTGTCTATTTTTTTATATATTAATAGAAATGAAATTATACTTAAAGCAAAATATGGAATAGCATGAAAATCACTAAATCCTCTATTTCCACTCATTAAAATAAATATAAGTAATAATATAGTAACTATATTATTTTTTTTATAATTTATTATAAAAAATACGTTCATCACTAAGAATACTAAATTAACAATTAATGTTAAATCATATCTTAAATTTTTTATTAATTCTAAATTATAATTTATATAATTATATATTGTTTTGAGTGATGTTAATATGATATTTGATGAATAGAAATTATATTTTGGATATATTTTCATATTTATATAAAATGCTTGTGTATAAAATGTTTTTAAGTTTCCATTTATTATAATTGGTATTAAAGCTATTATAAATGGTATTATACTAAATATTAGTACTTTATAATATTTTTTTATGAAACATTTTAAATAACCTTTTATTTTTTTATGTTCTTTTATATAGTTTTTAATATCAATTGTAAATAAAGTAACAATTATAACTAATATAGGTATTACAGATACAAATGCAGACCAAATTGATATAAAAATTGATAGTCCTATTATTAATTCACTATGTTTTAATAATTTTTTGTTTTTATAAAATAAATATGTTTCTAAAAATAATATTACTAAACATTGTGCTTCTATATGATCTGCTAATACATTATGTCCAAATCTATAATTAGCAAGTGTAAATATATAAATAATGGGATATATAATAAGTGGCATTTTACCTATATGTTTATTATATCTTATATATATAAATACAAATATAAGTGATAATAAAGCATAAAAACATAATCTAAGAGGTATTGTTCCTTTTATTCCAATAAATGAAAATATACTCATTATATAATACATAAATGGCATATGTTGTGATGGAAATTCATTATATATATGTCCACCTCTTGCAATAGTCATACCACCTAACATATTATCTCCTTCATCAGTAAAAAATTCACTATTTTTAAATGCTAATAAAAAGATAAAATATATTAAGAATAATCCTATACATATTAATATATTTTTATTTTTTTTTATAAATTTTTTCATTTTATTCACCTTTTTGTCTAAAACTAAAATATTTATGTCCAAACCAACTTATAAGTGTTGTTATAATTAAATTTAGTGCTCCTGCTATATATTTATCTATTTTAAATATATCAACTAGTATATATAGTGATAATAATCCAATTAAATAATTTACTACATATACTAATACAAATTTAACTATTTCTAATATTGATTTATTTTTACTTTTAAAGGTAAATTTTCTATTCCATATGTAACTATGAATTACTCCTATTATATATGAAATTGTGTTAGCTAGTAAGTAGTTCATTCCTGTTAATAGTAATAAGGCAAAACTACCATACCCAACTATTGTATTTAATCCACCTACAAATAAAAATCTAATTTGTTGATATTTAAATAGTTCTTTTATTTTACTAATCATTTTTATTTTCACCTACTTAATAGAGTATAACAAAATTTACAATTTAAGTAAAGTTTTATTAATAAATATAAAGAAAAAACAAATAAGATATTTTCTTATTTATTTTCAATTTAATCACCTAAATATGTTATTTTAGCATATCCATTACCCTGTTTTGCATAATTAGCTGTTGCACTGCTTGATACATTTGTTGTACTTATAGTTTTTGTTGATGAATCGTTTGATGTAGCACAATTATAACAATACATTGCTTTATTTGATAATAAAGAGTTTCCTATATATCCAGATCCGCCTCCAGCTCCACCGTGGAATGCTCCTCCGCCACCATAGAATCCAGCTCCTCCACCTGTTGCATATGCAGCGCCTTCATTAGTACCTCTACCAATTCCAAATAGTCCATATGAATATGTTAACTGTGCACTTGATATATTTGTTGTTCCTGCTATCCAAACAATATGTCCACCAATACTTTGTGATCCACCTGTTCCATAACCATATCCATATCCGTTTGTATGATTCACGGATTCACCATTACTACCTAAATATCCACCGGCAGATCCACCATTTCCATCTCCATAACCTTCACCTCTTTGTGCAGCTCCTCCTCCGGCCCCTGACACAATTATAAGATTAGAAAGATTATTTTCAAAATTTTTTAATAATCCTGTGCTGGTTGCAATATGAGTTGCCCCACCTCCAGCTCTTCCTAGATTACCATCAGTTACAGTTCCACCACCATTGTAACCACCTTGTAATTCTATTCCTTGACCGCCTACATTAACATATAATTTTTGATTTTCTTTTAAAATTATATTACCTGTTGAATATCCACCATATCCACCATGATAAGAATTATCATAAGAACCACCTTGTGCTCCCCATGTTTCCATTTTATAGTTTCCTGTACATGGTACCGTAAACGATTGTTCACTACCTGTATAATCAAATGTCCATGTTTTATTAACATCATATTGACATAAATTTGAATTTGTTATTTTTACTGGTGTTTGTGATATAAATGTATTATCGAATTTATCTCTTATATGTATATAGTAATTATTTACTTTAGAAGCTGTATAAGTAAATGTATATATTAATGGATAATTATTTATTTTAACCCATTCACAATCATCAGTAGAATTTGTATTATTTATACAATAATCTTTTAGTCCTGACTCTGAATCAGATATTGTATATACAATTTTTCCTAATTTATCAATTTTTGAGCTAGTAACTTTTGGACTAGTATTATCTACTTTTGTTATATTAATTGTTTTCCTTATAATTTCATCATTAGTTGTCCCATTTAATAAAATTGCTTCTATTTTTCCATTACTTTTAAAGTTAAAGCTTATTTCAGAATCAGTGATAGTTATTTCTTTATTTAATTCTATATTTTCTTCTGTTTCTCCGCTTATAATTTTATATTTTTTTATATAGTTTCCTTCTGGATATGTTATTGTAACTTTTTTTATTTTTTCATATTGTGAATCCATTTTATATGAAATTGACATAGGAAGTTTTTCATCACAGCTTTTATTATCAACAAGTTCATAATCAAATTGATTATAGCTATTTACTGTTGCTTTTACATAATAATTAAGTGGTACTTCTTTATTTTTTTTCATATCTTTTACAGGATTCATTAATTTACCACTATTAACTAATGTTTCTAGTTTAATACAATAAGTTGCGCCTTCATCGTTAGTATATATTTCATTATTATCTTTTATATATATATCTGCCGCATCATATATCATTTTTTTTGCTACATTACTTACTTCATCTTTTTTATTATTTACCGAGTTTAATAAATAAGGAGTTAATATTACAAGTAGTATTGATACAACTGCTATTACAGCTACTATTTCTATTAATGTAAATCCCTTTTTCATACCATCACCTATAATAATAATAACACATTTATAAAAAAAAATACAGCTTATTCAGCTGCTTCTTTCTTTATAACTTCTTTTCCTTTGTAAGTTCCACATTCTTTACATACTCTATGTGGTCTTACAGTAGCACCACATTTTGGACAAGTAGTTGTTCCATTTTCACTTATTTTATAATGAGTACGACGTGTTCTTTTACTAGTTTTACTAGTTTTTCTAAAAGGAACTGCAAATAATTGAATATCTAATCTTATCATGTTAACACCTCACTTTTCTTCAAATAATTCATTTAACTTTTGAAATGCAGGATTAATATCCTCTTTTGTTTCTTCTGTTATAAGTCTCCATCCATCTCCTTTTAATTCGATATTTGAAGCATCTTCACTTATAACTCTCATGGGAATTTCCATTAATATATTTTCCCATATTATTGGTAAAATATCAATAGAATTTTCAATTTTTTTGTCATTTTCGCTAATTTCTTGCATTATTTCTTCTAAATTACCATCTATTGTTGTTTCAAATTTATAGTCAACTGGTTTTAATGTTCTAGCACATGGTAATACCATAATACCTTTTATTTCAAGATAAATCATTAATTCATTTAAGCTATTTTTGGTTATTTTTCCATTTATATCTACATTATCTAATTTTAAAATACCACTTGATTTAATATATTCATCACTAAATGAATATATTTCATTTATTATAATTTCTTTATCTATATCATTTTTTAATCTTGTTAAATCAATTATCATATTATCCCTCGGTCTAAGTATAACATATTAATTTGTTTTTTTCAACTAAAATATGTTATTATTAATACAGGTGGTATTATGAAAAGTGTTGGTATTATTTGTGAATATAATCCTTTTCACAATGGTCATTTGTATCATTTAGAAAAGGTAAAAGAATTATTTAAAGATCATGTTATTATTTTAGTTATGAGTGGTAATTTTACTGAAAGAGGAGATGCTAGTATCATTAATAAATGGGATAAAACTTCTATTGCTCTTTATTATGGTGTTGATATTGTAATTGAGCTTCCTTATGTATTTGCTAGCGAAAGTGCTGATAAATTTGCTCATGCTTCTATAGAAATTTTAAATAATTTAAATGTTGATTCTATTGTTTTTGGTAGTGAAACTAACAATATAGAAAAACTAACTGAACTTGCTAATATTCAAATTAATAATAAAAAATATAATAAACTTATTAAAGAATATATTGATAGTGGCATAAATTACCCTACTGCTTTATCTAAAGCTTTATATAATATTAGTGGTAAAAAAATAGATAAACCTAATGATATCTTAGCTTTATCTTATATAAGAGAAATATTATTATCTGATAGTAAAATTAAACCTATTAGTATTAAAAGAAATAATGATTATAATAGTCTTGATTTAAATGAAGGAATTACTAGTGCTAGTAGTATTAGATATGCTTTAGAAAATAATGAAGATATTTCTTCTTATGTTCCAAATATTACTTTAGATTATATAAATCATGATATTTCTAATCAAAATTATTTTTCCTTATTAAAATATAAAATTTTAACTGATAATGATTTATCTATTTATCAAACAGTTGATGAGGGTATTGAAAATAGACTTAAAAAATATATTATTGGTTCTAAGAATTTAAATGAATTTATTTTAAAAGTTAAAACTAAAAGATATACATATAATAAATTAAATAGAATGTTTAATCATATTTTATGTAATTTTACTAAAGATGAGGCTTTAAAATTTAAAGATATTGAATACATAAGGGTATTAGGTTTTTCTACTACTGGTCAAAAATATTTGAATTTTATTAAAAAAGATATATCTATTCCTCTTATTACTAATTTTTCTAGTATTAAATCTGAAATGCTAGATATAGAATTTAGAGCTACTTGTTGTTATGCTAGTATATTAAATGAAAAAGATAAAATTCAACTTATTGAAAGTGAATATAAAAATTCACCTATCATAAGATAATTTTATCTTTTTATTTACTGTATATAAGTACAATTTTTATTCTTCTAAATATGTTATTTTAGCATATCCATTTCCATTATTTCCTATCATAGTAGTTTTTCCATCATGACTTGGCATCTTTACAATAGTTTTACCAACTACGTTAGTCCAATTGTAACCATTTCCATCTATCATTACTGTATTTGTAAAATACAATCCCGAATAGTGTTTTGATTGCCCTGTATGAATTATGTTAGACTCTGTTGAACTTGATGATATAGCATTGCATCCCTCATGTCCTGAAATAAATGAAGAACCACCACCTGAGCCAGAAGCACAAGCAGCTCCTCCACCAGCATAATAACCGTTACCTCCTGTACAACCACCATTTGCTATACCAAATTTTGAAGCACTATATGGTGATAATTGTGAGCTAGCTGAACTTGTTTGTGTTCCACCTAAAGTTCCTGAACCACCATAGCCGTTTAATCTGCCTGCAGCCCTTGCTACGCCATCTTTATATTCAGTACCTCCACCATTCCATCCACCAGTATCAGATGTACCACCATTAAAATTTTTATTATTACTTAAATTAGTTCCTTGTTGTCCAACATATATATATATAATATCATTTTTTTTAAATTAATAATTCCGCTTACATAACCTCCTAAACCACCACTTGTAGTTTCATCAAATGTATTTCCACCTTGTGCACCCCATAATTCTATTTTGTACTTTCCACTTACAGGTGCTACAAATGTTTGTTCACCACCTGTATAATCATAAGAATATTCAATTTTTTTCTGTTAATTTTGTTTTTTCTATTTGTATTACAGGCCTTACTCCGTTCCATGTACCTACCGTTGAATTTCCTCCGCCTAACATTCCGTGAGAATAAATATACCATACAGATGTTGATGTATAGCCTGTTATGGCATTACTTGTCCAGTAGCCTAAATTGTCTCCTTCTTTATTACATCCATAATCTGTACATTCTTTTAAATTATCAAATAACCATGTATATTTTGATTTTGCAGTCTTATTTGCTACTTGCGTCTGCCACTCTTCATATGTTGATCCTTGTCCATCAAAATAAAACCAAGACATTTCTTTTTCATAATCTGTAACAGGTCTTTTAAAAATTTTTTTTGAATCAAATTTTAGTATCTTATCAGCTTTTGTTATTTTAGCAACTTCATCTACTGTTATTAGCCTTGCTTTATTTACCCAATTTTTTGTATCATTTTCTAACGCAGTTTTAACTTCTTTCATTTCAGTATTATCTATTGAACTCCATACTACACTTCCAGTTGTATTATGATCTAGTAACATATTTACCGAACTATTATCTTTATTATCATTAAATATATACCATTTTAAACAATCTTCTTTTACTCCTGTTTTACTATTATTTTCATCATAATCTATACATCTTTTTCCTTTTACTGGATTATAATATACAATACTTCCATCACTATATGTTGTAAGTCCACTTTTTTCTATTTTTATTACAGGTCTTACTCCATAGTAATTATTAGTTGTACTATCTTGAATATGTAATATTCCATTTTGATGAACACTCCATGAAACATCACTTCTTTTATATGCACCATCACTTGTCCAATATCCTAACACATAATTAGTAGCAGTACCATTATATATTGTATATTTTTCATTGTCTTCTATATTACATCCACTCTTTGTACAATTATATGTATAATCAAATAACCATGCATAACTATTTTTACCTTTTTCAGTTGATAATTTTGTACGCCATGTCTTATCTGTTCCTTCTTTACCATTAAAATAAAAGTATGATATTTTATTATCTTCGTATGTTGCATTAGATAAATACTCTTTATTTAATTGCCAATTTAATATTTTATCTGCTTGTGTTATATGAGCTATTTCTTCTGCAGTAATTAGTCTTGCTTCATTTTTCCAATCTTTTGTATCACTTTCAAGTGCTGTTTTTACTTCTTTCATTTCAGAATTATCAGTTGAATTATATGGTACTAATGGTGTTATATTATGATCTAATAATAAATTTACCGTATCATTATTACTTGTATCATTAAATATATACCATTTTAAACATCCATCTTTTACTCCTGTTTTACTATTATTTTCACTATAATCAGAACATATTTCTCCTTTTACAGGATTATAATATATAACTTCTCCATTATCATATTTTTCATATAACTTTACTTTTGTTATATTTCCTTTTATATCATTTTTTAATCTATCTAATATCATTTTTCTATTTGATAGAAGAGCAAGTAATCCTAATATTAAAGCTAAAAAGAGTAATAATAAACTATAAAGTACTGCAGACGCTACAAATCCCTTTTTATTCATATTATCACTCTTCCTATTCTAATAAATATTTTATAATAAATAAAAAGAAATTGCAATTAAAAAGATAGAAAAATCTATCTTAAATTTTGTTTTCCTAATTCAACTAGTCTTTTTGTCATAGCTCCACCAACAGAACCATTCATTCTTGAACTAGTATCAGCTCCTAAAGTTACACCTAATTCTCTAGCTATTTCATATTTCATGTTTGATAAAATTTCTTTTGAATTTGGAGCTACTAAACTCTTATTAGTCATTTTATTCACCACCTTTTACTATTATTCTAACCACGTTTTAAATAATAATAAGAGGTAATTTTTGTCATTTTTATAATAACTATTTTTAAAGAAAAAAGACAGTTTACACTGTCATTATTTAGATTGGTAATTCATTCCACCTAAATTTTGTTCACCCATTTGAACTAATCTTTTAGTGATTTCACCACCTACAGATCCATTAGCACGGCTAGTAGCATTAGGTCCCATTGTAACACCTAATTCATTAGCTATTTCGTATTTCATTCTTTCGATAGCTTCTTTTGATCCTGGAACTACCATTTTATTTGTATTTTTCATTTAATTCACCTCCTGTACACTTATAGCTTGTGTACATTTGGTAATTTAATACATATTTTTTATGTTAATTTTTGGTTATAAATATTCTTTATATTTTTCTTCTTTTAAATTTGTTATTACTTCTATATTATTTACACATTCTTCTATTAATTTTTTATAGTCAAAACTATTTTCATATTTTATTGCCTTTTCAAGTGATGGATTTATTACTGGATGTTTTGGTAAGAATATAGTACAGCAATCTTCATATGGTAATATACTAGTTTCATAAGTTTTTATTTTTTCTGCTATTTCTATTATCTCTAATTTATCCATACATGAAACAGGTCTTATTATAGGAAGTGATGTTACATTATTTATAACAGTCATACTAGTAAGTGTTTGACTTGCTACTTGTCCTATACTTTCACCATTTATTATAACTTTTATTTTTTTTCTTTTTACCACTTCTTCTGCTATTCTATACATCATTCTTCTCATTATGGTAATAATATAACTATCAGGACAATTTTTATATATTTCTTCTTGTAATTTTGTAAATGGAACTATATTAACCTTTATATTACCTGAATATTCATTTATAATACTTGCAAGTTTTATTACCTTTTCTTTTGCTTCTATGCTTGTATGTGGAGGAGATTCAAAATATAAACATTCTAAATCCACACCTCTTTTTAAAGCTAAATAACCTGCTACTGGAGAATCAATTCCTCCACTTAACATTAATAAACCTTTTCCTTGTATTCCAACGGGATATCCTCCTAATCCTTTTATTTCATTTGTATAAATAAATGTTCCCTCTATTCTTATTTCTATATTAAGGATTACATCAGGATTATGGACATCTACTTTTAAATTTGTATTTTTAAGTATAAATCCACCTATTATATTGTTGAATTCCATACTATGAATTTCAAAATTTTTATCTGCTCTTTTTGTATTTACTTTAAATGTTTTATAATCCTTATTTATAATTTCTAAAGATTTATCTTTTATTTCTTCTATATTAGTATTTACCTTATGAGCAACAACTATACTATGTATTCCAAATACTTTTTTAAGTCTTTTTAATATTTCTTCTAAATTGCTATTACTACATGTAATATACATTCTAACTCTATCTTTTGTTATTTTATATTCTAAATCTTTTAAGATATTTTTTATATTATTTTCTAGTAAATTAATAAATACTTTTCTATTTGCTTTTTTAGTAGTTAATTCACCATATTTAATCATTATTAACTTGTCCATTTAATTCACCCTTTTAGATTATACATTAAATTTAAAAAAAAGAAAATATTTTTATTTTTCTAAGAATATTTTCTTATTGTTTTTTAATCTTTCACAATCATTTAGTTTTATAGCCTTATCAACATTTTCTAGAGCTTTTTCTCTATCATTTAAATAGTAATAGGATATTGATAATATATCATAAATTGTTGAATCAAAACTAAATTCTTCATTTATATATGTTTTAGGATGATTTGTTATTTTTAGTGCTTCATTACAATAATATATAGTATTTTTATAATCTTTTAATTCAAATAATAATAATGCCATTTCTACATATGGATCTCTTAAATATGGTGCTTCTTCTATTGCTTTATTAAGCCACATTTTTGATTCTTCATATCTCTTTAAATTTTTATATGAACGTGCTATAAATCTCATTGAGGCACATCTTTCATCTTTCCATGTAGCACTTTTTAAATTTAAATGTTTTATTAATGTATCTATACAATCATTCCACTTTCCATAGTACATATATTCTCTTCCTAAATAGTGCATATTTCTATCATTATAAGGATCTTCTTTTACTGATAACTCTAATAATTTCAAATAACTTCCTCTTGATTTAGTATTATCTGGATAATGATTTACAGTTATTTCATCGGTTGTTTCAAATTTTTCATTATTATTTATATTTTCTAGTACTTCATGTACTGGATGTGTCCATTTATAATCATTTCTACTATGAATTTTTTCTATATAGAAATTTACAAGTGGTTTATTATTTTCATCTAACTTCCAATTGTAATTATATCTAAGTCTTGTTGTATCACTTTTCCATATTTTTTCTAATTTTTCCCTCCAATTTTGTTCTAATACTTCATCTAAATCAAGTGATATACATATATCTATATCTGGACTTACAAGTTTTAAGGCTTCATTACGTGCCACATCAAATCTCCATGGTATTATTTCTTTTTCTATTACTTTTACATTTAATTCTTTTAATAAGTTTACCGTATTATCTGTTGAACCTGTATCTAAAACTATGATTTCATCAGCATCTTTTACACTTTCCACCCATCTTTTAACAAATTTTTCTTCATTTTTGGAAATAGCATATACACATATTTTATATTTTTTCATAAAATCCCCCTTTATTTAAATTTTATTTCTATGCCATCTATTTCTTTTCCATATATACCAGCATATTCATCATATTTACTTGTTCCATATTTTGTTACCCATGGTAACCATTTATCTTTTATATGAACTCTATATGTTATTATTCCTTCTTCAACTTTTATACTTAAGCAATCCATTGTTTTTCCTTTTATTCCAGCATATCCATTGTCTGTATTATCCCATTTTGTTACTTCACTTAACCAATTACCATTTTTTATATGTGATCTATATTTTACCTTTCCTCCATTTTCTACTTCTATTTGAATTCCACCTATTATACTTTTTAAATTTCCTGCTGTTTTTCCGTCTTCTGTTATATTAAACCATCTTTTATCTGTATTACTATATACTCTATATTTTATTTTTCTTTTTAGAATATTTTCTGTTAAATATTTATCTGAGTTTATAGTATTTTTATATTTTTCATCTTTTCTAACTTCAAAATGAAGATGTGCTCCATATGAATTTCCTGTGTTTCCCATATATCCTATTTCTTGTTTTTCTTTTACTTTTTGTCCTTTTTTTACATACACTTTATCTAAATGAGCATAGAATGTTGTATATCCATTACTATGTTTTATTTGAACATAATTTCCATATGATTTCATTCCTTTTGAACCTTTATTATTTTTTTCTCCTACCTTTACATCTATTACTGTTCCACTCGAATGAGCTAATACAGTATCTGTTATTTTTTTATTATTTTTATATCCTACTATATCTGTTCCTTTATGATTATTATTATATTTTTGCGTTATATAACAATTACCACTTTTTAATATTCTACACTTCATTTGTATCACCTTTTTCAAGTTGCTTTATTATTTGGTTTCCAAGTACTGTTACACCACTTACTAAAACTCCTTGTATAATATTGTTTATAATTTTATCTCCTCCCATAAAACATGAGAATATAACACCTACTGTCATTAATATTATTGGAATCCATTTATTATTTAAGATTTTAGTTTTTTTAATAAATTCTCCTATTATATATAAAACAGGTATTAAAATTAATCTATTTTCTATAATATAATTTAGTATTTGCATAAACTCCCTCCTTTGTTAATTTATTATATTCTCTAGTTTTGTTTTATCTTATTTAATTTGTTTAAAAAAAAAAGAATAATTTTTTATCCATAAATTCTTTTTAGATAAAAATCTTTATTCTTTGTTTTTAAAACTATTATATCTTTGTCTTTCTTTATTTTGCCATATGGACTTTCTAATTCTCCAAAATTAAGCATATCTTCTTTTAGTAATTGTTCATCCATATAAATTATATCATTTTTTTCTACTTTATAATTTATATCATAAAATTCCATATTTATTTTATATTTATTGTTATTATTATCTAAAAGATAATATATATAATCTTCTACTTTTTCTACTATTAATTTTTTCATTTTACTTTCTCATTTCATACTTACAATTTCTAATTTTTCATTATTATGAACTAATATTAAGCTTGCATTTTTTTGATATCCTAAGTCTTTTTTATATATTATCTCACATTCTATATAGTATGCTTCTTCATCATTTATTTTAGAACTAGTATATGATGATTTTTTTGTATTTTTTATTTTTACTTCTTTTACTTCTGGTAGTTCTTGTTTTCTTTTTCCATAGATATTGCTTTCTACATAAGAATATATAGTATCTTTTGCTTTTTTTATAAATGTTTCTTTATAATCACTATATACAAATTCTGTTCCTCCAATATCATTTGCATTTATAGTTTGATTTAGACTTAAGAAATCTGTTAAAAACATTTTACTTATTATAGTTGCATATTTTTCTTCATCTATATTTTTTTGATTTAATTCATGTTTTAATTCTTTAAATAAGCTTTTATAATATGAATTTTCATTTGTTTTTAAATTATAATTATATTTTTCTATTGTATCAATATTTTCTGTATTTATTTTCTTACCTTTATTTAGACTTGATACAATATTTATTATACATAATATTAAGATTACAAATACTACTAATAAAACTATAGGCCATATTTTTAATCTTCTCTTTTTCATTTATTTTCTCCTATTAATTTTTCTTTTTCCTCTGTTTTTTTAATCATATCATATACTATGATATCATCTGATATTGATATTAATTTTTCTGAATATTTATTATATTTTTCTATATAATCAATACTTACTGTTTCTTCACTGTTTAAAAGTTTTCCTTCTCCTCTACTTTGACTATAGTACATTTTATCTGTAAGCCAATTACCACTTGGGAAAACTACTACATTGTCATCTATACTAAAGATATCATTACCTAAAGCATATTTATTTTTAAATCCTAACATATTACCTATTGTTGGTTGTACATCTATCATACCCATTACTTTAGTTACTTCTGTTTTTAATTTTTTATCTTTTGACCATATAATTAATGGTACTTTTCTATTTAATTCATAGAAGTAATAATCAACATCTGTATAACCTTCATCACCTTTTTTTAGATATGTATCTGTTTCTGGATCATAATTATAGAAACGATTATATTCAGATTTTTTTAATTTATTATCATGGTCACCATATATTATAACCACTGTATTATCTAATATTCCTTCTTTATCTAAATCATCAAATAATTGACCTAGTGCTTCATCAGCATAATGTACTGATTTAAAGTAACTTCCTAGTACTGTTCCTTCCATGTATGGAACAGTCACTTCTTCATATTCTTTTGTTTCTTCATTATATTTTTGATATTTATAATTTACTTCATAATCACTTACTGCATCAATATCTGTAAATGGTGTATGATTTGTTAACATTATCATTAATCCATAAAATTTATCATTTTCTTCTTTTATTTTTTTTATTATTGGAACTGATTGCCTAAAGAATGATTTATCACTAAGTCCTAATCCTATTGTTTCATCTATATCATATGCACTTTTATAGCAATAGAATTTATCATATCCTAAACTTTTATGTGTTACTGATCTATTCCAAAATGAACAATTATTACCATGCATACTAAATACATAATAACCTTTTTCTTTTAATAGTTTTTGTGTTGTAACATAGTCTCTATCAAAATAATTCATGAATACTGTTCCTCTAGTAGATGGAAGTAATGAAGAACTATATGTGAATTCTGTATCACTACTTGTTCCAACACTTTCTTCTGAATAGAAATTTGAGAAATATAATCCTTCTTCTGATAATCTTTTTAAATTAGGCGCTACTTCTTTTCCATTAAAACTTGTATTAAGTACAAAGTTTTGAATACTTTCTGCATGTATTACTAAAACATTTTTTCCTTCAAACATATTAGTATATTTATTAACTGTTGATTTATCTTCTTTAGTATCATAATATTCTCTAAATTCTTTAGCACTTTCATCATATCCAAATAAAGGATTTAATTCTGCTTTTAATGTTGATGTTATATCATTTAACTGATATGTATATAATCCAAATTGCATTACTATATATTCTCTATTCCATTGTTTACCTAAACGACTTATATCAACTGCTTTTAATGTTGATATGAATAGTCCTATAAAAATGATTCCTACAACTAAAGTATTAATTGCTCTTACTTTTCCTACTTCTATTTTAGATACTTTTTCATAGTAACCTTTCTTCTTTAAAAAGTTATGAACAAATATCATAGCTACTATTTGATATACATAGAAAAAATCTTTTATTTCCATAATGTTTTTTACAATAGCATCACTTACTCCAACTGCTTGAGTTGATGATTTTAAAAGTGAAATTGATGCGAATGATAAATAATTTGTATAATATACTGAATTTATTACACAATCAGCAACAAAAATAATTGACCATGTAAAATAATATTTAAATTGGTGTTTTGGTTTAAATAGATATCCTACAGCACCTATTATTAAAATGACTGCTAAATCTGCTATTATAGGTTTCAAATTAAAATAATTTTTTACTGTAAAAAATCTTACTAAATATTCATTTATTAATGATGTTAATACAAATGTCATAAATAAAATATTAGTACTCATATATCTTTTAGACCAAGTTTTAAAACTCTTAAAAAATTCTATAAAATCTTTCTTTAATGTTTTAAATCCAACATATTTTTTTATTTTATTTAATTTATCTTTTTTATTTTCTTTTTTTGATATTTTCTTCAAAATAATCACCTCATTGACATGAAATAAGTATAGCACGTTTATATATTTTTTTCAAATTGTTTAATCTAGTTTTTCATTGCATTAAACATTTTTTTAAATAAATTTTTTGATGAATAATTTAAAATACCTACTTTATATATTTTCATTCCATATTTAATTATTAATACATTTGTTATTACCATAATTATAATAGATATTATAACATCTATTATACCTATTTGATTTAAAGCTAAAAGTGATGGTGATAGTATTGCTGATATAAATGGTATATATGATAATATTTTTATAAATATTGATCCTTTAAACATTCCAGCTACCATTGATAAGTAATATCCAATTAATGATATTATTATAATAGGTGATTGAAGTTGACCAAAGTCTTCAGAATTTGTTGTCATAGATGCTAATATCGCAGCTACTATAGAATATCCTAAAAATGTAAGTAACATAAGTATTAGTGTTAATGGAATTATATATATTAAATTATTCATAAATTCTGTTTTTGATATACTATTTATTATTTCAAATACTTGATTTTCTATATTTGAAGATTTTACATTTATTCCATTTCTTATTAAAAGTGCGATTAATCCATATATAAATAATAATATTCCTTGCATTATTACAAATATATTTCCTGATAATATTTTTGACATAAAATGTGTTTTTGGTGATACATTTGATATTATTATTTCCATTCCTCTTGTTTGTTTTTCATCATTTATAGATGCCCCTACTGTTTGAATTAAAAATACTGTTAACATAAAAAATGGTAGTATTATAATTGGAAATATTTTTGACGTAATCATTTCCATATTTTCATCTACAGATTTTTTATTTTTATCTAAATATTCTCTTTTTATATTTACTTCTTTATAAATGTTATTTAATAAATTAATATTTATATCTGAGTTATTTATTGCAAGATTTATTTTAGCATTATTTATTGCATTTACTATTACTTGATAATTTACTATATCTATATATCCTTTTGATATTATATTAACATTTATTAGATTTTCTTTATCTTCATTTACAACTATTATTATTTCATCCTTTTTTATTTTTTCTTTATTTTCATTATTTAATTTTTCTATATCAAATGTATCATTATCTGTTATTTCATTGCTTTTTAGATTTTTTTCTATTAAATCGTAAGTATAATTTGTATTATCTACAATATATATTTTTTGTTTTTCTTCGTATTTTCCCCCAAATAATTTAATTATTGAGTCTATATTAAAAACACCTATTATTAATATAAGCAAAAGAATATTTACTATTAAAAACCATTTACTTTTTAATTTATCTTTTAAACTATTTTTGGTTAAAAATATTAGTTTATTTTTCATATAGCATACCTACTTTCGATACAAATATTTCATTTAATGATGGTTCTTCTACTAAAAATTCTGTTATGTTTTCTTTTGTTTTTACATAGTTAAATACATTTTTTACTACTTCTTTATTTTCAATTTTTACTAAGTATGAATCAATATTTTTTATAACTTCTAATACACCATCTATTTTTTTTAATTCTTCTATTTCTATATCACCTTTAATTTTTATATTCTTTTTTCTATAGTTTTCTTTTATTTTTTTTAAATCTCCTTCTAATACTGTTTTTCCTTTTACCATAATTACTAGTTTTTTACAAAATAATTCTACATGTTCCATACGATGAGATGAAAATATTATTATACTTCCCATTTTAGATAAATCTTTTATTTCCTCTTTAAAAAGTTCTATATTAAAAGGATCAAGTCCAGAAAAAGGTTCATCTAATATTAATAATTTTGGCTTATTAATAATTGCTAGAATAAATTGTATTTTTTGTTGATTTCCTTTTGATAGTTCTTTTATTTTTTTATCTTTATATTCAGAAATTTTAAATTTATCTAATAAATAGTCTAATCTTTTTAATATTTCTTCATTTTTCATGTTTTTTAAATTACCATAAAATAAAGCTTGTTCTTTTACTGTAAGTTTTAAAAGTAAACTTCTCTCTTCAGTTAAATAGCCTACATTATCAGTTACATTATAGTCTATTTTCTTACCATCTAAAGTAATTTCTCCACTTGTTGGTTCTAAAAGATTCATTATCATTCTAAAGGTTGTTGTTTTACCAGCACCATTTACACCTAAAAGTCCAAATATTTCCCCTTCTTTTACTTCAAATGACAAATTATCTACAGCCTTAAAATTTCCATAATATTTTGTCACATTTTCTAATTTTAACATATTATCACCTATCTTTTATATTAAATTCATTATATATTAGTATTTTATTTTTTTCAATAAAAAAATTGGTTTATAATTTATATACTATTCAAATATAAAAAAATTGGTTTTAAGCCAATTTTTCTATTTCTTCTTTTGATAATCCAGTTGATGATGATATTACATTTATATCTATATTTGCCTTTAATAAATTTTTAGCTATTTCAATATTTCTTTGATTTGATCCTTGTTCTATTCCATTTTGTGTTGCTTCTTTTGTAGCTTTTTCTACTGCCTCTGTTATTTTATCTTCCATTATTGTATTATATTCTAATTCTCTTCTACTTAAATTTGTATATATTTTTATCATTTCATCATCACCACTTAATTTATCTACATGCTCTAATAATCTATTTTTAGATTTATTACTTGTTATTTCTTTTAATGCGATTTTAAGTTCTTTTTTTGTTTTACTTTTAAATACTTTACACCATCTTATTAACATGTTTTCTCTTTCACAGTTAGTATAACTCATTTTACTTCCTTTTTCAAGATTTAATATATCAATTCTTAATTTTTCTGTTAGTATTTCCCCTCTTTTATTTTTTAAATAGTACTCTTCTATTAAATTTTTGGTATGATTTTCATTATCTAAATTTATTTGAATTGTTTTTTTTATTTCATTATATGTTTTAAATCCTCTTTTTAATTGTGTACCATGTATCTTTCCTATATATACTACATTTCTATCTATTATTCCTTTATTATTTGTATTATTTAATTCTATATTTATTTTTTCACCATCTAAGTTTAATAATATATCTACTTCTTTTTTTGAGTCTATTATACTATTTCTATTTAAATTTCTTGAAGATAATTTTAAATTATTTTTGATTTTGTTATATGGAATATCTAAATAGCATGATAGAAAATCTTCTAATATACAAATATTATTTTCATTATTAAATATTTCTGTAAACATAGGATCAAATGTTAAAGGTATTATTTCTCCTTTTTTTAATTTTATTTTTTTCATTTTAAATCACCTGGGAGCATATTAACATAGAAAATTTTTTTATACAAACGAAAAAAATATTATTTTAGCATATAAAAAATAACAGAAAATATCTATCTGTTACTTAAATTTCTAATTTTTATTTTTATATTAAATCAGATTTTTTTATTATGTAAATTTTATCTTTTTTATAAAAAGCATAAAATATATCTTCTAAAGATAAATTTTGTTTTTCCAATAGTTTATATATCCAAAGTTTATCTTTTTTTATTTCTTTTAATACTTCAAAATCTATTACACCATCAAGTATTATAGGCATAGGATAATCTTTAGTTTTCTGAAATACTGAAAGTGTTCCACTGTTTTCAAGAATTGCATAATCTACTTCTTCTATACTTTTTATTCCTTTTTCTCTTAATTGTGATATTAAATCATCTAAACTATATCTTAGTTTTGTCATTTGTTCAAAACATACTTTTCCAGCTTTTATTATAACACTTGGTTTTCCATCTAAAAAATTTCTTATTTTATTATTTTTTATACTTATATAACTTAAGGATATTTGAATAATTACTAATTCTAATATTGGTATTATCGAAACAAATATAGATCGTTTTGATTCTTCTATACATATAGCCGCAAGTTCAGCTACTAATATTGTTACAATTAAATCTATTATACTTAATTCTCCTACTTCTTTTTTCCCCATTATTCTATAAGAAATCACTATTATAAAATAAAGTATAAATGTTTTTACTATAATATCTATATACATATTAATCACCTATTTTATTATGATTAGTTCTATTTTTTTTATTCAAGAATATTTTTTATTAAGGGTGATTTTATGAATTATATAAAAAATGTTACATTTAGTATTCTATATATAATTGGCTTTATATTATTTTTAACTTTTATTTTAACGTTATTTTCTTATTTTAATATTTTATCTTCTAAAGTTGTTTCTATATTTAAGATATTAATACCTGTTATATCTTTATTTATTGGTGGTTTCTATTTAGGAAAAAGAAGTAATAAAAAAGGATGGTTTGAAGGATTAAAACTAGGATTAATTTTCCTTATTTTATTAGTTATATTTGAATTTTTAGCACTTAATATAAATTTTGAAGTTAAAAATATTTTATATTATTTAATTATTTTAGCTTCTACTTCTTTTGGAAGTATTGTTGGTATTAATAAAAATATTGCTCAAAATAAATAATTGTGTTATAATCATTTGACCAGGTGATTATATGACAAAATTTATTCTTGTTAGGCATGCTAGTCCTAACTATTTAAAAATTTTAAATATGGATTTTAATAAATATTATGCGACTGCATTTGCACCTTTAAGTAAAAAAGGAATAGATGATGCTTTAGTACTTCGTGATGACAAAATCTTTGAAAATAGTGATATTATTATAACTTCTCCTTTTACTAGAGCTTTAAATACTGCTTCTATAATTAATAAAAATAATTTAGATTTAATTATTGAACCTGGTTTACATGAATGGATGCCTGATATAATGGGTCAATATTTTGATAATAACTATAATAATATAGGACCTTTTGAATCTATTTATAGTATTAGAAAAAGAAGTTTAAAGGTATTAAAAAAATATTTAAATTATAATAAAGTTATTGTCGTTACTCATAAAGTTGTTATATTTTCTCTTACAAATATGGATACTAAAATGAGTGGTTTCCATGAAATACAAATTGATAAAAATAAAATTAAAGTAAAAAGATAATCAATTGATTATCTTTTTTGCTGTTTTAAATATTAAATATTTTATATAAGCTAATAAGTAAGATAGAATAAATATAGTTAATATAATAGGTACCATATATTTAAGATATTGTTCTGGTGTTGTTAAATATAAATTTAAATTTTTATAAATAATTAAATCTATAATATAAGAAAATAAATATATATCTAATGATAATTTAGAAATGTTTGTTATTATTTTTAATGTTATTTTATTTTTTATATTTACTTTATACAACAATAAGAAGAAGATAGTTGATATAACAATTGTTTGTAAACTATTATAACCTCCTAAGAAATCTGTACTAAATTTATTATTGTAATTATAAATATAAGATAATACCGTTTCAATAAGCAGTATTAATATAAATATAATTATTCCTTTCTTTTTATTTATTTCTATTTTATATTCATTTATGTATGCTCCTATAAAATAATATATAAATGGATAAATTTTACTCCACCAATCTGGTATTATTTCTAATTTTACTCCATCTATATTTATATAATTAATAATTGGATATATAGAACACATACTTATTAAGGACAATATTAATATTTGTTTTTTTCTTTTTGTATTTAATGAGTCATATAAAATATTTAAAAATGGTATAAGTAAAAATAATCCAATATACATTTCTACATACCATGCATATCCACATGCAGAAAAATCAAATATACTTATAATCATTCTTAGTATTCTTATATTTTCGGATAAATATATCTTTCTAAATAATATACATATAATTGATATAAAAATATAACTTGTTAATATACTTAAAATTCTTTTGTAATATTTTTTATTTAATTTGTCTTTTCTTTTTAAGTATCCTGTTAATAACATAAATAGAGGTACACCAATATAGAACATCCATCTAAAAAATATGGATATAAACATTTCTATTCCTTTTATATTTGTTTCATAAAAGCCATTATTTAAAAAGAAATGAACTGATGGTACAAATAATATTGCAAAAAATCTTATTAAATCTAATCCACTTAATCTTTTCATAAATTCACCACTTATATTTTATCATATTTTTACCTTTTTGTTATATATTTTAATTTATGTGTTATAATAATTAATTAATGAGGTGATACTATGAAAAAAGTTTTGAAAAAAACTCCATATTTAAATTTAATTTTAATTTCTATTTTTTTAATAATTTCAATTGGTTTTAATATTTATCTTTCTAATAATAAAAATTATGTATATAAAATGGATGAAAATATTGTATTTTTTGGAGATTCTATTACAAATAAATATAAAGTTGAGGAGTTTTTTTCAAATACTTATGTTATTAATAGTGGAATAAGTGGAGATAAAAGTGAAGATTTATTAAATAGAATGAATGATGTTTATAAATATAATCCTTCTAAAGTTTTTATTCTTATTGGTATTAACGATTTAAATAATGGTATAAAAGAAGATGAGATATTAAATAATATTCAAAAAATAATTAATGGTATTAAAACAAATAGAATGCATTCTAAAATATATATAGAGTCTGTTTATCCTATAAATAGAGATGTTTTCAATGAAAAAGATTATTCTTTTAATGAAGATATTTCAAATGATACTATTAAAGAATTTAATAAAAAATTAAAAAAACTATGTAAGGAAAATGATATTACTTATATTAATGTTTATGATTCTTTACTAGATGATAATGGTAATTTAAAAGATGTCTATACCTTAGAAGGTTTACATTTAAATGATTTAGGTTATTTTAAAGTAACTTCTACTATAAATAAATATATAAAAAAATAATCAGTTGATTATTTTTTTATTTGTTCTTTTACAAATTTTCCACTTTCGCTAAGATATTTATCACTTATATCATTAACTGGTGTATTAGGTAATAAAAGTGCGGATGATTCATTTTTATCTGATAATGACCAATTTGCCCAACTTATATTATTTTCATTCATAAAATTTACCCATTTCAATGATTCTTCCAAATAAACTCCTCCATTACCATCTGCGCTACTTACACCCCATTCACTTACAAATATTGGTATATTCTTTTTTGCTTCTAAAATTCTATTTCTTAACCATTCTGTATGTGTTCCAGCATAAAAGTGACAAGCATACATTATATTATCAAAATCTAATTTATCATTTGCTGGATCTAATATATCTTGACTCCAAGTTCCTGTACCAACTATTATAATACCATCACTATTTTTTCTAATTTCATTTATAACATCTATTGCATATGGCTTTATATCATTATGCCAATTAGTATTACCATTTGGTTCATTACATATTTCAAATATTACGTTAGGTGTATTTTTATATTTTTTTGACATTTCACTAAAGAATTCTATTGCTTCTTTTTTATATTTATTTGGATTATTATCACTTAATATGTGCCAGTCTATTATAACATACATGTCTAAATCTATTGCATAATTTACTATTTCATATACTTTGCTTTTTAGATCTTTATTAGATATATATCCATTTTCTTCTGTGTAAAGTGCAATTCTAAATAAATTAGCATTCCAATCATTTTTTAAAGTACTCATAACTGCCTTATTAGCATATTGGGAATACCATTGTATTCCATGAGTACTTATTCCTTTCAATTGAATTTTTTCATCATATTGATTTACTAAGTCTGTTCCTTTTATTTTTAGTTTACCATTATAACTAACAAATCTATTTTTTTCTTGTTTTGTATTTTTTTTATTATTTGTTTTTTCTATTGTTTTATTATCTAAATTACCAAGTTGATTATTACTATTAAAATACAATTTCGTGAATCCTATTAGTAATAAAATTATTATTGATAAAGCTATTATTATTTTTTTCATATTTCCTCCTTTTATCTATTTTTAGAGTAACATATTTTAATTATTTTTTCTATATTTTTAATAAAAAAAGCTATTTCTAGCTTTTTACTTCTTCTAATTTAACACTTACAAGTTTTGATACACCTGATTCTTGCATTGTAATGCCATATAAGATATCTGCATATTCCATTGTTCTTTTCTTATGTGTTATTAAAATAAATTGTGTTTTCTCTTGTAATTTTTTTAAATAATTTCCAAATGAGTCAACATTTACTTCATCTAGTGCAGCTTCAACTTCATCTAATATGCAAAAAGGTACTTTTCTAGATTTTAAGATGGCAAATAACAAGCTAATAGCTGTAAATGTTTTTTCTCCTCCTGATAAAAGTGAAATACTTTTTAAACTTTTACCTGGTGGTGATGCGACTATTTCTATTCCTGTTTCAAGAATATTATTTTCATCTGTAAGTTTTAAATCAGCTGTTCCTCCTTTAAATAATTCTTTAAATGTTTCTTTAAAGTTTTCTTTTATTACTTTAAATGTTTTTAAGAATTCTCTTTCCATTACTTCATCCATTTCTTTTATAATTAAAAGTAATGTATCTTCCGCTTTATTTAAATCTTCTTGTTGATTTAATAAAAATTCATATCTTTCACTTACTTTATCATATTCTTCTATTGCATCTACATTTATATTTCCTAAATCTTTAATATCTCTTTTTAGAATGCTTACTTTATTACGTGCTTCTTCTTCTTCAAGCTCTAGTTTATATGTTGAAATTGCCTTTTCATAAGTTAAAGAATATGTTTCATTTAATTTATTTAATAAATTATCTAATTTTACATCCATTCTATTTACATCTATTTCTAAATCTTTTAATTCTTTATTTTTTAAATTATATGAACTATTTTCGCGTTTTAAATTTGATTCATATTCTTCTAACTCATTATTTAAATTTACTTTCTCTTTTTTTAGTGCTTCTAATTTTAATTCACATTTATTTTTAGAATCAATTGCTTCATAATATTTACCTAGTATTTTATTTTCTTCTTCTGTTAAGGTATTATTTAATAAATTATTTGTTCCATTTAATTCTTTTTCTATATTTTCTAGTTTTATTTTATAATCTTTTAATGTATTTAATTTTATATTTATATATTCTTCTTTATTTATTTTTTCTCTATTTATTAAATATAATTTATCTTCTAATGCTTTATAATTATAATCATTAGTATTTATTTTATCTTCTATTATTTTTATTTCTTCTATCTTTTTTTCTAATAATTTTATATTGTTTTCTAATTCATATTTAATACCAATAATATTATTTTTTCTTCTGTCATTTCCACCAGTTATTGATCCACCTATATGTAATAATTCACCATCTAGTGTAACTATTTTATATCTATAGTTTATTTTTTTACTTATTATATTAGCATTATCTATATTATCTACTACTATAACATTTCCTAATTGATTTTCTATTATATTTGAATATTTTTTATCATATTTAATTAAATTTTTTGCTACTCCTACAAATCCCTTTAAGTTTTCTAATTCTTTTATTATATTATCTTCTACATATTTTGGTTTTATAATGTTTAAAGGAAAGAATGTTACTCTTCCTAAATTATTTTGTTTTAAATATTTTATTGCTTCTTTAGCAACCATTTCATCTTCTACAACAACATATTGAGCTGCAAGTCCTAAACTTGTTGTTATTGCTAGTGAAAGATTTTCTTCTACTTCTATTAAATTTCCAATTATATTATGTATTCCATTTAGTTTTATATTATTTAAAACTGCTTTTACTTGTGGTTGTAAGTTTCCATTTGATTCTATTTTTTCTTTTAAATCATTTATATCTTCTTGTAATTTATTTTTCTCTCTTAATTTAGAACTTAAATTAAATTCCAAATTTATTTTTTTAGTTTTTTCTTCTTCTATTTCTTTTTCTATTTTTTCTAATTCTTCTTTTATTTTTTTTAATTCTTCTTGTTTTAAATTGGTTTCTTCTTCTAATTTTTTTATATCATTTTTTAATTCTAGTTCTTTTTCTTTTAAATTTAAAATATTATCATGTAATTTTGTATCTTCTACATCATATTTTTTTCTTTCTACTATTATTGTTTTTTCACTATTTAATTTTTCTGTTAATGTTATCTTTTCAAGCAATTCTTCATTTAATATATTTATTTCTTTTTCTAGTTCATTAATTTTTAATTTATATTCTTCTATTTTCGCTTCTTTCTTATTATTAGTTACAGATATTTCTAATAGTTCTTTATTTAGTGTTTCTATTTTTTCTTTTGCATCAAGATATTTAAAGTTTATATCTGTTATATCATGTGTTATAAGTGCGACTTCAATATGTTCTAGTTCTTCTTGTTTTTCTAAATATATTTTAGCTTTATCTCTTTGCTCTTTTAATGGTTCTACTTGGTTTTTAAGTTCATTTATTATGTCGTTTACACGACTCATATTGTCATGTGTTCTTTCAAGTTTTTTTAATGCTTCTTCTTTTCTTTTACGATATTTAAGTACACTTGCAGCTTCTTCAAATATTACTCTTCTACTTTCTGGTTTACTACTTATTATTTCTTCTACTTTACCTTGTGAAATTATATTAAATGATTCTTTAGCAATTCCACTATCTAATAATAAGTTTGTTATATCTTTAAGTCTTACTCTTTCATTATTTAAAAAGTATTCATTTGTTGAATCTCTATAAACTCTTCTTGTTATTTCAATTTCATCATAAGGTACTTTTAAATATTTATCTTTATTATCAAATATTAATGTAACACTTGCACTATTTGATGGTTTTCTTGATTTGGATCCTGAAAAGATTACATCAGTAGCACTCCCATCTCCTCTAAGTGATTTTATAGATTGTTCTCCAAGAACCCATCTTACTGCATCTACCACATTACTTTTTCCACTTCCATTTGGACCTACTATACTTGTTATTCCATTATTCAGTTCTATATTTATTTTATCTGCGAATGATTTAAAACCATTAGCAATTATTCTTTTTAAATACATACTTATCACACCTTTAATAATTTTTATTATACTATAAATAAAATAAAAAGAAAAGATTACAAAAAAGAATTCTTTATTTTAGAATTCTTTCTAATCAGAAATGGACATGTTATATATTCCACCACTTTCATTAAAGTAGTATTCCATTACATAAGCACCTGTTGGAATTTCAAAAGTATTTGAAGTACTTCTAAAATCTCCCATACTTTTGACAACTTTTCCGCCTTTAGATTCATAAAACCTTAAAACTTGGTATCCTTTTGAAGATATGTTAATTTTCTTACCCCATGCACTTTCATCAATATTTATATAAATATTTTTTGTATCAAATGGTCCAAAAAATGATGTTTTATCATTATCAAAAGCAAGATATCCTATTGAATCATTTGAGATTTTTCCATTATATTCTAATATATTTTCTTCTTTTGTATCTGGATTTGTTGATTTAACCGTTATTTTTTCATTTTCTTCTAAAAATATTAACTCATTATTATAATCTTTATAATTTTCATCTCCTATTTTATATTTTGCATTACTAGCACTTACAATTTTAACATATTCTCCACCTTTTTTTATTCCTGAACTTGTTATTTTAGGATATTCATACTTTTCATTTATTACATCATTATAAAAATCTGTCTTAGATATTTCATATACATAACATGAATAATAAACGTAAAATTTTAAATATCTAGCGTTAGTTGGAATGTAATAATCCTTATCTACGGTAGCTAAATTTGGTAATGTTACTTGAGTATTCGAAACTTCTTTCTTATCTTCATCTAAAAACACATGAGAGATTGTACCACTTGAATTATTATCTCTCCATTTTATTCTTATTTTTTTATTTTGCATTTCATCTGATATTCTAATATAGATATTATAATCTTTTAAATTGGTTCCTGTTAAATAGGTATTATCATCTCCATCAAACATTTTCTTATATTCTTCTATGTCACTTGATGCTGTTGAATTTGTTAAATCTAAAGAAACAATTTCTCCTTCTCTTTTACTATTATCTCTTACTAGTTTTGCTTTAACTACAACTTGTTCTTTAGGAAATTCATTAATATATTTATTCCATGTTACACCATTATCTACACTATAATATGCACTTATTCCTTTTTGTTTTTTATAATCTATTCCAACTACATTTTTTATTTCAATCTTATTAGAATATATAATTGGTGTTGATGATAAATCAACAATTGTTGGTTTTGCTATCTCAACATTATCTATTTTAGTTTCTTCATATGTTTTTAATGATATTTTTTTACCATCTTTTATCATCCAAAATGATATTTTTGAATTTTCTTTTAAATTTAAATTTAATATTTTATTTTGACTTTTAATTTCTTTTCCATTTTCTATTTGTGTTTCATCTATATATACTATTCCACTTTCAACTTTATAATAATATTCATAATTTCCATCAGGATAAGTTATAGTTAATTTTTTTTCTTTTTCCCAATTAGATGAATTAATTGTAGTATCTATAACACTATCAATATCATTACAGTTATTATTTGTTATTTGTGCTACACCACTTATATATTCTACTATATAGTTGTTTACACAAAGTATTGCAGATCCTACTAATCCATTTTCTAATATATTTACTGTTCCTCCTGTTGGTTTGGTTCCTTTTATATTAACTAAATCGTTTATTTTTTTATATTGATTACCATTTATTATTGTTGAACTATTAACATTATATTGACCATTTACTAGTTTTTTATTATTATTTAACATTTCCATTGCTTGATAGTTTTCTACTGCTTTTATATATCCATATGCTGAATCTTTTGCTGATGATTTTCTAGCATCTCTTATTATATTTAATATTACTGGTACTGCTATCAATGATATAATTGCTAGTATTACTATGACTGCTAATAGTTCTATTAATGTGAATCCCCTTTTTTTCATTTTACCACTCTTTCTACTATATTAATTATATTAAAAAAAATTAACTTTTTCAAGTTAATTTAACTTTTGGGATTAAAGAAAAGAGATAATATAAATGATATTATAATTGCTGATATTATACCAGTACTTGTAAGATCAAACATTCCAGATACAAGTCCTATAAATCCATATTCACCTGCTTTATCAAGTGCTCCATGTATAAGCAAATGTCCAAAGCTAGTTATTGGAACAAGAGCTCCTCCTCCAGCCCATAATACAAATTTATCATACAAACTAAATGTATCTAGAAATGCTCCCACTAACACAAATAAAGTTGTTACATGTCCTGCTGTAAATTTTGTATTATCTAAAATTATTTGTCCTATTAAACAGATAAGTCCTGCAAATAAAAATGCGTTTAAATATATCAATTTGATACCTCCAAACTAATAGCATGAGCTATACTTGGTATTGATCTTTTTTCATTAACAGATGTTGTACTATGTAAAGCGCCTGTTGCAACTAATAATACTTTTGTTAATTTTTTCTTTTTCATTAAATCAAATATATATGAATATGTAACTAATGGTAGACAAGCTGGTCCACTTCCTCCTGAATATACTGGTTGTTTTTTTAAATCATATATCATACATGCTGAATCATCATAATTTTTCAAATCAATATTATATTCTGTTTTCATATAATCTATTACAATTTCTTTACCATATATTCCTAAATCTCCACTTAAAATAAGGTCATAGTAATTAATATCTCTATTTAAGTCTTTTAAATGTCTATTTACTGTATCTATAAAAGCTGGCGCCATAACTGCTCCCATTTGATATGCATCATTTATATTTACATCATTTACTATACCTACAGTTGCACTTTCTACTTTTATTTGTGATTTTTCACGACTTAAATATGCTGATGCACCTCCTGTTGTAGTAAATGTTGTTGTTTTAGGTTTTGGTCCACCATATTCTACTGGATATCTAAATTGTTTTTCTGCTGCATTATTATGTGATGATACAGAGCATATAGCATTGTTTATTTGAGAACTTTCTATCATATTTGAAGCTATTATAAGTCCTTCTACACTACTTGCACATGCATTATATATACCTAAATAAGGTATTTTTAAATTACTAGCAGCAAAATTTGAAGCTGTTATTTGATTTAAAAGATCTCCTGATATTAATAGATCTATATCAAATTTTGTTTTACCAACTTTATTTAATAATAAATTTACACTATCTTCTAATATTTTTGATTCAGCTTCTTCAAAGTTTTTTTTACCAAAATAAAAATCATTATAACTTTTATCAAAATAATCCTTTAATGGTCCTTTTTTTTCATATGGTCCTGTTATAGTTGATGTTTCATTTATATATACATTATCATATTTAAATGTCATATATTACCTCCAAATATTAGTAATCTTATTATTCCAAATATATAAGCACTTACTACTCCAAATATTATTACAGATCCTGATAGTTTTAACATATTAGCTCCTATACCTGTTACTAATCCTTCTTTTTTATAATCTAGTGCAGCACTTTGCATAGCATGTGCAAATCCTGTTATAGGGACAAATAATCCTGCTTTAGCAAAATTAACCCATTTATCAAAGAATCCTAAGCATGTAAGTAAACATCCTATGAATATTAATGTTATTATCATGAATGTTCCTGCTTCTTTTGTTGAAATATTTAAATATGAAACATAGAAGTCAATTAAAAATTGTCCTATGATTCCCATAATTCCACCTACTATAAAAGCAATTATTCCATTTTTTAATCTGTCTTCTTTTGGTGTATGTTTTTTTACTAATTCCTTATATTGTTTTATATCCATATTATCACCTTTTTTTATTATGAAAAAAAAGATAATTTTTTATACAAAAAAAAGCAGATTTCTGCTTTAATTATTTATTTTTTCTAATATAAAATATCTACAGTTATATGCACAATCATTTTTTATATAATTTTCTACGTTATTATAATCATTTATTTTATTAAATTTTTGATTTTCTTTTTTACAAAATCCTTTTAATCTTAATTTTCCATATGACCAATCTCCTACTATATAATCATAGGAATCAAAATAATCAGTTAATTTATTTTCTAATTCTTCTTTTACAAAAGCATCTCTATAGTTTTCTATTAAATTAAATTTTATATTATTTATTATTTTTTCCATAGATATCACCTAAGTAATTATATCATATTTTGGTTATATTTCATAATTATTTTTTTTCACTTAAATATGGATAATAATATGACGGAACATTTCCTTCTACTAATTTCATTACAACTGGTATATTACTTTCTACTATTATTTCTTTTGTTTTAAATGGTATTATAACTTGCATATATACCTTAACATTAACACTAACTTTTATAAGAGCATTATTTATTCCATAGCTTGTTACTTCTGTTTTTATATCTGTTATAACATCTCCGTTTAAATTTATTTTTACAGGTATTTTAGGTCCTAAATTTGATATTAAAGAATTATGAAAAACTATTCCTGAAGGTATTTCATATATTATTCCTTTCTTTAATTTTTCTAAATCATAACTACTTAATATAGTACTTGAAAGTTCTAATTCTTCTATTTTTCCTGATTCCAATTGTTCTAAATAATTTTGAACATATATTGTAATTTTATTTAAAACAGTATTTACTATTACAGGATTAAAGTCAGTAGATAAAATATTACCATCTTTATCTTTAGTTTCAATAAATAATTCTTCTTTATTCATATCTTTGAATACATTATTATTTACAGCTTCTGTAATCATTATTGTTGCGATTGATTTTGCTTTTTTTTCTGCATATATCATTAGTATTGGTGTTATTTTTTTACCTATAACCCCTATTATTATAAATATTGATATTAGTAATAACATTAAACTTAACAATATTTTATCTTTTTTTTCTATTTTTTTTCTTTTTTTTATTTTTATAAATGTTCTTTTTCTTTTTTTTAAATGAATTCTATTTTTCATTTAATCACCTATTTAATTATATGATTAAATATAGTAAAAAGTAGTTTTTGACTACTTTATTCTTTTATACATATAAACTGTTATATATGGATCTAATACACTAAATGAGGTACTACTTCCTGTTTTTCCTGTATTACCATCAGTTCCTTTAAAAGTACTTGTAACTGTACCTTTTGCTGTTACTTGATGTGTATGATTTGAGTTTACTCCTCCTGTCCATCCACTTACTGTATGATTATGGTTTCCATTAGCTGCTGCTATAAAACTTCCTGTAAACCAATGTGCTCCACCAGTTGTACCAGAACCATTATTTGGAAATGATTGTCCACTACCAAATCCTGATGGAACAACAAAGTCTTGCCCATTTGCATTAAGTACATGGGTATGACTTCCATTTGTTGTTGTAGTTGCACTAAAGTAGTGTGCATGGTCTGCTGATTGATTTCCTGTATTTACTGCAGTTCCTGTAAATGTGCTTGTAACACTTCCTGATGGTGTATATGAATGACTATGACTTGGTAAATTAGATTCTGTTAGTGATATATTACCCTCTGTTCCTCCTACATATTCTGCTTTATCTGTTGTTCCCCTAAGTACTTTTCCATTTCCATAACTTTCCCATTCTCCACCAATTGTATTTTTTACTTTATCTGTAGTATTTAAAGTTGTTGAAACATATATACTACCAATTGGATATATTTTATCTAAAGCTTTTTCTGTTCCTATCATGTTTTCTTTTAGATTTTTATTTTCTTTTTCAAGTTTATCTACTCTACTTGATAAATTTGTTATAGTTGATATTATGTCTGATGATGTATCACTGCTTAAATCGTCGCTTGATGATGTTAATAAACAAATATCATCACTTTTTAGAGAAAGTAATTTTACTAAATCTTCTTTATAATCCTTTTTAGCACATATATTATTGTCAATTGCTACTACAAAGGTATCACCTTGACTTGTTATTTCTACTCTTCCCTTTTTAGGTACTTTTCCTTTTACATTTAATCTTTTTATATCTTCTTCATTATTTAGATTAAAAGAAACATATTTCTCATTTGTTATTTTATTTGTTTTCCATTCTATTTTCTTCCCATGTATTTCTTCTAATGAAAGATAATTTTCTGCAGCTTTTACTAAACTATATGTTGTATCTTTCAATGAACTTTTTTTAGCATCCTCTATTATATTTAATATTATTGGCATAGCTATAAGTGCGATTACACTTAATATTACTATAACAGCTAATAGTTCTACAAGTGTGAAACCTCTTTTTTTCATATTACTCCTACTTTCTATCTTAATAAGTATACAATAATTTATTTTATTTTTCAACAAAATAAAAGAGGATTAACCCTCTTTTACCATGAAATACATGAACCTAAGATTATAGCAAGTAATATATATAATACTATTAATATTATATATCCACTTCCACAACTGTGTCCATGGCTTACAGTTTCATTACAGCTATTTTGACAAGACATAATTTACCTCCTTAAATATAAGCTCCTAGTATTATGATTAAAAGAATAAATAAAACTAAAACAATAGCAGCTCCTGATACACCTGAGTTACACATATAACATTCCTCCTTTTTTTATCTTTTCACATTATTTTATGGGAATTTTTTTATTGTGTGATTACTTATGCTTATTTTCTTGTAATTTAGTTATTTTTTTGATAATATATATATGTAGTTTAAAGGAGGCTATGTATGAAAAAGAAACTATTATTATTATCATTATGTAGTGTATTATTATTATGTTCAGGTTGTAAAAAGGAAGTAAAATTAAAAGATGGTAAGGAAGTTATTGCTTCCGTTAAAGGAAAAGATTTTACTGCTGAAGAATTATTTGATTCATTAAAAGAAACTTATGGATCTACTACATTAACAAATATGATTGATGACTATATTGTTAATAAAGAAGTAAAAGATAGTGATGAAGCTAATGAATATGCTAAAGCTCAAATTGAATCTATGAAACAACAATATGAGTCAGCAGGATATGATTGGAACAATGTTTTATCACAATATGGTTATAGTAGTGAAAAAGATTTAATTAAAGATTATGCTAAAGATTATAAAAAACAAATAGTTGCTAAAAATTATCTAAAAAAAGAAGTTACTGAAGACGAAATAAATAGATATTATGAAAAAGAAATTTATGGTAATTATACTGTAAAACATATTTTAATTAAACCTGAAGAAAAAGATAATATGTCTGATTCTGAAAAAGAAGAAGCTAATAAAAAAGCTAAAGAAAAAGCAGAAGAAGTTATTAAAAGTTTAGAAGATGGAAAAAAATGGGCTGATTTAGTTAAAGAATATTCTGAAGATGATGGTTCTAAAGATAAAGAAGGATTAATTGAAAATTTTACTAAAGGTGACGTTGTTGATGAATTTTTTGAAGCTACTTTAAAACTTAAAGATGGTGAATATACTAAAGAACCTGTTGAAAGTAATTATGGATATCATATTATTTTAAAAGTTAGCAATACTAAAAAACCTTCTCTTAAAGATTCAAAAGAAAAGATTTTAAAAGAAGTTGTTGAAAATAAATTAAATAATGATGAAAACCTTTATAGTAATACATGGTTAAAAATAAGAGAATCTTATAAATTAAGTATTAATGATTCTACTATAAAGTCCGCTTATAATAAAAGTAATAACAAATAAAGATTTCAAAATATGAAATCTTTTTTTATTCTTTTAAATGTTCTTCTAAATTAGTTATTTTATACCCTCTACTTTTTATATAATTAATAATAATTGGTAATTCTTCTTCTAGTCTATCATTTAATTTAAATGATATAATACTTCCACTTTCTAATTTTTCTTTTACCTCTGTATATGGATTTTTATTAATTATTATATTTGGAACTATAGTATAATTATTATTTAATTTACATATTTTTAGTATTTCTTTATCCTTACTATCACTATAACAATATCCTATTTTTTGTTTTCCTATTTTTTCTATGACTGTTTCCATCCATACAAATGAACTATCTAAATAATCATTATTATAGCTTAAATTTCCAATAATATGATTTTCTTTTATTAATATAGGTATTAAATTACTATTTTTTTCTAACCAATATCCATCTACAAATAAATTTCCTTTTACTTCTTTTTTATCTAATATTTTTATTAAGTTATCTATATTATCATTTTTATCAATTAAAAATATTAAACTTACCATTTTTTTATTTGGATTTCCTTTTGTTATAAATTTATCTTTATTTTTTTCTAATAATATTTTAGGTTTTGTTTTGTCTAAAACAATTAATGATTCTTCAAAACTACCATACCTTTTCATTCTACTATAACTCTTATTTATATTTATTTTTTCTCCACTTAATCCTGGTATTATAAAATCATCTTTTATAACAGCATTTATAGCATCTTTTTTATATTTTTTTTCGACATTTTTTATATCTATCATTATAGTGTCATATTCTTTTACTACACTTACTGTTTTTTCGGTATAAAAAAAACTAAATCCCATTAAAGAAACAATTCCTATAATTTGAAATAGTTTTTTCATATCATCACCTAATTAAATATATGTTGTTTATTTAATTATTTTCATAATTTAAGTGTTTTAATTCTGGTAATACAAATAGTCCATCTTTTCTTATTAGTTTATCATCAAAATATATTTCTCCTCCACCATATTCTTTTCTTTGGATAAGAACTAAGTCCCAATGTAAACTAGAATCATTTCCATTATATGCATCGTTATATGCTTGACCTGGTGTAAAATGTATACTTCCTATTATTTTTTCATCAAAAAGTATATCTTGCATTGGATATTTTATTTTTGGATTTAAGCCTATAGCAAATTCTCCTATATACCTTGCTCCTTCATCTATATTGAATATTTCATTTAGTTTTTCATTATTTGATGAGGCTGTTGCTTCTATTATCTTTCCATCTTTGAATTTTAAACTTACATTTTCAAATATATATCCATCATAAGGACTCTTTGTGTTATATGTTATTATCCCATTAACGCTGTTTTTTACTGGTGAGGTATATATTTCTCCATCTGGAATATTATATTTACCACAGCATGGAATTGAATCAATATTTTCAATACTAAAACTTATATCAGTATTTGGTCCTATTATTCTAACTATTTTTGTTTTATCCATTAATTCTTTTAATGGTTTTATATCTTTATACATTTTGCTATAGTCTATTATCATTGTATCAAGTGAAAATTCTATAAATTTATCTGTTTTCATATTTGCTTTAAATGCATCTAATTTAGATGGGTAATTTAGAAGTACCCATTTTCTTTCATTAATTCTTATTTTATCTTCCTCTTTAGTTGCTATTTTTATTTTTTTTCTTAGTGTCTCATCTATTTCACTGCTTTCAAAATCATTTGTTGAATATTTTATACTTATAAAAGTATCATAATTTTCTATATCTTGCTTACTATGTTTTTTTATTTCTTTTATTCTATTATCACTTGTAGTTTCTAACAATAATGAATTTATTTCGTTATCAATTATTCTTACAAAAGGAATAGCTTTATTTTTTGTAATATCTTTTATTAAATATTTTAATAATTGACTAGTTTTATCAATTTCATTTACTGTTATAAGAATTCTATCATTTTCTTTTACATCTAAAGAATAGTTTACAATTGTATTACTTAATTTTTTTAGCTTTTCTATCATTTTCTCACTCTTTTCTTTTTTATTCATAATATATTATGAAAGGGGTTTTTTTATGTATACAAATTATAATTATTCTAATTTTCCAACAAATTATAAATATCAAAATGGTGATAGATTTGTTGGTGGTTTTTTAGGTCCATTTGTATTAGGTGGAATAACTGGTGGTTTACTTGCTCCTGCATTCTATCAAAGACCATATTACAATAATTATTATCCATATCCTGTTTCTTATTATTATGGAGGATACTACAGATAATATACAAAAAAACAGCAATATTTTTGCTGTTTTATATTTCTTCTATTTTCATAAAGTTTGTAATTCTTTTTACTCCATTATTTGGAAATCCACCTGTTATTACAACTTTATCTTTTGTATTTAAATTAAACATTTCTTTTGCTTTTTCTTTTGCTATTTCTACTACTTCATCTGTGCTATTGCATACAGGTACAATACAAGAATATACACCATAATTTAATGCTAAACTACGTGCTACTTTATCACTTGTACAAGTTGCTAAAATCATACTATTTGGTTTTAGGTTACTTATTTTTCTTGCACTATATCCACTTACTGTACTTGCTACTACTACTTTTATATCAAGTACTTTTGTACTTTCTACAACACTATCAGCAATTGTTTCAGTTATTCCTATTTTATCTTTGTATTCAAATGATCCGTTATAGTATTTTTCTGCATTTTCACAAATTTCTGCCATATATCCAACTGTTTCTATAGGATATTTTCCCATTGTTGTTTCTCCAGATAACATAACAGCATCTGCTCCATCTAATACAGCATTTGCTACATCACTTACTTCTGCTCTTGTTGGACGAGCTGATTTTTTCATTGATTCTAGCATTTCTGTTGCTACTATACAGAATTTTCCTTTTTCACGACATGCTTTTATTATTTTCTTTTGATATATTGGAAGCATTGTCATTGGAACTTCTACACCAAGATCTCCTCTTGCAACCATAATACCATCTGATTCTTCTACTATACTATCTAAGTTTTCTATTCCTGTCATACTTTCAATTTTTGAAATTATTTTTAAATCTTCTCTATTTTGTTCTTTTAAGATTTTTTTTGCTTCTAGTACATCTTCTACACATGATACAAATGAAAGTGCTAAGAAGTCACCATCATGATTACATGCATATATTATATCTTCTCTATCTTGTTCACTAATAAATGGAATATCTAGTTTTACACCTGGAACACTTAAACTTTTTTTGTTTCCTAAAACTCCTCCATTTATAATTTTACATGTTACTCCATCTTCTTCTTTTGAAATAACTGTCATTTTCATTAATCCATTTTCAAGTAATATTACATTACCTACTTCAAGTGAATCTATTGCTTTAGGATGGTTAACTGAAAATCTTTCTTCATTTCCTAGTACTTCTTCTTTTACCACTCTAATTGTTTTTCCTTCAACTAGGTTAATTTCATCATTTTCTAAGACACCATTTCTAAATTCTGGTCCTTTTGTATCATATAATATTCCTATATGAAGTCCTGTTCTTTTTGTTACTTCTTTTACAGTTGCTACATCTTTTTGTTTTTCTTCTTCTGTTGCATGTGAAAAATTAATACGGGCTACATTTGCTCCATTTAATACCATTTTTTCAAACACATCTGGTATATAACTAGATGGTCCAAGACTAGTTATTATTTTTGTTTTTTTCATTTTATACTCCTCCTCAAAACTAAATAATTTTATCACAAAAATGTTGTATTTGTCAATCCAATATAAAAGAAGCTTTATTTTGCTTCTTCTATTGCTCTTGTTTCTCTTACTACTGTTACTTTTATCGTTCCAGGATATTGTAATTCATTTTCTATTTTTTCTTTTATTTCTCTAGCTACTTTATAACTTCCTAAATCATCTATTTCTTCTGGTTTTACAATTACCCTTACTTCTCTTCCTGCTTGTACTGCATATGATTTTTCTACACCTTCTATACTAGTTGCTATTTTTTCTAGATCTTCTAATCTTTTTACATAATTCTCAAGTGAATCACTTCTTGCGCCTGGTCTAGATGCTGATAAAGTATCTGCTATTGCTACTATTACAGATATAATGTTTGTTGCTTCTGTATCTCCATGGTGAGATTCTATAGCATTTATTACTATATCTGATTCTTTATATTTTTTAGCTATTTCACTACCTAGTGTTACATGACTTCCTTCTGCTTCATGGTCTATAGCTTTTCCAATATCATGTAAAAGTCCTGCTCTTTTTGCTATATTTATATTTTCTCCTATTTCGGCTGCTATTAATCCTGATATGTGTGCTACTTCCAGAGAGTGCATTAAAACATTTTGTCCAAAACTTGTTCTAAAATGAAGTTTTCCTACTAGTTCTACTAATTCAGCATCCATTTTAGTTATTCCAAGTTCAAATAAAGCTGCTTCTCCATATTCTCTTATTTTAACATTCATATCTTTACTTACTTTATCATATAGTTCTTCTATTCTTGTTGGATGTATTCTTCCATCTTTTATTAATGTTTCTAAAGTAATTCTTGCTATTTCTCTTCTTAATGGATCAAATGAAGATAAAACTATTGCTTCTGGAGTATCATCTATTATTAAATCAACTCCCGTTACAGCTTCTATTGTTCTTATATTTCTTCCTTCTCTTCCTATTATTCTACCTTTCATTTCATCACTTGGTAGACTTACTACAGTAACAGTTTGTTCATTTGCTACATCACTTGCATATTTTTGCATACAAGATACAAGTAATGATTTAGCTTTTTTATCTACTTCTAATTTAGCTTCTGATTCTCTTTCTTTAATGTAACCCATTATTTCTAAGTTCATCATTTCTTCTACTTTTTTTAAGATTATGTCTTTTGCTTCAACTTTAGATAGTCCAGCTATTTTTTCTAGTTCTTCTATTTGTTGTTTTTTAATTTCATCCACTTTTACTTGTTCATTTTGAATTTCTTTTTGTTTATTAATTAAATTATTTTCTTTTTCATCCAATAAAAGTTCACGATTTTGCATTGTTTGATCTCTTCTATCAATATTTGATTCACGTGCTAATAATCGTTCTTCCATTTCTTTTAATTCTATTTTTTTATCTTTTACATATCCATCTGTTTCTAATTTTATGCGGTATGATTCATCTTTTGCTTCTACAATACTATCTCTTTTTGCTTTTTCTGCTTCTTTTTTTGCATTTTCTATTAGTTTTTCTGCTTTTGATTCTGTATTAGCATTTTTTATATAATTAAAAATAATCATTAAAATTATTCCAACAAAAAGTCCAATAAGACCTAGTAAAATGGAGAAAAATATACTATTCATATTATACCTCCATTAATTTCTATTAAAGTAAATTATATTTACCCAATTTAATTATAATATTAATTTTATAAAATTACAAGATTAAATTTTAATTTAATTTTTTTATATTTTGTGTTAAAATTATTGCAAGGATACTAGTATGTTATTTGTATTAACTATAGGAGGTAAGAAAATGAAAGATAGAAATTCATACATAACAGAATTATATAATAGAAATGTTGATCGTATGTATAAAATTTGTTACTTATATTTTAAAGGAAATAAAAGTGATATAGAGGATACTATACAATCTATTTTTATAAAAATAATGGATAAAAATATTACATTTGAAAATTTAGATCATGAAAAAGCATGGTTTATAGTAGCTACTAATAATTTATGTAAAAATAAAGTTAAACACTGGTGGAATAAAAATAAGGAATTAGACTTTGATATCAAAGATGAAGTGAAAAATGATACAACTTTAGAAAAGGTTTTAAATTTACCTTCGAAGTATAAGAATGCCATTTATATGCATTATTATGAAGGTTATTCATGTGTAGAAATATCTAAGATTCTTGGTATTAATGAAAATACTATCTATTCTTACCTTCATAAAGGGAGAATGATGTTAAAAGAAATTATTGAGGAGGAAGAATATGAATAAATTTAAAAACACAATTGATAAAATTGAATTAAGTAGTACTGAAAAAGCAAAAATGTTAGATAATATTTTAAGTCATAAGAAAAAAAGTTTTAATTTTAGTACTTTTGCTTTAAGATTTGCGACTTTCTTTGTAGCATTTTCTATAGTTACTTATAGTTCTTATGCATTAGTTAAATATTTTAAATTAGATGATAAAATCAAAAACTTATTTGATTTAAATGATAAAGTTGCTGATGAAATAAAAGGAACTGATTTAAATATTTCTAAAGAATATGATGATGTAACAATAAATATTATTCAAACAATTAATTCTAATAATAATTTATATATAAGATTAGATTTAATTGGAAAAAAGAATAAAAAATATATTTCAAATAATATATTTAGTAAAGAACCTATTAAAGATGAGAATATTAATAAATATGAATTTGATGATACTATAGAATATGATTATAACAGTGATTTATATGAAGGAATTGGATTAACCTTATTAGATGAAAATAACAATACTACTTCTTATTTATTAGAAGTGTCATTTACTAAAACCTTTGAAACTGGTAATTATTATTTAAAAATATATACTAGTGATGATAAAGAATATGATATATCATTTAAAGTAGATAAAAATGAAATTGAAAATATAGAAAAAGACACTAATAAGGTAATATATAATAAAAATAATTTAGTATTAACTATGAAGCATATATCTATTAATAATAATAATGTCACAGTAAACTATGATGTTAATAATAATGAGTTATTTAATAATTTGGAAGAATATGGTGAACAATTTGATAGCTGCATGGTTAAATATAAAGATAATAGTACAGAATATCTTACATTAATAGTAAATGATGATTTAGTGAGTGATAATAATTACAATTCTATATTTGAATACAAGGGAAAGTTTGTTGATTTAGATAATGTAAAATCTATAATAATTAATAATATTGAATTTGAATTATAAAAATAAGAGGTTAATCTATAACCTCTTGTTTTTTTTCTGTAGTTGGAGCTATCTCATAATGTTCTCTTACTTTTTTATCTATTTCGTCTTTTAATTTTTTGTTAGATTTTAATAATTCTTTGACATTTTCTTTTCCTTGCCCTAATTTTTCTCCATTGTAAGCATACCAAGCACCTGATTTTTCAATAATTCCTACATCACTTGCTAAATCAACAAGTTCTCCTTCTTTTGATACACCTTCTCCATACATAATATCTACACTACAGCTTTTAAATGGAGGTGCCATTTTATTTTTTACAACTTTAACGCTTGTCTTATTTCCAATAACATCTGATCCATTTTTTATTTGTTCACTTCTTCTTATTTCAAGTCTTACTGATGAATAGAATTTAAGAGCTCTTCCTCCTGGTGTTACTTCTGGATTTCCAAACATTACTCCTACTTTTTCTCTTAATTGATTTATAAAAATACATACTGTATTAGTTTTATTTATGACAGGAGATAGTTTTCTTAAGGCTTGACTCATTAATCTTGCTTGTAGTCCAACATGTGAATCTCCCATTTCTCCTTCTATTTCTGCTTGTGGTACTAGTGCTGCTACTGAATCAATTACAATAACACTTATTGCTCCACTTCTTACTAAAGCTTCACAGATTTCTAAGGCTTGTTCTCCATTATCTGGTTGTGAAAGCAATAAATCATCTATATTTACACCAATTTTTGAAGCATATGTTGGGTCTAATGCATGTTCTGCGTCTATAAAGGCTGCTCTTCCTCCTAATTTTTGTGCTTCTGCTATTGCATGTAATGCAAATGTTGTTTTTCCACTTGATTCTGGTCCATATATTTCAATTATTCTTCCTTTTGGAAATCCTCCTATACCAAGTGCTATATCAAGTGATAATGATCCTGTAGGTATAACATCTATATTTTTATGTTCATGATCTCCTAATTTCATTACTGATCCTTTACCAAATTGTTTTTCTATATCAGCTAAAACTTGATCTAGAGTTTTATCTGTTGTTTTTGCCATTTATATTCCTCCTCTATTAGATACAATACAATTATATAATATTAAATTTTAGATGTCAATAGTTTTTGCGAACATTTGTTTTATTATTTCTGATGGTAATTTTTTACAAATATAAAAAAAATTCTAAACAATTTTAGAATTTCTGCATATTTTTTATTCAACTTCTATTTTTTCTGCTTTATCACCAAATATAAATTTTTTATTCATATTGTAATATTCTATACCTGAAATAATGGATAATACACATGCTATTATAAGAAGTGCATCAGCAACTCTTAAATTAAATAATTCAAATGGTAAATTATAGAATAGAGTTAATACAATTCCTACCATTAAGCATGCTGTTTTTAGTTTTCCCATTTTTATAGCGGCTACTACATTTCCTTTACTTCCTGCTATCATTTTAATTGAGTTTACTACACTATCACGACATACTATAATAACTGGTATTATTGGTGATATAAATCCTTTTGCTGCTAATATTATAAGTATTGGGTTTACTAATATTTTATCTGCTATTGCATCTATCATTTTCCCAAAATCAGTTACTAAGTTATATTTTCTTGCTAAGTATCCATCTAAAAAGTCTGTAAGTGACGCTACTATAAATAATACTCCTGCTATTAAGTATGTAACATCAATAACAATCGATTCATTTACAAATAATTGTGGGACATTGATTCCAGCTGCATCAAATGGAAATAATAATAAAACTATTATAAATATTGTAAGTACTATTCTACTTAAAGTTATCTTATTTGGTAAATTCATTTTATCTCTCCTATTTTATTATATTTTCTGTTGTATTTTCTTTTGGATGATTATTGTCTAAACCTTTTATTACAAAATAACATCCTATAATCAATATAAGTACTATTAATACATATATTATGATAGGTGAAAATCTAAATTTTTTTTCTTTTTCATATGTATAAGGTGATACAACCTTTTTTTCTTCTTTTTTTTCAGTATTTTCTACTTGTTTTTTAGCTCTTTTTATATCATCTAAAGATATTTTTGAAGTATAATCAAATAAAAATTCATTGAATTCATCTATCATATCTTCATAGTCTAATCCTAAGTATTTTGAATAATCACGTATAAAGTATTTTAGATAAAAAACATCTTGAAATGCATCTTTATTTCCTGCTTCTATATTTTCTATTTGTGAAGGTTTTAGTTTTAAGTCGTTGGCAGCTTCTTCTATAGTAATACCAATGCTTTCTCTTGCTTCTTTTAAAGCTTCACCAATTTCTTTCAACAATAACACCTACTTTCTAAATAAAAAAAATTAATATTTTATAAGCCATGTTCTGTTCCTATTTCTAGGCGACAAACATTTATCTACCTGTTTCCAGGTCCCTTAAAAGATTCTTTATTCTCTTTTAATGGGCTCCCCTACCAAAATTTGGGTTTCTCGCTCGTGGGGTTTACCGCGTTCCACATCTTCTGTTTCCAGATTCTTCGTCACTATGGCACTTTTATATCTACTTTAACCATATATAAAACTTAGGTTATTTCAAAGCCGTTAAGTTTCCTTACCATAGGTTATTTTTTCCCTATGCACGAACACTATAGTCATCACAGACTATGCGAGCATGGACTTTCCTCTATATTACAAGAATACAGCGTTTGTCAAAATATTAATCATCACCATATATTATTTTTTCTAGATTTGATAATCTTCTAAGTAAATCAACATTACTAACATCATTATTAGATCCTTCTTTTATTACATCTAATTTTGTTTTTAATGTTCTTATTTCTTGTTTTAATCTTATATTATCTTCTAATAATTCTTTTTTATCATTTTCTAATTCTTTTATTATTGAAACAAATTCTTCATAATCTCTTATTATAACATCTAAATATTTATCTACTTCTTGTGGTCTGTAACCTCTAGTATCTATTTTAAATTCTTTTTCTAAAATATCTTTTCCTGTTAAAAGTATTCTTTCTTGGTACACCATTACCACCTCTTTTTCCTATTAACATTTTATAAAATATTTAATGATTTGTCAATTTCTTTTAATAGTATATTAAAAAAAGATTAAAGAAATTCCTTAATCTTTTATTCTGGTATGATAGTCCACTCATCAAATTCTACATATTTTTCCTGTGCTCTTATAACATAATTACCTTTTTCAAAATATTTTTTTCCATAATTTTGTTTATTATTTTCTTGTTTTAGAGTGTAATATAAAGTTTCATTATTGTTACTATCTACTTTATAAAAGTTAACTGTTTTACCTGATGACCCTCCACTATCTGAATATGAATTACTTGTAAATGTAATATTTGCATTTTCATTTAAAGTAAAGTATACATATGGATAACTTGATGATAACATTAATGCACCATAACTTCCTTGTTTAGTCAAAACTCTATCTATTAAGTATGTTCTTATTTTATTTAATTTTTCTTTATCTGTCGTATTTAAAGCACTACTATATGAATTGCATTTTGCAGATGTAATTTCAAAAACGTTAGTATATGCTTTTACATTATATCTAATTATTTCTTTATTTTCAAATAATACAGATACTATTGCATTACCTTTAGTTTTTACTGTAATTAAACCTTTTTCATCCACTGTTAAAACATTTTCATCACTAGTTTTATAAGTAAATTGGTTTCCAAAATCTAATTGATATGTTTCATTGACAGTTAAAGTTTTTGTTATCACTTTTTTTTCATACAATTCATTCAAGGCATTTTCAACATTTGTATTTTTATATTTTATATTACTTGCTAAATATGTTGTTGCAGCATAAACTGTTGTGCTAAAAAATATAGAAAATATTATTGTAAATGTTAAGATTTTTAATGTGGTTTTTTTCATTTATTTTTTCTCCTTATAACAAAAGATTAAAGAAATTCCTTAATCTTTTACTATTTTTATTTTTACTTTCTTTGTTTTTGATATATATGATGCTTTTACTTCTATACCCTCTACATTTACTGGTACTTCATATTCACCTTCTGTATAACCGTTTAAATCTATATATGCACTTATATCTGAAGCGTTAATATTTTTTATAACATTAGCAACTCCTTTTACTGTTACAGTTACTTTTGTTGAGTTTTCATCTACTCCTTGTACACTATATCCATCAGCAAGATTTCTTGATTCAATATCTATATCTTTAAAATCTTTATTTGATACAGAGTCAAGTGTTATTTTGACAGTTATATTATTTACTGAAAGTGATCTTGTACCAACTGGTTTATTAAGTTCTAGTTTATATTCTTTATTTTCTTTTAAGTCTGTTACATCTACATTTACAGGTATATATGTTATATCTTTTAATGTTTCTTGATCTCCATATACCGTTACTTTTGTTTCACTTTGACTTATTGAGCTTATTGCTTTACCAAAACTTACTTCACCTTCTGGTATTATTTTTATTGGTACTTCTTTACTTGGAGATGATATTTTTAAGTTTACATCTATTTTTGATGGAACTATTTCAACATCTACTACATCTCCTGCTTTGTTATATGCTTTTAATGGCACATCTTTTACTGTTACATTACCACTTTTTTGTTCTGGAATATCATCTATATCTAGTATTGCTTTTACAGAAGCTACTTCATTTAATTGATGTTCTGCTCCTTTTATTACTACTTTATCTGTTTCATAATTAATATCATCTATTGTTAGTTTTTGATCTAATTTATCTTGATTTATTAAATCTACTGATAGTGTCATTGTTTTTGATTGTTTTTGATATATGATAACTGTTACAGTTGATGGATTTACCATATAGTCTATTTTTCCAACATTTTGATTATAATTTATATTTACTTTATGTGTTCCTGGTTTTAATCCACTTAAATCTACTGTGACATCATGTGATGATGATTGTTTTGCAATATAAAGGTCTGTTTTGCTTCCTATAAGAGTGACATCTACAGTAGAAGGAAGTCCTTCTACAACATAGGCTTCTTCATTATATATTGCCTTTACAGCTTGATCTTTTAATACCTCTGCAGTATTGTCATTAAATACAATTATTTTTTGATCTATTATTACAAATGTTACAATAGCTAAAAATAATGATATAAATAAAAGTGTATTGCTTGTTGATAACCAATTTTCTATTTTTTTACTTGAATTTCCAAATTTTGATGTTATCCTATATATTAACTTTGTTATTGGAAGAATAATTATTTTATCTATTATTTTCCATATGTCTAAAAAGAATTTTTTAATTGCTTTCATCTGATGCATCTCCTTCATCTTGATCTTCCATCAAAATTGATTTTTTAGGTCTTAATTCTTCAAGTAAAATTAATTTTATTTCATCTATTGTTAAATTATAATTTAATTCTCCATTCATTGCGACAGATAGTCTTCCTGTTTCTTCAGATACAACTAATGCGATACAATCTCCAGTTTCTGATATTCCAAGTGCTGCTCTATGTCTTGTTCCAAGTCTTTTACTTATTTTCATATTGTCACTTGTTGGAAAAACTGCTCCTGCACTTGTTATCTTGTCACCTTGAATTATTACTCCACCATCATGAAGTGGGTTATTTGGAAAGAAAATTGATATCAATAAATCTGATGATATATCTGCATATATCTTTTTTGATTTTTCTATATAATCATTTAGACTATTATCTCTTTCTATAACTATAAGTGCACCTATTCTTGATTTTTTTAAATATTCCATAGCATTAGTAATTTCATAAACTACTCTTTCTCTTTCATCTACTGTAAGCACTTTATGTCTTCCTAGTAGTTGACTTCTTCCTAAATATTCTAATACATTTCTAATTTCTGGTTGGAATATTACTATAAGTGCTAGTGGTCCCCATGTTATAATATAGTCTAAAATATAACCTATTGTTACTAAATTTAACCAATCACTTATTAATTTTAATCCAATAATTATAAGTATTCCTTTAAATAATAAAACCATTTTTACATTTCTTCTTAAATTTTTTAAGATATAGTAAAAGGCTCCCCATACTAGCAAAACATCTAATATTTTTGTTATAAGGCTAGTTATACTATCAAATGTCATATGTAACCTCCTTTATTCTACTAATAAATTATATCATAATAATTTTATAATTTAAATATTTTTAAATAATTTTAAAAAAATACCTTAATAGGTATTTATATTAAATTTGATATAAATGGTAATAAAATTATGACTCCAAGCATTAAAATTGCCAAAAGAATAATAAACTTTATATTAGCATTTTCATCTCTATCAAGATTTGGTTTTTCGTTACTTATATAACCATATTTAGGAGTTTCTTCTGTTTTTGGTTCTTCAATATTAACATCAATTTTTTCATCTTGTTGAATATTTTGTTGTTCATAATTTGGTTCTATTTTTGACATGTTATTTACTTGTTCACTAGACATTTCGTTTACTGTATTTAAAGATTGTCCATAATTTGTATTTTGGATTTGTCCATTATATTGATTTATATTTTGTGGTTGTTCATAATTTATATTTTGAAATTGGTTATTATATTGATTCATATTTTGTTGTTCATAATTTGTATTTTGAGCTTGTCCACTATATTGATTGATGTTTTGATTTGGATAATTATTAAAATCTATCACATTCATATTATCTTTATTATCAAAATTATTGTTATCCATATTATCAACCTCTCTATTCTATTAATAGTATAACAAATTTTTTTTAATTTTTAAAGCTTTTTTTATTAAATTTGTTTATTATATAGTTCATAATACTTATTTTTATTTTTTATTAATTCTTCATGGGTTCCCATTTCTTTAATTTTTCCTTTTTCCATTACTATTATTTTATCTGCATCTTTTATTGTTTTAAGTCTATGTGCAATTATTATAGATGTTTTATTTTTTAACAATTCTCTTAATCCATTATAGATATAGTTTTCTGTTTTTACGTCTACTTCACTTGTTGCTTCATCTAATATTACTATTTTGGGATTTTTTACAATACATCTTATAATTGATATTAATTGTTTTTCTCCATTTGATAGGTTTGTTGCATCACTATCTATTATAGTATTATATCCTTTTTCTAATTTTTCAATGAATCTTGATGCTTTTATTTTTTTACATATTTTTATTACTTCTTCATCTGTTATTTTATTTCCATATTTTATATTTTCTAGTATTGTACCTTTAAATAAATAATTTTCTTGTAGTACTATACCTATATTGTCTCTTAATGAGTTTAAATCTATTTCATTTATGTCAATATTATCTATTAGTATTTGTCCTTTATTTATTTTGTAAAAATTTAATAGTAAATTTGTTATAGTTGTTTTTCCACTTCCTGTTTCACCTATAATAGCAATCACTTCATTTTTATTCACTTTAAAATTAATATCTTTTAATATATATTTCTTATCATATTTAAATGAAACATTTTTAAATATAATACTATTTTTAAAATCGATTTTAATTTTTCTAATTTTTGTTTCTTCTTTTTTATCTATTACATCAAATATTCTAGTTGCTCCTGCAATACTTTCTCCTATAGTACTTGATAATGATGCGATTTGTGTTATAGGGTCTCTAAACATTGATGCATATGATAAAAATGCAATTATACTTCCTATTTCTATTTTTCCTTTTATTATTAATAATGATCCTACTGATATTATTAATATATTACTGAAATTATTTAGAATTATATTTATTGGTAATATTAAATAGGAATACATATTTGCTTTTATAGATATATCTTTATATTGATTATTTATTTTTTTGAATTTATTTATAAAGTATTTTTCTTTGGATATTGATTTTATAACCTTTATATTACTTACTACCTCTTCTACATTTGATGTTAATTCACCTAATTTATTTTGACTATTTATAAAATATTCGTTCATTTTTTTACTCATTTTACTTATTATGATAAAAAATATTGGTACTGTTATGACTACTATTAAAGACAATGTTACATTCATATAAAACATTATTATTGTTACTCCAATAAAAGTAATTACACTTGATATTATAGTTATTATAACTTCACTTAAACAATCGTTTATTTTATCGATATCATTTGTTAGAATACTTATTATATTTCCTCTATCGTTTTTATCAAAATATTCTAATGGTAGAAATTGTAATTTTGTTATTACTTCTTTTCTTAATTTATATAATATATTTTGCGTTTTATCAATAACTATTTTATTTGTTATTAAACTTATTAGCAATTTTATAATATAAAATATAAATAAAATTATTAATAAATTTGTTATATCATTTTTAATATTATCTATTATTTTTCCTAGGATATATGGAGTAAATACTCCTATTATAGTTGAGATTAATGTTAATATCACTAGTATTAATATATATTTTTTTTCCATATATGAAAATATTCTTTTTAAATTTTTCATTAAATAACCTCCCCTATATCATATAAACTTTTATAGTTTTGATTATTTAATAGTTCTTTATGGGTTCCAATACTTTCAATTTTACCATTATTTATTAATATTATTTTATCAAAATCTTTTATAGCATGTATTCTACTTGTTATAAAAATTATTGTTTTATCTTTATAGTTTTTTAAAATATTTTTTATTATTTGTTCTTCTGTTTTTAAGTCAACTGCACTCAATACATCATCTAATATTAATACCTCAAATTCATCTATTAAGCTTCTACAAAGTATTATTCTTTGTCTTTCTCCTCCACTTAAATTTTTACCATTTTGTTCTATTTGAAATTTTATATTATTTTCCTTTTTTTCTATTATTTTTTTTGATAGTGTTAATTTTAAATATTTTTCTATTTCTATATTTTTATTAAATTTTATATTATTTTCTATAGTATCTTTAAATAAAGTATTTTTTTGATTTATTATTTTTATCTTTTTCCTTAAATTTTTTATACTATATTTATTTATATCTATATTATTTATTAATATAGAGTTATCTTCTACTTCATAATTTCTTGTAAGTAAATTAATTAAAGTTGTCTTTCCTGATCCACTTTCTCCTATAATTGCAATTTTTTCTTTTTCTTTTATTTTTAAATTTATATTTTCTAAATTATATTTTTTATTATAAGAAAAACATGTATTTTTAAATTCTATTGTTTTTATTTCTTTTATTTTTTTACCTTTATCTATTTCAGTTGTTTTTTCTATTATGTTTTTTATTCTTTTAATAGACACACTACTTTCTATTATAAGTAGAAAAATCATTGATACAGATATTATTGATGATAAAAGCAGACTTATATATTCAATAAAAGCAGCTATATTTCCTATTTCAAATCCATTTTTTATTTCTATTTTACTTATTAATAATATTAAGATAGTCGTTATATTTATTATAAATATTATTATTGGTATCATAAGTGATATTGTATTTAATGCTTTTATATTTATATCCTTTAATTCTTTATTTTTTTCATCTATTTTTTTTATTTCATATTTTTCTTTATTATTTGATTTTACTAATTTTATCATATTTATATTTTCTCTTATTTTGGAATTGAATGAGTCCATTTTTTCATATGTTGATGAGAAGTAAGGATATGATTTTTTTGATAATATATATGTTATTATAATTATTATTGGAATTATTATTAACAATATTGTTGATAGTTTTAAACTTAAATATAAACACATTGCTATACTACCAATCATAATAATTGGTATTTTTACAAATATTTTTAGTGTTAAAAATATTACATTTTCTATATTAGATATATCATTTGTAATTAGTGTTATAGAGTTTCCTATATCTAATGAATCTATTTCTTTATATTTTAAATTTAGTATTTTTTCTACTAATTTTTCTCTGATTTTTTTTGAAAAATCAACACTTATATATGATGATATATAGGTTCCTATTATACTTCCTATTATTCCCATTATTAATATAATAAACATTATTAAAATGTTAATTAATATATAATTTATATCTTTACTAGAAATTCCGTTATTTATTATGTTAGCTAGTATAATTGGTAATAAAAGTTCCATTAATACTTCTAATATTACACATATTATACTTAAGATTAATTTTAATTTGTACTGCAAAAGAAATAGATAAATCTCTTTTTTCAATCTAATACACATCCTTTAGGTACTGCTTAATTAAATAGTAAACTATTAATAATTTAAAGTCAAGAAAAAAAGTAGTTTTCTACTTTTTAATTTTTGTTTTAATTTTTAAATCTTCTTCTATAAAGTTCACTATTCTAGTATAGATTTGTTCATCTGTTATTTCATTATTTAATGTTCCATCATTAAATAGTTCAATATATAAATTTTTATTTTGATTATATATATAATATGCTTTTACTTCTAATAGTGATTCTTTAATTCTTTCTTTATCGTCTACCTTTTTTAATTTTGTATTTAATATTGCATCATTTTTTTTGTTATTTAAACATTTTAGCTTCTTTTTTGATTTATTTATCATCTTAGATAAAGCTATATTTGAAAATAACAATTTTTTTATTTTTGTTTTATAATTTTTCTTTACAACTTGTAATGTTATTTCAACTGGTATTATTGATAATAAAGGTAAAATTAATGTATAGTTAAGTGTATTAATATACCCTATTATTATTGGTACTAATATTAAAAATGCACTAAGTATCATTAGTTTTGTCAGTATTTTTTTTATATTATTATAATTTTTTAATAAATAATTATTATTTCTTTTTTCATTTTCTAGTGTTTCTATTATATTTTCTTCTATTAATATTTCCTCTATTTTTTTATTAGATTTATATATTTTATTATTAATATCATCTTTTATAAATACATTTTCTCCTATACATTGATATTCTCTGTTCATTTTTTCACCTCTATTCATTATATTTCTATTTTTTTTATTTGTTACAAAAAAAGTAACTTGATGTTACTTTTATTCAAATATACCCATATAATATTTTTTCTTTCCTCTTCTTATAATTATAGCTTTTCCTTCAATAGCTTTCTCTTTTGTAATAAGTTCATTTTCATTTAATATCTTTAAACCATTTATTAAAATTGATCCAGCATTTATAAATTCTCTTGATTCTCTTTTACTTGTTGCGATTTTATTATTTACAAGCAAGTCTATTAATGTAATATCTCCTGTTATCTTAAAATTTGGTACATCTTTAAAAGCATCATTTATTTCACTTAAAGATAATTCATTAATATTTCCATTAAATAATACTTCACTTATTTTTAATGCTTTATTGTATTCTTCTTTTCCATGTAAGAATGTAATTATTTCTTCTGCAAGTTTTTTTTGAGCAATTCTAAGCTCTGGTTTTTTTAAGTGTTCTTTTTCTATTTCTTCTATTTCTTCTTTTGTTAGAAATGTAAATACTTTTAAGTAATCTATTATTTTTTCATCTTCAGCATTTATTAAGAATTGATATAATTCATAACTAGATGTTTTATTTTTATCAAGCCATAAAGCATTACCTTCTGATTTTCCAAATTTTTTACCTGATTTATCTGTTACAAGTGGCATAGTAAATGCATATACTTCTTTACCTGTTTTTTTTCTAATTAAATCTACACCTGCTGTAATATTTCCCCATTGATCTGATCCTGCAACTTGTAATGTACAATTTTTTTCTTGATTTAAATGTAAAAAATCTAATGCTTGCATTATCATATATGAAAATTCTGTATATGTAATTCCTGTTTCTAGTCTTCTTCTAATTATATCCTTATCTAACATATAATTAATATTAAAATATTTACCATAGTCTCTTAAAAAATCTATAAAATTAATATTTTTTGACCAATCATAATTATTTACGACTTCAAATCCAAATAATTCTATAGCTTGTTTTGTTAAACATTCAATATTATGCTCAATTTCTTCTACTGATTTCATTTTTCTTTCAGTTGTAGGTCTAGGATCCCCTATACGTCCCGTTGCTCCACCAATTAATAAAATAGGTTTATGTCCTGCGTTTGCTAATCTTTTTGATATTAAAAAACTTGATAAATGTCCTAAATGCATTGAATCTGCTGTTGGGTCTGTTCCTATATAAAATGTTAATTTTTCATTATTTAGTTTTTCTTCTAATTCAGGACTTGTTACATCTTTAATAAGTCCTCTCCATTTTAATTCCTCATATAATGTCATTATTTTTCTCCTTTCATTATCTCTACACCACTACTTGTACCTAATCTTGTAGCTCCATTATTAATCATATCTTCAGCATCTTGTAAATTTTTTATTCCACCACTTGCTTTTATTTCAAGTAAATCATTTTTATATTTATTAATTATTTTTAAATCTTCTACACTTGCTCCTCTTGTACCAAAACCTGTTGATGTTTTAATAAAATTTACAAATGTTTCATTACATATTTCTGTCATTTTTTTTATTTCTTCTTCTTTTAAATAGCAAGTTTCAATTATAACCTTTAGAATATGTCCATCAATAGAATCTCTTATTTCTTCTATTTCATCTTCTATATAATCAAAATCTTTATTTTTTAATGCTTCTAAGTTTATCACCATATCAATTTCATCTGCACCATTTTCTATAGCATTAATTGCTTCAAATACTTTTGCTTCTTTAGTATTATATCCATTTGGAAATCCTATTACAGTACATACTGATACTGTTGAATTTTTAAGTAGGGGTTTTGCTAAATTTACATAATATGGTGACACGCATACTGAAGCAAAATGATATTTTATTGCTTCTTTACATAATTTTTCTATATCGCTTTTTGTTGCGATTACTTTTAAATTTGTATGGTCTATATAATTATTTAATTCCATTATAACTCCTCCTTTAAACTATAAAGATTATTAATTACTTTATAATTTGTTTTTTCTTTTATTTTATTTTTTAGATCTACTCTTATTACATTCATTTTTAAATTTATTGCTTCTTTTATATCAATTTCATAATTATCACCTATCATAATACATTCGCTAGGTTTATTATCTTTCATTGCTTTTATAAATGCATCTTTATTTGGTTTTAATAATATTTCTTCACAACCATAAATTTCTTTAAAATATTTATAAATTCCTAATGTTTTTAATCTTCCAGTTTGAGCTTCTTTGAAATAGTTTGTAAGTAATACTATATCATATTTTTTACTTAAGTAATCAAATAAGTCAATCATTTTTTGATCATTTTTAGGAGATAATACTGTTTGATTTTCTAATAATCTATTTATAAAATCAATATTTAAATTTAAATTTGCTTTTTTATTTATATCTTCTAGTAATATTTTCTTTGTTAATTTGTTTCTTATTTTTTCTTGTTCTTCTATTATATTGTCTATTATTTTATAATCAATATTTATATTAAATTCACTCATTGTCTTCTTTAGAGCATCTACATAATTATCTTGCCATAATATTATAGTATTATCTAAATCAAATATAAGTCTTTTTATCATATAACCTCCTTTAAATATAAAAAAGCCATTATTATAAGGACGAATATTTCGCGGTACCACCTTATTTCATAATGACTTATGCACTTTAATTTATAACGTAATTACACGGTTTAATTCAAAATATGTATTTCATTATTTTATTTTGGTTAATTTTCAGCTTCCATTAACTCTCTGATTTCTAATAAAATAACTACTTATTATTTATCACAATTAATTTTCTTCTTTATGAATTTCTTCTATTATATTTTCTATTTTTTTACCATATTCTATTGATTCATCAAATATAAATTCAAGTTCTGGTACATATCTTATATCAACTCTATCCATGAGTTCTCTTCTTATAAAACCTGAAGCATTTTTCAAAGCTTTTTGTGTTGATTCTTTTTTTGATTCATCAAGTACAGTATAGTATACTTTTGCATAACTTAGATCATTTGTTACATGACAGTCTGTTATTGTAACAAATTTAATATCTTGATCTTTTACTTCATTAGCAAGTATATAACTTATTTCCTTTACAAGATTACTTGCGATTCTATCTATTTTAATACTCATAAATATCACCTATATTAATTATATAATAAATAGTTATTTTTTACAATATAAGAATTTATTTTATATTTATTTCACTTAAAGGTTTACTCATGTCCAATAGTTCTTTTGGAATATCACTATCTATATTATTTATTTTTTTATTAAATATTTGATCTAGTTTTTCTTTTATGTCATTTTTACTAAATGGCTTAGATAAATAATCTATAAAGCCTTCACTAATATATTTTTCTTTAGCTCCTGCTACTGCATCTGCTGTTAGCGCTATTACTGGTATATTAAATTCTTTATTTTCCTTTAATTTTATTAGTGCAGATTCACCACTCATATTTGGCATCATTATATCCATTAGTATTAAATCATAATTATTTTCTTTTACCTTATTTATGCATTCTATGCCATCATATGCTTCATCAATAATTAAATTAAAATCTTGTAGCGCTTTTTTAGCTACTTTTATATTTAATTTATTATCATCTACTATTAATATTTTTTTACCTTCATATGTTACTTGGTTATTATTATAAATTCTAGATGCAGTATCTGATAATTCTTTTTCTGTTATAGGTTTAATTAATTTATTAATTTTTTGTGGTATTTGAACCATAAAGATTGAGCCTTGTCCATATTGAGATTGAACATTTATTTTTCCACCCATCATTTCGACTAATGATTTTGTTATTGCAAGACCTAATCCAGTTCCTTCTGTTGTTGTATTTCTTTCAACATCTAATCTATCAAATTTAGTAAATAGTCTATTAATATGATCTGCTTTAATTCCTTTTCCTGTATCTTGACATGTAATTATAATATTAGAAATATTTTTATTTGTATCATTAATACATTTAATATTTAGATTTATTTGTCCCTGTTCTGTATATTTAATTGCATTTGTAAGTAAATTATTAACTATTTCTTTTACTTTTGCTTTATCACCAATTACTTCATATGGAATATCTGGTGCTATATTTAAGTTAAAAACTATATTTTTTTCTCCAATACGTGTTTGGGTTACTTTACACATGTTAGTTATTTCTTCTTTAAAATTATATATTCCATCAATAATTTCCATTTTGTTAGCTTCAATTTTATTTATATCTAATATATTCCCTACTATTTCTAAAAGTGTTTGACTAGCATTCCTTATATCCTCAGTATCTTCTATTACTTCTTTTGGAACTTGGTTTTCATAGGTTGCGATATCTTCTGATAATCCCACTATAGCATTTAATGGTGTTCTGATTTCATGTGACATACTTGATAAGAAATCTGATTTTGCTCTATTTGCTTTTTCTGCCTGATTTTTAGCTAAAGTTACTTGATTTAACATTTTCATGTCAGGATTTTCTATAGTAAAATACATTATCAAATTTACATATGAAATTACTGCAGGTAGTATTAAAAGTGTTGGGTTATATCTGTATAAGAAAAATATACATGAAACTAATATAATTAATATTAAAACAGGAAATATTTTTTTTATAACAATTCTTTTGATATTTGATAGTATAGTTATAATAACCATAAATCCATATATAAGACATACAAAATATGTAATTATTGTGGAAACACCATATGCATACATAATATTATTTTCATTATGTAAATCTAGTGGAGAAATTATCATTGTAAATATTGAAATAATATTAAAAATAGTACAAAAGATAGACAGTTTTTTAAATTCATTTTTATTATCTCTAATAATTGTAAAATTATATAGTAAAAGTAAAGTTGCCCAATTAATATATTGAATAAAATCAATTTTATTTAATATTATGGCTATATCATCATTTCCGAATACTTTATATCCTATAAGTACTATACAAATCATTAAAATACAATCAATAAAGTTTGTTATAAGCATTGCTAAAAATAATGAATTATCTAGTCTTCTAGGTTTCTTTTTTGTCACAAAAATAAATAAAATTAATAAAGATATGAAAAATGCACATATAGTAAAATACAAGTTCGACATATAATCACCTCTTTATTCTATAATTAATTGTTGAATCTAAAAGTCTTTTTTCAATTTCTTCTGTAGGATGAATTTTTTCTGCTACACCTCTGATATAATTAAAATCATTAGAAAAAATATTTTCTTTATCTCTTACAACAGACAATTCATAATCAACATCAAAATGTTTATAACTTTTAATTGTTTCTATTAGCCAATCTTCATATGCTATATCACTATACATAATTTTATATTTATTGCTATTTAATATATCACGTCTTAGATTTGACATTATATCAAATAATTCTTTATCTTTTTCAATTATTGAATCATTTTTTGAAACATAAAATGGAGAGCCATATTTAACAAAACAATTATTTTTATTATATACAAGTCCAATTGGGATTATTGGCCTACCTGTTTGTTGTGCAACAATTATATCTCCCCATTTTCTTGGGAGCATAGGTTTATCTTTTAATAAATTCCAAGTGCTTTCTGGAAAAATCATCATATTATATCCATGGTTAACTCCGTCTATAGCTTGTTCAATGGCATTTTGGCCACTCTTCTTTGAATGTCTATCTAAATAAATGCATCCATTAGCTTCATTTAAAAAATTAACTATATTATCATTAATCATAGTAAAATCTGCCATTATAAAAAAATGTTTTTTTATAATTCTACTTACAACAACAAAGTCACTTGCATTAGAATGATTAGCAGAAAATATTGCATTTTTATTATCACTAGGATATTTCAGTTCATTTAGGTTAAAAATATTTATAGGATATAGTTTAACCATATTTAATAGAGCTTTATGATATTTATCCTTATCTTCAAAACTTGATAATTGATTTTTTAAATTTCCATAGTATTCGAGTGCATTTAATTGATATTCATAACGTTCTTGATCTGTTAAATCTTTTAATTGAAATTTGTTTAATTTTTTAAACTTTTCCATAAGACACCTCTAGATTTATTATAACATTCCCAACTAATATAATCAATATCAAGCATTTCATTATTAGTGAAATTATTTATCAAAGATAATATTCAAATATTTAATTATTATTTTAGTCATCAAACCCATCTAATATCATACCACTTCCAAGATTAGCTTCTTCTCTTGTAATAAATCCAAATTTTTTATAAAATTTTTCTTTTCCCTTTGATGCACCCAAATAAACTCTCACATATGGATTTTCTAACTTTACCTCATTTACTTTTTCAAGTAATTTATTCATTATTTGTGATCCTATTTTTTTCTTTTGATATTTAGGATCTACTATAATATCATGTATGTATAAGAAACAAATTCTGTCTCCAATTATTCTTCCATACCCAATTATTTTATTCTCATCATATACCGATACTGAATACATTGTATTTACTAATGATTTTTTTGATATTTTTTCGTCATAGCTTCCCCATCCAACAGAATCATATAAATAATTAAATTCATCAACGCTATTAACATTTTCTCTTATTGTAATCATTTATACCTCCTAAAATTTATATTTTCTTTATCATTGTTTTCATTCTTGTGTGATAATTTTTTTATTATAATTTTTATCTATTTCATTGTAATCAAATATATCAACTATCACATATTCATAGCCAATTGACTTAAAACATTTTTCATTTCACTTATTAATTCTTGCCTATACCTTTACTTCTAATTTTATTTGTAAAAATTAATTTTGTAATTTCTCCTCTTTTAGGACATTTATAGTCTAAATAATCACATTCATTATAAGGAAAATATACAACTCATAATTCAGTTTAACTACTACTTCCATATACAATTATACCATGAAACTATAATATTTTTTACTTATATAGCTATACTTCAAATTAAAATAACTTCAAAATGACTAAACTTATGTTTTAGTTGTATAAATATATCTTTAATTTTTTACTAAAAAATAGAAAGAATTATCTTTCTATTTCTACCATTTCATATGCTTCTATTATATCTTTTACTTTAATGTCACTAAAGTTTTCTATTGTGATACCACATTCAAGTCCTTTTTTAACTTCTTTTACTGTATCTTTTTCTCTTTGTACAGATCCTATATTTCCATCATATACAACAACGCCATCTCTTATAATTCTAGCTTTTGCATCTCTTTTTATGACTCCATCTGTTACATATGAACCAGCTATTGTTCCAACTTTAGAGAATTTAAATAATTGTCTTACTTCTGCAGATCCTATTATTTTTTCTTCATATATTGGTTCTAGCATACCTTTCATTGCTGCTTCTATTTCTTCTACTGCTTTATAGATAATATTATATAGTCTTATTTCAACATTATTTTCTTTTGCATAGTCTCTTATTGCATTAGTTGGTCTTACATTAAATCCTATTATAATAGCATTTGAAGCCTTAGCAAGTACTATATCACTTTCTGTGATTGATCCTACACTACTTCTAATTACTTTTACTCTTACATCTTCTACTTCTATTTTTTCTAAAGAATTTTTAACTGCTTCACTTGAACCATGTACATCTGCTTTTATAATAACATTAATTTCTTTTAAACCTTCACCTATTTTATTAAATAAATCATCTAATGTTACAGCTTCACTAGCTTTATTTTCTTTTAATTTTTGAGCATTTTTTCTTTGATCACTTATATTATGTGCTTCTTTTTCTGTTTCAAATGCCATAAATCTATCTCCTGCTTCTGGAGTTTCTGAAAGTCCTGTTATTTCAACTGGTTTTGATGGTTCTGCTTCTGTAATTTCTTTTCCTTGATCATTTTTTAGGGTTCTTACTTTACCATAACTTGTTCCAACTACTATTGGATCTCCTAATCTTAATGTTCCATTTTGAATTAAAACAGTTGCGACTGGTCCAACTTGTTTATCAAGTCTTGATTCAATTACTGTACCCATTGCATAACGATTTGGATTTGCTTTATATTCTTCCATTTCAGCTACTAATAGAATGTTTTCTAAAAGTTCATCAATTCCGGTTCCTTGTTTAGCAGAAATCTTAGTAAATATTGTATCTCCACCCCATTCTTCTGGAGTTAGTCCATATTCAGCAAGTTCTGTCATTACTTTTTCTACATTTGCATCAGGTTTATCAATTTTATTAATTGCTACTAAGATTGGTACATTTGCTGCTTTAGCATGGTCTATTGCTTCTTTAGTTTGTGGCATAACCCCATCATCAGCTGCTACTATTATAATAACAATATCAGTAATACTTGCACCACGTGCTCTCATTTCTGTAAATGCAGCATGTCCTGGTGTATCAATAAATGTTATTTTTTCACCATTATGTTCAACTTGATATGCACTTATTGCTTGAGTTATTCCTCCTGCTTCTCCTTCAGCTACTCTTGTTTTCCTAATTGTATCAAGTAGTGTGGTTTTTCCATGGTCAACATGTCCCATTATGGTTACTACAGGAGCTCTTTTTACTAAATCCTCTTCTTTGTCATTTACAACAAATTCTTCAAAATTAGCAACATTTACTGTTTCTTCTCTTTTTAATTCTTTTCCATATTCAGATACTAGTATTTCAGTGTTTTCAAAATCCAAACTATTATTTACATTTGCCATAATACCTAACATAAATAATTTTTTTATAAGTTCTGTTGCTGGTACATTTAATTTATTTGCAATTTCTCCAACACGCATTCCTTCTGTATAAATAATTACATTTTCATTTTGTTCATTATTTGATTGTAATTTTTCTTTATTTTTATACATTTCTTTTTTCTTGCTTGCTAATTCTTTTTTAGATACTTTAGGAACTATTTTTTTTGGTTTTACCTTTTGTTTTGATATTGTTTCATCTAAATCAATATCTTCTTTTTCAGCAACCATTTCTGCTAATTCTTCTATCTCTTCCTCATCTATTACTTCATCAATCACATTATCAAGTTCAATTATATCTTCTTCACTCAATAAATCTTCTTCATTACTTATATTTATACCTAATTCTTTACATTTTTTTATTATTTCTCCAACAGATTTATTGACATCTAATGCATATTCACCAACTGACATCATAATATCACCTCTTTCTTATTTTTTTACCTTTATTTTCTCATTAAGTAATTCTTCATATGAAATATATTCTACATTTGCTTTATCAAACATTAATTTTGCTAAAGCTACTTTTTCTGTAAAACGATAATCTTTTAGGTAAACAACTCTTTTTATACCTGATTGTATTATTGCTTTTGTACATTCTAAACATGGAAATAGTGTAACAAAAATTGTTGAATCATCTAAATCACTATGACTTCCTCTATAATTTAATATCGAATTTAATTCAGCATGTACAATAAATGTATTTTTTATTTTTGATATATCATTATAATATATACTATCTGGATTTTCTCCTTCACAATCATATGGTATTTCATCATCTGAAAATCCTTTTGTTGATCCATTATACCCTTCTGATAATATTTTGTTATCTTTTACAATACATGCGCCTACTTGAGTAGATGGATCTTTGCTTCTTTTAGAAGCTAATATTGCATGTTCCATAAAATACTCATTCCATGTAATATAATCTTCTCTTTTTCCTGGCATGTAAATACCCCCTGATTTTTTATAAATATGTTTTTAGTTCTTCATATACCTCTTTTGGAACTTCTATTTCTAAATGTCTATCTAGAATTTTAGTTTTTTCTGCTTTTGTTATTGTTTCTAAATCTTTTTTTAAATATGCTCCTCTACCATTTTGCTTACCTGTTATATCAACTACAACTTTTGATTCTGGTGTTCTAACTACTCTTATTAAATCTTTTTTAGGACATTTTTCTTTTGTTATTACACATGTTCTCATAGGTATTTTTTTTTGCTTCATTTAATCACCTAATATATTTATTCCATCTTCTCTTGCTTGGTCATAACTTTTTACATCTATTTTATAATGAGTTAATCTAGCAGCTAATCTAACATTTGATCCTTTTTTACCAATTGCTAATGATAAATTGTCATCATCTACTATTACATAAGCTTCTTTTTTTTCTTCATTTGTTATAAATACATGTAAATTTTTAGCAGGGCTTAGAGCATTTTCTATAAATTTAGTTGCATCTTTGTCATATGGGATGATATCTACTTTTTCTCCATTTAATTCTTTTATTATATTATTTATTCTAGAACCTCTTTCACCTATACATGATCCTACAGGATCTACATTAGAATCCTCTGAATATACAGCTATTTTAGTTCTAGATCCAGCATCACGTGCAACACTATATATAAGTATTATTCCTTCATTTATTTCTGGAATTTCAAGTTCAAATAATCTTTTTACAAATCCATAATGTGTTCTAGATAACAATATTAATGGTCCTTTTGAATTATTTTCAACTTTAGTAATATATACTTTTATAGATGATCCCATTTGTATTTTTTCACCTGGAATTATCTCTGATTTAGGTAAAATACCTTGAGTTCTTCCTAAATCTATATAATAATTTCTTTCATCTTCCATAGCTACTGTTCCTGTAGCAAGTTCTCCTTCTTTATCAGCAAATTCTTCTATTATAACATTTCTTTCTGCTTCTCTTATTTTTTGAACAACAACTTGTTTTGCTGTAGATGCAGCTACTCTTCCAAAATCTTTTGGTGTTACTTCTTCTTCTATTGTTTCACCAATTTCTATATTAGGAACAATTTTTCTTGCTTCTTCTAGTGTTAAGTGAATTCTATCATCATATACGAATGGTAAGACTGGTTCATCTTCACTATCATCATCATCATTTACTGTTGAAAAATCAATATCTGAAAATTTCTTATACTTATCTTCTTCTGCTCTATCTACAACAGTTTTATAAGAGTATACTTTTACCTCTCCTGTTTCACGATTAATATCAACTCTTACATTTGAAAGTGAATTATAATTTTTTTTGTAAGCTGATGTAAGTGCTAACTCTAGTGCTTCATATATAACTTCTTTATCTATTCCTTTTTCTTTAACTAATAAATCTATTGCTCTTTTAAATTCTTTATTATCCATTCTATTCACAACCTTTCTCTTTTGAACATACATCTAATATATAATTTTCCTCTATTGGATCTGCTGAATCAATAATAGGATTTATTAAATTTGATATTGTAACACAATCCTCTACATCCATAATACCTTTTTTATCAACTACAACTCTAAGAAAATTAGTATTACCTTCTTTTTCATAGATTACTTCATCTAATATGTAATTATTATCTGTTATCGTTTTTTCAATTAAATTTCTTATTTTTTCTTCTATTTTCATATACCTCTCCATAAATTATATTAAAGAGTGGGAATGCCCACTCTTTTTTTCTAATATAATTATATCATAAATTTGATTTTTTAAAACCTTTTTTTATAATTTTATGTTTTTTTTTATTTTACATGTTATAATAATCTAGGTGATGATATGAAAAAATTCAAAAATTATTTAATTAGTGCATTATTAGGTTTTGCTTGTCTTTTTATTTATTTTTTTATTTCTGATTTAGAAATTTACTTTTTAGATTTATTTGGTGTTTCTTATAATGAACTTTCTACTAGTTTTAAAGTTGTTTATTTAATTATCTGGGAAATTATAACTATGAGTTTAATAGCTCTTATATTAAATAAAAAACTAGTAAGAGATTTTAATAATATGAAAAAAAATCATAAGGAATATTTTAAAAAATACTTTAAATTTTGGCTTATTGCTGTTGCAATTATGATGATAAGTAATTTGATTATAAATTGTTTATTAGATAATGGATTATCTAGTAATGAGGAAACTTTAAGAGAAATGTTTAAAATTAGTCCTATTTATATATTTTTCTCTTCTGTTTTATATGCACCATTTGTTGAAGAATTAGTATTTAGACAAAGTATTAAAAATATTATACCAAATAAATTTCTATTTATTTTAGTTTCAGGATTAGTATTTGGAAGTTTGCACATTGTAAGTGGATATTCTGGTATAAATGATTTATTATATTTAATTCCTTATTGTGCTCCTGGTTTCGCATTCGCATATATTTTAGCTGATTCTGATAATATATTTATTTCTATTTGCTTACACTTTATGCATAATGGTATACTTATTGCTTTACAATTTATATTATTAATTTTTTCTTAAAAGAAGTAGTCTTCTTTTTTTTTATATGATAAAATAAATATGGTGATATAATTTGAAAAATGTTTTTTTTAAAAAAGTAATTATATTTTTTATATTTTTAATTATTATAATTTCTTCCATTCTTTTATATAGTAGATTTATCGCTACTAAAAATATTCAAATTCATGAATATAAAATTGTTAATAAAAATTTTGTAGATGAATACTATGGATTAAAAATTGTTCATATTTCTGATATTCATTATGGAAGAATTACTTTTATAAAAGAATTAAATGAATTAGTTAATAAAGTTAATAAGACAAAACCAGATATTATTATTTTTACTGGTGATTTAATTGATCAAGATACAAAAATTACTAATGAGGATGCTGATAAAATAAGTTCTGTTTTATCTAAAATGAATGCTAATGTTGGTAAATATGCTATTAATGGTAATCATGATTTTTATTTAAAAAACTGGGATTTGATTATTGAAAACAGTGGGTTTAAAATTTTAAATGATACATATGATTTAATCTATTTAAAAAGTGATAAATATATTATGATTTCTGGTATGAGTACTAATTCATATGGTAAAAAAAGTATAAATGAGAAACTTAATGATTCTATAAACTTCTTAAAAGAAAAAAAAGATGATGAAAAACCTATATATTCTATTCTTATAATGCATGAACCTGATTATGTTGACGATGTAAATTTAAATAATTACAATTTAGTACTTGCAGGTCATTCTCATAATGGACAAGTTAGATTACCTTTTATTGGTGCTTTAAAATTTAGTTTACCTATGGGTTCTAGAAAATACTATGATAATTATTATAAAGTTAAAAATAGTGATTTATATATATCTAATGGTATAGGTACTTCTAAAGTTAATTTTAGGCTATTTAATAGACCATCATTTAATTTATACAGATTTACAAATAAATAAGTTTTATACTTGTTTTTTTTTATAATACCAATAATAAAAAGGTATATTTCTATACCTTATTTTTTCTTTTTAGTTTTCTTTTTAGTTTTTACTTTTTTAGATTGAACATCTTCTTGTAGTTTTAATTCTTCAGATTGTGCTTCTTCTTGTTCTAATTTTTTAAAATAATCATCTAGGTTCATTTTTATTTCTGATAAACTTGGTTCAGAATTATTTATTCCATTAGTTAATTTAAAATCAATTGCAACATATTCATCATTTTTATAGGCATAGTTAAGTAAACATTCATGACAATCATAATTAAAATAACTACATCTTATTTTTTTAGTACCATCTATAGCACTTCCAGGAGCACATAAATCAAATGATTCCCACTCTTTTACCTTATCTTCAGGAGTAAGTTTTCCTCTAGAATGAATTTCATCTTTTTTTTCTTGAGACATTGTTTTTTCTTTTGACATAACAATATCTTTTATCCAATCATCATTTTCTTCTAATTCTGATTTATTATCTGGAACAATTCTTATAATCATTTCAACTATTAATCCTGTTTCTACAGCTGAAAACATTCCACATACAACTGTAAAGATTATCACTGACAATAAAAATGGAACGCCACCAACAATACTAACTATGCTACCAATACCAAATCCAATAATCATATTCATTATCAACTTTGCAATAGATATTATTGTTTCTTCATTAAATATTTTCTTTTTATTTTTTTCTTCTTTTTTCATAACAAAACCTCCATAATTGAAATTATTATACACTAAAGATATCCAAGTTTCAATATTTATATGTATATTCTTTTTATCTACATTTACAATTTATTATATTTATGTTAGAATATGTAGTTAAAAGGAGATTTTATATGATTAAAACTATATTTATTAATAGAAAAGATACAATTGATACATATCAAATTAATATAAACAAAAGAAAAATAGAACGCATCCAAAAAGCAATGGATAATTTTAGTATTAAAGATGAAGAACAAAAAGTAACTACAAATTCAGATTTTTTTGTTAGTAATCCAGATTTTTTTGGAAAAAAAATTAGAATTTTATCTAAAAAGTATATGGGAAAAGATTTGATTTTTTATTATTGTTGTTCTGAGATTGATAATGTAGATGTTTATGAGTATAAATATTATTCTTATACTCCATATAAATTATCTCAGCTATGTGATGATTTGATAAAAAAAAATAATTCTTTATATTTAAGTTATTGTATTCATGATATATTAAATTATCAATGTAAAACAGATATAGAACGAGAGTTTTTAAAAAAGATATTAAATTCTATTAAATTTAAAAAAATTAATGATGTTAGCTTTTTAGTTAAATTTAAAAATGAACTAGATTCTTTAATTTTACAAAGAAGCACAGCTCAATTAGACGTTGATTTTGATAAAGTTGTAGAACAAGAGATTCAAAGTATGCAGGTAATTAATGAAGCATTTCATTCTCAAGAACTTAATGGTCAACCCCTTATATATAGTATGAATGAAAAAAATAATATTAAAAAGAAAATAATAAGATCACTACCTTCTTTCGAAAAATTAAAATAAAGCAAAAAATTCATTAAATAATGAATTTTTTTTATTGTAAGTTTTATTAAATTTAAGTATCTTATAAGTTTTCTAATTTTCAAACAAAAAAACCTTTTTAATAAAGGTTTAATATCAATATGGTGGAGAATAAGGGATTCGAACCCTTGACCTCCACGGTGCAAGCGTGGCGCTCTAGCCAACTGAGCTAATTCCCCATACAACATTGAAATTATAACATAAATAAATAATAGTTGTCAACAATTATTTATAAAATAATTGATAATTATTGATACCTTATTTATTTTTTTTCATATAATAGATTAGAAAATATAGGGAGGGATATTTTTGAAAAAAATATTATTTTCATTAGGTATTGTTTTAGTGGCAATTATAATTGCTGTTACAATATTTATGTGTACTAGAAAAGAAAGTAATTTAAAGAAAATAAAAGTTGCTGAAGTTACTCATTCTGTTTTTTATGCACCACAATATGTTGCTCATTCATTAGGTTATTATGAAGATGAAGGATTAGATGTTGAAATCATTTTAACTCCAGGGGCTGATAGTGTTGCTGCTGCTGTTTTATCTGGAGATGTACAAATTGGTTTTTGTGGAAGTGAACAAACAATATATATATATAATCAAGGACAAAAAGATTATTTAGTTAACTTTTCTGCTCTTACTAAAAAAGATGGAAGTTTCTTAATTTCAAGGAAAGAAAATAAAAATTTCAAAATTGCTGATTTAAAAGGAAGTCATATAATTGCTGGTAGAAAAGGTGGTATGCCTTCTATGACTCTTAAATGGGCATTAAATCAAAATAATTTAAATACTGATAAAGATTTAAAATTTGATACAAGTATTGCATTTGCATCCATGAATGGTGCTTTTATAGGTGGAACTGGTGACTATGTTACTGCATTTGAACCATCAGCATCAGAATTAGTTAATAAAGGATATGGATATATAGTAGCATCTATAGGTGAATTAGGAGGTAATGTTCCTTATACAACTTATAGTGCTAAAAAAAGCTATATAAAAAATAATAAAGAAACAATTAAAGGTTTTACAAAAGCTACACAAAAAGGACTTGATTATGTTCATAATCATTCTGCTAAAGAAATTGCTAATACAATTAGTTCATATTTTCCAGATGTTTCTTATAATGATTTAGTTAATGCAATAAATAAATATATGGAAATAGATTCTTGGTATGATACTACTTCAATAAATGAAAAAGATTTTAATCATATACAAGAGATAATAAAAAATGATAATGAACTTGACAAAAAAGCACCTTATAATAAATTAGTTGATAATTCATTTTCAAAATGAAAAAAATATTAGAAATTAAAAATTTAAGAAAAATTTATCACACTAAAAAAGATGAAATATTAGCTGTTGATGATTTTTCTTTTGATTTATATGAAGGTGAATTTGTTTCAATAGTCGGTCCTAGTGGATGTGGTAAAAGCACTATATTATCAATATTGTGTAATTTAATTAGCAACAGTGGTGGTAATATTAAATTTAACAACAATTCTAAAATAGGATATATGTTACAAGAAGATAGTTTATTTAGTTTTAGAAATATTTTAAATAACTGTTTGATTGGACTTGAAATTAATAAAAATTTAAATAATGAAACAAAAAAATATGTAGAAAAAATGCTTAAAGATTATGGTCTTGATGAATTTAAAGATAAATATCCAGATAACCTATCTGGTGGTATGAGACAAAGAGTTGCTTTAATAAGAACACTTGCTACTAATCCAGATATATTGCTTTTAGACGAACCATTTAGTGCTTTAGATTATCAAACAAGGCTTGCTGTTTCAGATGACGTTTATAAAATAATAAAGAAAGAAAAGAAAAGCGCTATTATGGTTACTCATGATATTGCTGAAGCTGTTTCTATGTCGGATAGAATAATTGTTTTAACAGGTAGACCAAGTAAAATTAAAAATATATATGAAGTAAAACTTAAAAATAAATCTACACCTATAAACAATAGAAAAGATGAAAATTTTTCGTATTACTATGATACTATTTGGAAGGATATAGATTTTAATGTATAGTAATGAACATAAAATGTATTTAAAAAAAATAAAAAAAGATAATTTTTTAATTAACTTTTTTAGAATTTTTATACTAATACTTGTTATTTTGATTTGGCAATTACTAGCAGATAATAATATTATTAATACTTTTATAACTTCTAGTCCTAAGGAAGTTATAAATACACTTATAAAACTTAATAATAGTAATAATTTATATCAGCATATATGGACTACTATTTATGAAACTTTAATAAGTTTTAGTTTAGGTACATTTTTAGGATGTGTTATAGCAAGTATTTTATGGTGGAATAAATTTATTTTTAAAATAATTGATCCTTTTCTTACAATATTAAATAGCCTACCTAAAGTAGCACTTGGCCCTATTATAATAATCTGGTTTGGAGCAGGAATAAAATCTATTATGATAATGTCATTACTTATTTCATTAATAATAACTATTATTAATGTTAATGATGGTTTCAATAAAACTGATGATAATAAAATTAAACTGCTTAAATCATTTAAAGCTAGTAAATCTCAAATATTTTTTAAGCTAATTTTACCTTATAATTATAAAACAATTGTAAGTGCATTAAAAATTAATATTAGTATGTCATTAATAGGTGTTATTATGGGAGAATTCTTGGTTTCTAAAAAAGGTATTGGTTATTTAATAATATATGGTTCTCAGGTATTTAACTTGAGTTTAGTAATGACTGGTATTGTTCTTTTAGCTATTGTTTCTATTATAATGTATTATTCTGTTTCATATATTGAAAAAAGACTAAATAACTAGTCTTTTTTTAATTCCAATTCTTTTGCTTCATCAATTTGTTTTAATCCTAAATTTATAAAATATATTATAACTATCCAAGCAACTATAGTTAAAATTATTTGCACTGAATAATATGGAAGATTAATTGGCATATCCCAAATACCATGTTCTATAACAGATATAAGGCAAATAATTAAAAATCTTTTATCATTTAAATGTTTCTTATCTAATTTTTCAAATCCTTTTACATACATAAGTGCTGCACCTTCTATAGCTGCCCATGCAACATGACCACCAGGTGCTAAGAAACCTCTTAATTTAACAATTTGTAACATGGCAGCATCTCCACCACTTAAACCATATTTTAATATATATCCCGCTGTTTCAAATGCTGCAAATCCAGCTCCTACTGCAGCTCCTACTAATAAACCATTTAAAATATAGTTACTCTTTTTACTTTTAAATAAAAATAATGATACTATAACAGCTTTAGCAGCTTCTTCAATTAATCCAACCATTAATGCTCCTTTATAATCAAGTTCATTAACAGATATTATATCAAAATAAAGAATTGCTAAAAGTAATGATAATGCTCCACCGAGAATGAAATATTCTAGAACTTTATAAAATGGAATATTTTTAAACAAATTTATTTCAAAAAAGAATATTAATATAGATACAGGAACAGCAAATGCTCCTAGCATAATCATAGCTGGTAAAAAATTAAGATTTTGATAATTAACATAACCTATTCTAGTAGCAATATATGCAATTAAGAAGAATACAAATATTTTAAAATATACCCATGCACTAGCACTTTTAGGATTTATATCCTTCACATTTGGAGTAGTTTTTTTTGAACCACATACAAACACTTCATCAAGTTCTTCTTCTGTATGTTTTTTAAATGTATTTTTAAATAAATCTTTAAATGTTACATAACTTTTTGATTTTGCACCTGTTATTTTATCTAAATTTTCAGTTATTATACTTGTAGCACTTTTTTTATTAACTGGATATCCACATTCTGGACAATTATTTTCTGTACCATCTAATTTTGCACCACATTCTGGACAAGTTTGTAAATTGAGTTTTATTCCACAATGTGGACAGTTTTTAGCACTCGATGATATTGAATTACCACATTCCGAACATTTTATTAATGCCATTTTATACACCACCTTCATTTAAAGTTGATAAAATATGCTCTACTACATCATTTATCTCTTTTGAATTTGTATTTTCTTCTTTTGAACCAACCATATAAATTTTGTTATTTATTGCTACTGCATATCGATTATCAACTATTAAATGATTATTCACATTATAATTATATGCAAGTCCATACACTGTTCTATTTCCTATAATACCAGAAACTAAATCAATTGTAATAGTAAGATCGCTATATTGATTTCTCATATAGTTTGTAAAACTATTTAAAAATTGAACTTCATTACTAAAATTATCATATCTTCCAATAATAATATATGGAATTGGTGTTCTATTTTTTTCTATGTTTTTTCCAACATATATATAACCATCACTATCTTTAGTAACTTTATAACCATTTGGAATTTCGAATGATATTCCTAAGTATGAATCGTTATATACTGAATACCCATTATTTGTTGATGGTGTTGTTGGATTTTGTGTACCTGTAGTATCTTTTTTATCATTTTTATTATTATATTGAAAAAAGAAAAAAACACCAATTACTACAATCAATACTAATACTAAATATTTTAAATTATTTTTTTGTACTATACTTTTATTTTTTGAATTAGTATCTATCTTCTTATTTAATTCATATCCACATTTTGGACATATATCAGCTTGATCACTAATATTATTATTACATTCTGGACATTTTATTAATGCCATTCTATCACACTCCTACCTACTTTAAGTATAGTATAATTAAATAATTTTAAAAAGAAAATTTACTGAATAGTCAATGACAAATTGGCAATAATTTTTATTAAATTGAAAAAATGTATTTTTTTTGATATATTATAAAAGGTGAAATATTATGAAATTTAACGATATATTAAATAAATATATAAAATTAATTAATTGTAGTTCAAAAGATATAGCTTCAAATTCACAATTATCTCAATCTATAATAAGTAGATATAGAAATGGAAGTAGAATTCCAAATGATGAAAATTTAAAAAAAATAAGTATTTCTTTATCTTTATTATCAAATGGTAAGTATAAATTTGAGGATATATTAAATGATTTTAAAATTAATATTAATGCTTTTGACTTTGATATAATAAGAAACAATTTAAATAAACTAATATATGCTTTAGATATAAATGTTAGTGAATTAGCAAGATTTTTAAATTTTGATGCTTCTTATCTTTCTAAAATAAGAAATGGAGAGAGAACTCCTTCAAATAAAGAATCATTTATTTATTCTATAACTAATTATATTATTAAAAAATATGATAATATGGAGTCTAAAAAAAAATTAAGTATTTTAACTGGTTACAAAGAAGAAGAAATAAATTTAGAAAATATTAAAAATTGGATATTAAAAAATAAAGAAGATAATAAAATAGATAATTTTTTAGAAAAATTAGATGAGTTTGATTTAAATGATTATATAAAAGCAATAAAATTTGATAAATTAAAAGTACCAACTATTCCTTTTTATAAGGGAAAAACAAAAACGTATTATGGAATTGAAGAAATGAAAAAAGGAGAAATTGATTTTTTTAAAAGTACTGTTTTATCTAAATCAAAAGATAATGTGTTTATGTGCAGTGATATGCCTATGGAAGATATGGCAAAGGATATAGATTTTGGTAAGAAATGGATGTTTGCAATTGCAATGTGTTTAAAAAAAGGACTAAAACTAAATATTATTCATAATTTAGATAGACCATTTAATGAAATGATGCTTGGATTAGAAAGTTGGATACCAATTTATATGACTGGGCAAGTTACTCCATATTATTTAAAAGAAGTTAAGAATTCTATATATTGTCATTTAAATTATGTCTCAGCAAGTGCAGCTTTAACTGGTGAATGTATCAAGGGGTTTCACGATAAAGGAAAATACTATTTAACTGTTAATAATAAAGAAATAAATTATTATAAGGAAAAGGCTAATCTACTAATAAAAAAGGCTAATCCATTAATGAATATTTATAGAGAAGAAAACTTTGATAATTATAAGATATTTTTATTAAATAGTGCTAAAATTAATTGTGAAAGAAAAAGAATTTTATCTTCGTTACCATTATTTACAATAAAAAAAGCTTTATTAATTAAAATGTTAAAACGAAATAACATAAATAATGATGATATAAATAAAATACTTTTATATAAAGAAGCAGAAGAAAAAAATATAAAATCAGTTTTAAAAAATAATGTAATTAATGATATAATACATAATTTTAATGAAAATGATTTTGATCAAAATATATATTTGTCATTAGATAATATATTCTATAATCAAAAAGTTAAATATACATATAAAGAATATTTAGAACATTTTAATTCTACTATTGAATATTCAAAAAAAATAAAAAATTATATAATTACTACAAATTTTTATAGAACTTTTAAAAATATTAATGTAACAATTTTAAAAAATAATTATGTAGTAATTTCTAAAAATTCAGATCCGGTGATTCATTTTGTTATAAAACACCCTAAATTAGTAAATGCGATTGAAAATTTTGATCCTATCGTAAAAGAATAAATTAATTTCTAAAATAAAATAAGACAGATTTGTCTTATTTTATTTTAACATTTTTTCATATTTTTTATGATTATCTGGACTAACATACCAAATTTCTTTTGTTGGAGTTGGGAGCTTTTTTCCTTCATAAAAATCTGCTGGTATATCTATATAATATTCTGTATATGCTCTTCTTATATTATATGCTTCAAATTGATCTTTAGCAGTAGATATTATTTTAGCAATATTTAAATTTTGTTCATTCATATCCAAAGCAATTATTTGTTTTATTATTTTAGAGTCTTTACAATTATTTATTATCATATAATAGTTTAATTGATTAGCTATTATATAGTATTTTAATAATCTCTTTGCATCCTCTAATGTTTTAGTTTTACTTATTTTTTCTATATGTGGATAAATTAATTTTAAATCATAAGCTAATTTAACAATATAATAAATTTCTACATCCTCTATATTATTACATATTTTTAACATTCTTTCATTATTTTTAAATATTTCTAAAATTTCTACTTCTCTTACCATATATTACTCCTTATTTTAATTCATCATTTGCTTTTGCATTTAAACTAAGATCTGCTCTTCTGCCTACTTTATAGGCATAATATCCTGCTGCTCCTATCATAGCTGCATTATCAGTACAATACTCTAATTTTGGAATTGTTAGATTTATATTGTTTTCAAAACATATTTTTTTAAACTTTTCTCTAATTCCTGAGTTTGCTGACACACCACCAGCTATTATAAGATTTTTAACATTATATTTTTTTAAAGCTCTTAATGTTTTTTTACTTAATATTTCTACTACTCTATTTTGAAATGATGTAGCTAAATCTGGTAAATTGATTTCATTTCCTTTTTGTTCCTCATTATGTTTTAAGTTTATAACCGCACTTTTTAAGCCACTGAAACTAAAGTTAAATGAATCATCATCTAATGGTATTGGTAAATTATAACTATCCATTCCTGTATGGGCCAATTTATCAACTTTTGGACCTCCTGGATATGCTAAATTCATAACTCTAGCAACTTTATCATATGCTTCACCCACAGCATCATCTAAAGTAGATCCAATAATTTTAAAATCATAATCTTCTTTCATGTAAACAAGTTCTGTATGTCCTCCACTTACAACTAGTGCTATTAAAGGAAATTCCATAGGTTTTTCAAGATTGTTTGCATATATGTGCCCCGCAATATGATGAACAGGAATTAAAGGTTTATTATATACATATGAAAGTGTTTTTGCTGCTTGTAATCCAACCAGTAAAGAACCAATAAGTCCTGGACCATATGTAATAGCAATAGCATCTATATCATCCATATCTAATGCTGATTTTTTTAATGTTTCTTCTAATACCATGGTAATGTTTTCAATATGCATTCTACTTGCTATTTCAGGAACTACTCCACCATAATTTGCATGAGTATCCATTTGTGATAATACAACTGTTGCAATTTCAACACTACCATTTTTTATAATTGAAGCACTTGTTTCATCACAACTTGATTCAATTGCTAATATATATATATCTTTCATATTACACCTCTTTTAACATCAAATAAGCATCTATATTTTTATAATAATTTTTTCGTATAGCTTTTTTTTGAAATCCATATTTCAAATATAAGTTTATAGCACCTTCATTTTTAACAGATACTTCTAGAGTAATATTTTTTATATTTTCATCTAAATTATCTATTAAATATTCTAAAATTTTGGAAGCAATTTTATTTTTTCTATATTCTTTTAAAACACCAATATATTCTATTTCACATCTTTCATAAATCATATCATATATACAAAAACCTATTATATTATTATTCTTTTCATAAACAATTAATTTAGAATAAATATTGTAATTTAATTTTTCTTCAAAAGTATTATTAAAGATTTCTTCTATTTTAGAAAAATCATTAATTTCTCTTATCATTTAATTTTTCTTCTGCTTCTGTAAGTTTTAAGTATATAGGATTTACCTCATGCGGATTTAAAGATAAATCTTCAAAATGTTTATTAATTAATTTATTTATATTATAAGATGGTTTTACTATTTGTTCTAATAAGTTATCATAGCTAATAAACAAGATATCTTCTTTATTATATTTTAAATTTGAAATAAAATCTTCTAATTTTGTATATTTATTTTCAATTATGACGTTTAATTCATTATCATATAGTCCAGTATATACATATCCTCTCCTAGCATCTATTATTGGACATAGATATTTTTTTTCAGTATTTGTAGTTGCTAAAACTTCTAGTGAAGAAACTGGAACAATATCTATATTCATTGTCCATGCTAAGACTTTAGCAACTGTAACACCTATTCTAATACCTGTAAATGATCCTGGTCCGTTTGCAACAAATATTTTCTTTACATCATGAATGTTAAGATTAATACTTTCTATTCCATCTTTAATAATAGGCAATAATTTTTCTGATAAATCATTTTTATTTTCTATTATTTTAGAATATATTACTTGTTTATCTTTTAAAATAGCAATTATTACATTTAAATTGCAAGTATCTAAAAAAAGAGAGATCATATTACAGCCTCACATAAATCTTCATATTTTTTTCCATAAGGTGTTAAAATCAAAATTCTTTTATTTTCATCAACGACTTTAAATTTTATATGTAATCTTTCTTCTGGTAATATATCTTTTATTGTATCTGACCATTCTATAACTACAACTCCACCTTTATTGAAGTATTCTTCTATTCCTACACCTTCAGTATTACCGTCTAATCTATAAACATCCATATGATATAATGGTAATTCACCATCATATTCTTTTATAATAGAAAATGTTGGAGATGTTATACTTTCTTTTATTCCTAATGCATTAGCAATTCCTTTAGTAAATACAGTTTTTCCACTTCCTAATTCTCCATCTAGACATATAATCATATTAGGAAATTTTTCAGATTCAAAATTTTGAGCTAATTCAATTGTTTCCATTTCACTTTTTGTTGTTATTTTATATTCCATACTATCACCTAATCTATTATAGCAAAAAAAAAAGTATTAATACAATACTATTTTAAACAAAAAAAAAATTATTGGCAACTTCCTATTTTCGCTTACACTATCGTCGGCGTTAAAGTGCTTAACTTCTGTGTTCGAGATGGGAACAGGTGTATCCACTTTGCTATCGTTACCAATAAAATATTTAGAGAAATAATTCTCTGAAAACTAAGATAATGTGTATCGTATCAAATTTATGAAATCAATATGATTAAATCTTCGTTCTATTAGTACTGGTCAGCTCAACATGTCACCATGCTTCCACCTCCAGCCTATCAACCAGATAGTCTTTCTGGGAACTTATTTCATAAAGAAGGGAAAATTCATCTTGAAGTTGGCTTCCCGCTTAGATGCTTTCAGCGGTTATCCATTCCATACATAGCTACTCTGCGCTGCCACTGGCGTGACAACAGATACACCAGAGGTATGTCCGTTCCGGTCCTCTCGTACTAGGAACAGCTCTCCTCAA
>CAKOXD010000003.1 GCA_934130005.1 uncultured Bacilli bacterium
CCTGGCCGGGTGGGCTCTTTTATTATATCAAAAAACCACACCTTTGTGGTGCGGTTGAAATTTCAATTTAGGAAAAAATCTACAATTTGTAGATTTTTTAATTTAAGAATCTTTCTATTTGATTTTTAGTTAATCTAGTAATTTTACATATATCATCATATCCATATATTTTAATAATAATTTCTAGTAATGATTTTAATACAGATACTTTTTTTTCGTAATCCTTTATTTTTTTATCCGCTTCTTTTAATTCATTATTTATATAATCAATTTTTTCACTTTTTATAATATATGTACTATTTAAATTGATATATTCTTTTTCTAGCTTTTTATATTTCTCCATTAAATTATTAAAATTTCTGGCTCTTTTTTCTAATTCTATTATAGATGTTGTATGATTACTAATTGAGTCTAAAGCTTCTTCTAGTAATTTATTTCTGTTTATTTCTTCATCTTTCATTATTTTAGTAATATCTTCTTTTTTTTCTTTAGTTACTTCACTATTTTCTGAAGATATAATTTCTTCTTTATTTTTTTCATCATCAAATATTATATCATCATTAAAAATTATATCTTCCATTTTATCACCTTTTATTCTTTTAAAAATTTAATATTATACGAGTTGTATTATATCTTGTTGAGTTTCCAGGAAATTTTGTAAAGTTAAATATTCCAGCACTTGTACTTTGATTATGAAATCCACCCCTTGAAAAAACTGGGCCAACAGGTGTTAAAAATTTTGCTGTATCATTAAACCATAAACCCTTATCATTTGATGCATCTGTTTTTGTGCTAACTACTTCTTTAGTTGCATCTCCTAACATACCACTAGTGTATTTATACCAATTATCAGTTCCTATAGCATCACTGTTCATATATATGTTGTAGTATTTACTATTTGGAAGAGTAACACCTGTAGTATCTTCTGTTATTCCACTTGTATCTGAGTCACATGTAGGACATCCATATATTCCTCTAAATCCACTATTATATTTACTATTACGTCCAGAATATATTTTATTATTAGCGTTTTCTAACATTCCCATAACATATTCTGCATTTCCACCACTCATATCATAGATTCCTGATATATTTCCTGTTGTACTAGCTAAATATCCTTTTGATGTAGTATATTTATTAGTACATTCATTTATATTAGATAAAACACTACTAGATATATCATCAGCTGCACATCCTGTTATAGTAGCACCACTATCCCATTCACCAGTAAATTTTGCTGTAGTACCATTATATCCTGTGTTTGTATTATTTATTGTAACTTCTGTACAAGCTGTATCATTACACCTACCATATTTAGAATATGTTAAATATGAGATTGCTCCCCATTCCATATTAGTAATCATGTGACTATTTAAATCAGTATGAACATTTTTAATTAAAGTATAGAATTCACTTACTTTTTTACTTGTTAAACTTCTTACATTTGGTTTTACTATTAATTTTGATGAATCAGTAGCACTACTATAATTAGGATTTTTAGTTAGATATAAATCTTTATTTGTATATGTTTCTTCATCATAACTTATTTCAAATTTTGATACCCATATTCCATATGTATTAAAATTTGTAAATGCTGGATGAACATACATTTTACCATTTTCTTCACCAGTTGTAATAGCTTTATTTCCAAAAACTATTTCAATTGGTTTTTCTACATTTTCTGTATTATCACTATTTACATTCCATAATTTATATGCATATTTTGGTATCCAGACATAATATTCTTTTATATTGTTTTCTGGAATTATATCGTTTGTATTATAATTTGTATTATTTTTTAATATTACTGCATTAGCCCATTTTTTTTCTTCATATTTATACCATTCTTTTAATGTATCTGCTTTTTTTACAGTTCCATCATCATTTATAATAACTGGTATCAATTTTTCGTTATATATTGGATCTGCACCATTTAGTATATCCTCTTTATATTGTGTTTTACAATTACTTTCTGTATATTTTTCAATAGTTATTTTATCATCATCATCTCCAAATGATTTTTTAGCACAATATTTATTATCTGTTATTAAAAGTTCTATTCTTCCTTCACTATCTATTGTTAAATAACCTGCTTTTGGAGTTGTTCCTTTTAAATTTAATTTACTAACATTACTACCTGTTGAAAAATTAAAAGTTAATTGATTATTTGAGATTTCTTCTAAGTTTTCATTAGCTAGTGCGATTTTAGATGCTTTTATAGCTCCATATACAGAATCTTTAAATGTTCCTTTTCTAGAATCTTCTATTATATTCAATATAAGTGGAGTTGCTATAAGTGCTATTACTGATAATATTACTATTACAGCAAGTAATTCTATAAGTGTAAAACCATTTTTCTTTTTCATAAATATTCTCCTTAGTATAATATAATAATACTATAAATTTGTATTTTTTTCAATAAAATTATTTGTATATCTTTAAATACTTTAGTCCAAAATATTAAATGAAAGGATGATTTTATGGCAAATATAGATATTAGAAATCATATAAAAAATAATTTTAAAGATGCTTCTATATCAGATATAGAAAATTCTATTAATTCTTCAATTAAATCTAGAGATGAAGTTATATTACCTGGATTAGGAGTTTTTTTTGAAATACTATGGGAAAATTGTGAGGAAGATAAAAAAGATTATATATTGTCAACTCTAGTAAATAATATATAATAAATTTAATCAAATTATAATGATGTAGATCTTAGTATAATAAATAAGTATTTCTGATTAGAATGACTATATATAATTAACAAAAAAAATCAATTTTTTAATTGATTTTTTTTAAGGTATCTATTTTTTCTTGATAATTTTGGCTATTTGTTATATAACTTCCAACAACTTTAATATCAGCATTTTTAACTTTATCTATCGTATCAATATTGATTCCGCCATCTACTTCTATTAAATATTTATAATTATTTTCTTCTCTTATTTTTTTTAAAGTATTTATTTTATTAGTTGAATTTTCTATAAATTTTTGTCCCCCAAAACCTGGTTCTACACTCATAACGAGAACTAAATCTATCATATTTAAATATGGCTTAATTAAATTTATATCAGTATTTGGTTTTATAGATATTCCAACTTTTATATTATTTTCTTTTAATTTTTCTATAATGTTTTTTATATTTTGATTTATTTCAAAATGAAATGTTATATAAGTGGGATTTAATATTTTATATTTTTCTATATATTTTTCTACGTCTTCTACCATTAAATGAATATCTATTTTTTTATTGAATCTATATTCATTATTATATTCAACTTTATTTGGAACAAATATACCATCCATTATATCTATATGAATATAATCACATGTTGTATTATCTATTTCTTCTAGTTTTTCTTTTATTTCATTTATTCCTAGTATTGAAACTGATATCATATCTCACCTACTTTATAAAACTAAGATAATTTTCATATCTTGATTTTAAGATTTTTCCTTCTTCAACCATTTTTTTTACTTCACATATTTGTTCTTTATTATGAATACAATCTCTGAATTTGCATTTATCTTTATAAATATTGAATTCTATAAAATTATCTCTTATATCTTCTTTTGTCATATCAATGAAACTAACTGCAGAAAATCCAGGAGTATCTGCGACTAGTCCATTATATAATCTATGTAATTCTACATGTCTTGTCGTATGGCGTCCTCTACCAAGTGCTTTTGATATTTCTCCTGTTTTTATATCAAAGTTTGAATCTAATTTATTAATTAATGTTGATTTTCCTGCTCCTGTTTGCCCTGTTAAAACAGTAATTTTATCTTTAAATATTTGTTTAATTTTATCTATCTCACTATTTATATATACTTCGTAGCCTATATTTTTATAATAATTTATATATTCATTTATTTGTTTTTTTTCTTCTAAGTTTAATAAATCTAATTTTGTAAAACATATAATTGGTTTTACATTATTAAATTCTATAATACATAAAAGTTTATCTAATAAATTAGTATCAAGCACTGGTTTTAGAGGTACTAAAATTAGTGCTTGATCTATATTTGCTACTGCTGGTCTTATTAAGCTATTTTTTCTTTTTAATACTTTTAATATATAATTATTTTTTTCATCAAATTCTACAATATCACCAACAAGGGGTTTAATGTTTTGATTTCTAAATAAACCTCTTGACTTACATATATATATATCATTATCTTTACTTATTGTATAATCATTACTTATTATTTTTATTATTCTTCCTTGCATATTACTCCACTTTATTATTATCTGTTGTTTCAGTTTTACTAGTATCTACTGTATCTGTTGAACTAGTTGTATCTTTTTTTGGTTCTACTACTGTTGGTGCTTTAGATACTGTTACTGTAAGTGTTGTACCACTAACAACTTTTGTTCCTGCTTTTCTACTTTGATAAACTATTGATCCATCTTTATCTGTTGATGATTCTTTTTCTTTTGTAACTAATGTTACACCATTTTTCTTACAGAATTCTTCTACTTCTTTTATTGTATAAACTTCATTTACAAAGTCAGGATAAGTTACAATAAATTTTGGAATTGTAAGTGTTATTTTATCACCAGGTACTAATTTTTTTCCTACCTCAACATCTTGGGCTAATATAATATTTTCTTTTATTTCTGTTTCATCTTTAGAATGTTCTTCTTCCGCTAATTCTACTGTGATTTTTTTACCTTCTAGTATTGCTTTTACTGTTAGGTAATTTTGTCCAACATAGTTTTCAGCATCAAATCCTTCTTTTCCAAGTGAAACTATTAGTGTTACAGTTGCACCTTTTTTAAGAGATTTTCCTGCTCTTGGTGTAGTTTTTATAACACTGTCTTCTGGTATTTCATCACTATAATCGGTTTTATCTTCTGTACTAACTTTAAGACCTGCTTCTTCTAATTTTTCAGTTGCTTCTTTTATAGTCATATTAGAAACATCTGGAATTTCAACTGTTTTAGGAGTTGTAAATTTTGGTAATAGAATTGTTATTCCTAAAATTAGTGCGATTATTAATGCTAGTATAGTTATTGTAATACCTAGTTTTTTATTACTTTTCTTTTCTTCTTTTATTTCTTCATCTGTTTTTAATTCTTCTACATCTATTTTATCTTCATTTCTTCTAGTTCTTGTTTGTAATACTTCTTCGTCTTTTTCAAATTCTGGATATTTAAACACAACTTTTGGTTCATTTATTCTATCTTCATCTAAACATGTTTTTATATCATATTTCATTTCTTCTACAGTATCGTATCTGTTTTTAGGATTTTTAGCTGTTGCCTTTAATACTATATTTTCTACTGATTGTGGTATATTTTCATTTAAATCACATACACTTGGGATTGGATCTTTCATTTGCTTGATTGCTATTTCAACAGCATTTTCTCCTTTAAATGGAACTTTTCCTATTAATAATTCAAACATTAAAATTCCAAGTGAATATATATCTGATTTATATGTAGATCCTGTACCATTTGCTTGTTCTGGTGGAAGATAATGTACCGATCCCATAACAGAATTTGTTTGTGTAAGTTCATTACTGTTTAATGCTTGAGCTATTCCGAAATCTGCTATTTTAACTAAACCGTCATCTAGTATTAAAACATTTTGTGGTTTTATATCTCTATGAATTATTCCTTTTTCATGAGCATGAGCTATTCCACTTGTAAGTTGAGTCATTATATCGATTACTTCTGGTAATGTTAGTGCTCCTCTTCTTTTTATTAAACTTTTTAAAGTTCTTCCTTCTACATATTCCATAACAATATAGTAATTTCCATCATCTTCTCCAACATCATAAATTCCTACGATATTTGGATGATCTAGATTACTTGCGGCACTTGCTTCTCTTTGAAATTTTCTTACAAATTTCTCATCAGTAGCTAAATCTCCTCTAAGTATTTTAACTGCAACTTTTCTATTTAAAATAGTATCTATAGCTAAATATACATTAGCCATTCCACCTTCTCCTATATTTCTTATAATTTCATAACGATCATTTATTTTTTGTCCTTTAATTATCATTATTTTTCAACTCCTTTTTCTAAATAAGCTACTGAAATATTATCAGTTCCACCTCTATTATTACATTTATCAATTAATTTTCTAACTTTTTCTTCTACTGTTAAATCTTCTTTAGTTACTTTTAATATTTGTTCTTTATCCAACATATTAGTCATACCATCACTACATAATAAAATTCCATCTATATCAGTTTCTACATCAAAAATATCCATATCAACTGTTGTAGTTGCTCCAAGTGCTTTTAATAAGACATTTTTTTTAGGATGTTCTTTTGCTTCTTCTTCTGTTAAATCTCCTGCTTTTACAAGTAAACTTACTAATGTATGATCATTTGTTATTTTTTGAATTTTGTCGCCCTTAATTGCAAATCCTGATGAATCTCCTATATTTCCGTATAATAGGAAATCTTTTGTTAATATGGCACATACGAATGTTGTACCCATTCCCTTACTTTCGGGATGTTCTTCTGTATATTTATAAATTAAAGCATTTACTTCACTAACTGCCATTTGAATCCAATTTTCTGCGTCTATTTTATTACCTATTGAACTTATTTTTTTAAATCGTTCTGCTACATGTTTTATAGCAATTGAACTTGCAACTTCACCGCATAAGTGACCACCCATGCCATCTGCTACTGCAAGTAAATATTCATTTGAATCATTTTTTACGATTATAACATTATCTTCGTTATGATCTCTTACTCTTCCTGAATCAGTGAGATAAGAATATTTCATAATAATCCCTCCTCATAGTTTGCTCTAAGTTGACCACAGGCAGCATCTACTTTACCGCCAAATTCTTTTCTTATTGTTACATTTATTTTATTTTTTTTAAGTATATCATAAAATTTCATTATATTTTCTTTTTTGCTTTTTTTATATTCTATATGGCTTGTTTCATTATATGGTATTAAATTTACATAACAATTCATTCCTCTTAATAAATTAGCTAGTTCTTTAGCACATTCAACACTATCATTTACATCTTCTAACATAATATATTCAAATGTTACTCTTCTATTTGTTTTTTCTATATATTTTTTTAAAACACTAATTAATTGTTCTATATTATAAACTCTATTTATTTTCATTATTTTATTTCTTATTTCATCATTTGGAGCATGAAGTGATACAGCTAAATTCACTTGATTTCCATCTTTGATAAATTCTTCTATTTTAGGTACTATACCACTTGTTGAAACTGTTATATGGCGTGCTCCTATATCTATTCCTTTTCCTGAATTAATTATTTTTATAAATGATATTACATTTTCATAATTATCGAAAGGTTCTCCTATTCCCATTAATACAACATGAGAAATTCTTAAATTTAATTCTTCTTCAATTTTTAAAATTTGTTCTACCATTTCTCCTGTATTAAGATTTCTAACTTTTTTTAATCTTCCACTTTCACAAAATGAGCATCCCATATTGCATCCTACTTGTGTAGATACACATAGGCTATTTCCATAGTCATGTTTCATTAATACAGCTTCTACTTTGTTATCATCTTCTAAATTAAATAAAAATTTTACTACATCTATTCCTTCTTTTTTTGAAATTATTTTAATGTTTCCAAAATAAAAATCTTTTTTTAATTTTTCTATTGTATCTTTTTTTACATTACTCATTTCATCAAATGATTTAATTCTTTTTTTATATATCCATTCAAAAATTTGTGTTGCTTTAAATTTTTTTTCATTATTTTTAGTAAAATAATCTTCTAATTTTTCTAATGTGTAATTATATATATTTTCCATATAAATCACCTATTATTCATTATATCAAATTACAAATAAAAATAATAGTTTTTTTACTATTATTTTACTTAATATTTACAAACAGTTATTAGTTTTTAAAAATGAATTATTAATTTTAGATATTATATTTTTTATTAAATTTTTCTATTTGCGATAGTTTTTTTACTTTTTCTTTTTGCTCTGTTTCTTCTAATGTATTACTTAAATTCATTTTATCAGATGGATATAAAGTTACTATTTTTTTAGTATTAGGTAATGTTATTACTTTTAAATAATTTAAATTTCTTTCATTTTCTATTCCTATTTTGTCACATCTTATTATATAGCAATCCGTAAAATTGTTATATATATAATTTTCTTCACCTATATTTTCATAGGCATATTTTAATAATTCATTTATATCTATATCATTTATAAATGTTGAATGTTTTAATTTTTTTGAATCATAATATTTATGTTTTGAAATATGTTTTATTACTTTTTCTAAATCGTAATTTTCTATCATTTTTTCTACATACATTTCAGATTTTATATTTATATTTAAATTTAGTTCTTTATTAAAATATACTAGCATTGTGTGTGTTAATTTATCATATTCATTCTCCATTTTTATATCTTGAAATTCTTTAAAATCTTTATAAGCTTCTGTTATTTTTTCTTGTTTTATTAAACAAAATACCTTTTGTAATTTAGCTCCATTATATGTATTTATTCTAGCTGGTGTTACTTTACTATAATATTTATAAGCTAATTCATAATTTTTATTAAGCATTTCTACTTTTCCTATAAAATAATAATAGTTATCTATATATGTATCTCCAAATTTTTTTAATTTTTCTATATATTCTAATGCTTTTTCTGGCATGCCTAAAGATAGATAATTATCTATGTATAAAAATATTCTTTTTGAAAATAAAATTGTTTCATTATATTTTAATCTATTAAGTATTTTTAATGATTCTTCATAATTTAACAAATTAAATTCCATTAGCGCTAATTCATATTGTGCTTTATTATAATTTTTATTTGGTGGTTTTATTTCTTCAAATATTTCTTTTGCTTTTTTAAAGCTTTTTTCTTCTTTTAATATCTTTCCTTCTAACATTTTATATCTTGTTGAATTAAATGATTTTAACTTTTCTAAATAACTTCTTGCTTTACTTATATTATTTGTTTCAATATATAATTCAATAATTTCTTCTATTGCATATTGATAATTTTTATCTTCATCATTAATTATTCTAAGCAATATTTCTTCAGATTCGTTATATCTTTCTAATTCTTTATAGATTTTTGCCTTTTCTAGTAATGCATAACATTTGTTACTACAATTGATATTTATTATTTCATCAAAATATTCAAGTGCTTCTTTATAATTATATTTATTTTTTTCAATCATCCCAATTTCATACATTGAATAATATTTATTATCACTATCATTTTCTACATTTTTTAAAAAACATTCTTTTGCCTTAGATAGATTATGTTCTGACATATATAGCATGCCATATTGATGAATCAAATAGCAATCGACTGAATAAATTTCTATATACTCATTAATTGCTTTTAAAGCTAAATTTATTTTTCTATTTTCTATCAATTTACTTATATTAATTATTTTTTTCTTTTTCTCTTGGCAACTCTTTCTTTTAGCAATATGTTCTTGAATTTTTCTCTTTTTTGATTTATTTTGTTTATATTTTTCATATTTCATATTTTGCATTTCACTTTTTAACATAAAAAAATCTCCTTTAATTAGGAGTTATTTTATCATTTTTTATTATTATTTTCAAGATTTTTTACACTTTTTAATAGTGCATCTTTAGCTGCTAATTGTTCTGCTTCTTTTTTACTATGTGATGTTCCTGTTCCGTATAGTATATTATCTATTTTTACTACAGCTGTAAATTTTTTATTATGAGCTGGTCCTTCTTCTTTTACTATTTTATATTCTAAACTTCTTTTATCAGTTTGTACTAATTCTTGCAATTCAGATTTATAATCTTTGATAAATTCAAATGAGTTATTTTCTACAAATGGAATAGCTGATTTATATATAAATTCTTTAGCTTCTTTAAATCCCTTATCTAAAAATATTGCTCCTATAAATGCTTCATAGATATCAGCAACTATTGCTTTTCTATATTTTCCACCATTTGCTTCTTCTCCATTACCTAGTCTTATTTCATTATTTAATCCTAATTTTAGTGCATATTCATAATTTGCATCTTCACATACATAATGAGCTCTTAATTTAGTCATTTCTCCTTCTTTGTAATTGAAATTTAAATATAAATATTCACTCATTACAAGTTCTAATACTGCATCCCCTAAATATTCTAATCTCTCATAACTTTCACAACCATGTTCATTAGCATATGAGGTATGTGTAAGAGCAGTTTTATATATTTTCTCATTATCTGTTTTTATTTTTAATTTTTCCAATATTTCCATAGTATCACCAAAAATATTATAGCAAAATATATGTTATTTTTCAATTTAGAATCATTATATTCATATATATTTACATTTTTTTATTTTTTTAGTATAATGTTTATTATGAAAAAAGTAATGATAAGATTAATAAAATTATATCAAAGTATTCCTTTTAGCTCACATGGCTTTTGTAAATTTACACCATCTTGTTCTAATTATGCTATAGAGGCTTATTTAAAATATGGTTTTATTAAAGGAACTGTTCTTACTATTAAAAGAATAATTAGGTGCAACCCTTTTAATAAAGGTGGATATGATCCAGTACCAGAAAAGGAGAATTTATGAAAAAATTATTTTTTACTTCACTTATATGTGTGTTATTTTTAAGCTTAACTGGTTGCTTTAAGAAAGATAACTTAGAAAATATTACTATTTATACTACTGCTTACCCTATTGAATTCATAACTAATAGTTTATATGGTGAACATAGTAATATAAAGAGTATATACCCTGATGGAACTAATATTAAAAAATATGAATTAAATGATAAACAAATTAAAGATTATAGTAAAGGTGATATGTTTATATTTAATGGAACTAGTCATGAAGAAACTTATGTTTCTAAATTTTTCAAGAATAATAAAAATTTAATGATTATTGATGCTAGTCAAAGTATTGAATATACTTATACTGATGAAGAATTATGGCTTGATCCATCTAATTTTTTAATGATTTCACGTAATATAAAGGCTGGTCTTACAGAATATATAACAAGTCATTATTTAAAAGAAGAAATTAACAAAAATTATGAAAATTTAAAATTAAAAATTTCTAATATAGATGCTAATTTAAAAATTATTTATGATAATGCTACTCATAAAACTATAGTTACTGATAATAATGCTCTTAAATTTTTAGAAAAATATGGTTTTACTGTTATATCTTTACAAGATGATAAAGGTATAAGTGAAAAAAATTTATCTGATACTAAAAAGTTAATTAAAAATAAAACAATTAAATATATATTTACTTTAAGTGGTACCGATGTAAATAGTACTGTTGCAGATTTAGCAAAAAATACAAATGTTGAATTACTTGAAATAAATAATTTAAGTAACCTTACTGATAAACAAAGAAGTGAAAAAGAAGATTATTTCTCATTACTTAATGAAAATATTGAGATGTTAAAAAAAGAGTTATATTAAACTCTTTTTCTTTTGTTTTTCTTTTATATTAAATTTAAAATAATAGTCATCGATAGTCCACATTTCATAGCATTTTATATTATGGTTATATAACACCCTATTTACTACATTGTGTTTAGAATTATCTGTTATATACATAAATTCATCTATGTTTAATTCAAAGTTTTTGTTTTCTAAGTATTCTTTTATTTCTAATGAATTAATCTTAATCACCTCTATATAAAGAAAACTCTGATAAACAGAGTTTAAATTCTATATGGCGGAGCAGGAGGGATTTGAACCCTCGCGCCAGTTTCCCGACCTACACCCTTAGCAGGGGCGCCTCTTCAGCCTCTTGAGTACTACTCCAAACTTACATAAATCATTTTACATTATAAAGTTTTTGTTGTCAATATTTTTTATTCTTTTTGTACTAAATATGGTTTATCTGTGATTATATATATTTTTTTATTTTTGTATTTGTCCATTATTTCTTTTTTATTTATTGTCCATAGCATTGTTTGTTTATTTGTTTTGTACTCTACTTTATAATTTAATAAAACAAAGTCAAAATCATTTATTTCTTTTGTTTTATTCATTATATTTGATATTATTAAACCTGTTTTATAATTATATGTTTGTTTTAATTTTTTTATTAATTCAAAATTAAAACTACATAAATATATATTTAAATATTTATATTTTTTTAATATTTTATTTAATTTACTTACAAATGTATCTATATCACATAATTCACATTTTATATCTATTAAAATTATTTTTTCTGTTTTTATATTTTTTAATATTTCACTTAATAAATTTACATCATTTTTTATTTCTTTAAAATACAAATTACTTATTAAACCTTTTTTAGATATAATAAGTCCATGATGTAATATTATTTTTTTATCTTTTGTTAATCTTACATCTATTTCTACTCCATCAATATATTCTTTGTTTAATACTTCTTTTATTGCTTCCAAACTATTTTCCTTAAATCCATGGTTGTTATTTGCTCTATGAGATATAATGTACATATTACCACCATTTAATTATATGAAAAAAGTAACAGTTATTAACTATTACTTAATTTATCTTTTATTATTTTACTAACATAACCCATATCAGCTCTTCCTCTTAATTTAGGATTTACTTCACTCATTATTTTTCCCATATCTTTTATACTACTTGGGTTTATTTTGTCAAATGCTTCATTTATTACTACTAGTATTTCTTCTTCTGATAATTGTTCTGGCATATATTTATTTAAAATATTGATTTCTTCTTCTGTTTCACTTATTAAGTCTTCTCTATTTCCTTTTTTAAACTCTTCTATTGATTCTTTTCTTGTTTTAATTTGTTTTGCTATTAAAGCAATTACTTCATCATCAGTAAGTTCACTTTTTTTATTTAGTTCTTCCATTTGCATAGCACCTTTTAACATTCTAATTACTGATAATTCTTTTTTATTTTGTTCTTTCATTGCTCTTTTTAAATCTCCTAATATTCTTTCTCTCATATTTTATCCTTTCAAAAAAAGCCTTATGGCTTTTTAATATCTTTCTTTATTACGTCTACGACTATTTTTTATATTTTCTTTCTTTTCTTTTCTTCTTTTAGCTCCAGGTTTTAAATAACCTTCTTGTCTTTCACGTACTTTTTTTGAGAGACCGTCTTTAACGTTCTTTTGTTTTAGAGTTCTAAGTGCACTATCAACATTTCCGTTTCTAACTACAACCTTTGTCATGATAATCCCTCCCTTCTTAAGTACTAAAGTAATTATAACACTTCTTTTGACAAGATACAACATTTTTTTATAAAAAAAGAACTAAAAAAGTCCTTTATTTAAAACATATTCCTTGTTCTATTAATCTTAAGTTTGTTCCTAATATTCTGCCAAGATTAATTAAACAATTATATAATATTTCTATTATTGGCATTATAAATGGTATTAATAAAATAATTATTATAATTAAAATTATTTTTCTATTGTTTTTTAATATATTTAACATAGTTTATTTGTTCTAATGCGTCTTACTGCTGTTCCTACACTTCTACCTAATTCAAGTAAAAGTGTTACTCCTTTTATAGCTGAGCTAAATAGTGCGGCAGAAAATTTAATTCCACCGTTTATTTTCTTTAGTTCTATATCATTTAATTTTTTCATTATCTACATGCGAGTGGTCTTACATAACCATCAACTATTCCTATTAAAAATGTTACTCCAGCAGCTATAGCAAGTCCAATACCTATTTTAAATGCTCCTCCATTTATTTTTTTTAATTCAATATCTTTTAATTTTTCCATATTTCCTCCTATATATTAATCAATCTAATTATTTTTGTTAATATTTTTAGTATTCTTCTAAACATAAATTCTCCCTTCTTTTTGAAATGTTTTTTCTATTTTCCTTTCTATTGTTTTCTTCATTTAAATTTATTAATTTATCAAATAAATCTAAATTATTATATCTATGTGATACTAATATAATTGTTTTATCTTTATAATTTTTAAAAATATTTTTTAATATTTTTCTTTCTAGATTAACATCTACTTCACTTAATGCTTCATCTAATATTAATATTTTAAAGTCATTCAAGAGGGATCTTGCTAATACAATTCTTTGTTTTTCTCCACCTGATAGATTAAAACCATTTTCTTCTATTATCATATTCATTCCATTATTATCTATAAAATCTATTTGTAATAATTCTAATATTTTATTTATTTTTTCTATACTTATTTTTCTATTTAATGTTAAATTATTATATAGTGTATCTGTAAATAATATTTCATTTTGAGATACGTATGTTATATTATTATTTATTTCTTTTTTTGATATTTTATTTATATCAATGTTATCTATGAATATTTTGTTATCTTCTACTTTATAGTATTTTTTTAAAAGTTTTAATATAGTACTTTTTCCACTTCCACTTTCTCCTATTATCATTATTTTTTCATTATTTTTTATTTCTAAATTTACATTATTTATTTTTTTATTTATATTATCATAGCTAAAATTTAATTTTTTTATTTTTATATCTTGAAACTTTATATTTTTATATTCTATTTTTTCTTTTTCTTCATATATTATTTCATTTATCCTATTATAGGAAAGTTTTGATTCTTTTATTTCTTTATTTAATTCGATTATATTTTTTATTGGAGTAAGTGTAAGTTGAAATAAGAAGTTATATGTTATTAGATTACCTAAAGTTATTTCATTATTTATTACTAAAATTGATCCACAAAATATTATTATTATATTTCCTAAATCATCTATTATATTTTTTATATAATTTTCTTTTACATATTTTTTTTCATATTTATAATTCTCTTTTAATAAATTATTATTTTTATTTTTATAATTATTTATTATTTTTTCTTCTATTGATAATCCTTTTATAGTTTCAAATCCACTGATATTTTCTACTATGTATGAATTTAAATTTGCTTCTTCTTCTTTTATTAATTCAATTTTTTCTTCTAATTTTCTTTTATATATAATTATTACTAAATAATATAAAATAAATATTAAAATTGTTACTAAAAATAATTTATAACTAATTTTTATTAAAAATACTATTGATATTAAACTTATTAAAACATCTAATATAACTGTTACAATTATTTTAATTATTACTTGATTTACAATATATAAATCATTTATTCTAGATAAAACTTCACCTGTGGTTCTATTTTTAAAATATTCATAAGGAAGTAAAATAATTTTTGAAAAAATATCATTTGTAAGTTTAATGTTTATTTTTTTAGTTGTTTTTAATAATATTTTATTTCTAGTATAATCTATGGTATTTTTTAAAATGTAAAATATTATAAATATTATCGTGATTATTGAAAGAAGACTTTTATTATTTTTATTTATACTATTGATTATATTTTCTATATAAAATGATCCTATTATTGATAATAATGTTATAAATAAAGATAAAATAATAATTTTTATAAGTGTTGTTTTATTTGTTATAAATATTTTTATTAAGAATTTAAAAAACTTATGTGGTTTATTATATAGGGGTAATTTTTTTATTGGTTCGAAAGTCAGTATAATATTATTAAATATTTCATTAAACTCTTCATATTTCATTTTCTTTATCCCACTAGCAGGATCGGCGATAACAATATTTTCTTTATTTATTTCATATATTACAATATAATGGTTATATTTTTTATCTATAGTTACATAGGCAATTATTGGTAATTTAATTTTTATATTTATATTATTTACTTTTATACCATTAGATTTAAATCCTAATTTTCTTGCTGTAGCTACTAAATTATAAGCATTAACTCCATTTTTATTTGTTTTAGTCATATCTCTTAATTTTTCTATTGGAACATAACCTTTATAATACTCTATTATCATTAAAAGACAAGTTACTCCACAATCTTTTAATCCCTCTTGATTTAAAAAAGGATATTTTTTCATTTTCTCACCTCCTCAAATATATCATTCTATATTTTTTATTTAAAACCCTTTTTTATTTCAAAAAAAAATAAGTTTTTTTTACTTATTTTTATAAATTCTTATATTTTTACTTCCATATTTTTTTTCTTTTAAAATAAAATAGTCTATTTCAAAATTTTCTTGTTCTGATTCACATACTATTATTCCGTTTTTATTTAGCATATCATTTTCTTTAATTTTATCTAAAGATGATTGTATTAAATTCATTTTATATGGTGGATCTAAAAATATCACATCAAATTTTATATTTTTTAGTTCATTCAATGCTTTTATATAATCACTTTTTATTATTTTTATGTTATTTATCCCTTTTGTATTTTCTTTTATAGCATTTATTGCATTCATATTTTTATCTACAAAATAACATGTATTTGCACCATTGCTTATCGCTTCTATTCCAAGAGATCCTGACCCAGCAAATAAATCTAGACAAATACTTTCTTTTATATCATTTTGAATGATTGCAAATAATGATTCTTTTACTCTATCCATTGTTGGTCTAGTTCCTTCTATATTATCACCAATTAATTTTTTTCCTTTATATTTTCCACTTATAACTCGCATTTTTTTCACCCTTATTGTATGTTTTTTTATTTTTTGTTCATTATATAAATGTGATTTATATCACAATATATTAACTCCCCTTCTTAAAATCCTTTTAGGATTTTTTCTTTTTATATTTTATCATTATTTTAATTTTGATACAACTGTTTGTATCATCTCTATTGCATCTAATGTTCTACTTATTCTATCTGTTGGTCTTAGATGATATTTTTCTTTTACTTCTTCTTCAAAGTTTTTAAAACTATAAGGGTTTCTATTTAAAATTTTATACCAATAAGAGTTTTCTCTAATATACTTTTGATAATTAGGGTTATTTTTTATTTTAAATTGTATATCTAAAGTCATTAATCTTCAAAGTGTTTATATAAAGGTCTTGGTTTATATTCTGGTTTTGTTTCTTTATTATTTGAACCTAAGTCTTCAAGCACACCTAATACTCTTTGTACACTATTTATCGATTCTTGCATTTTATCTAAATTTACATTTTTTAACCAACCAAATACATCTGCAATTCCTATCCCTGTACTTACTTCTTTTATTTCTTCTTTTTTTATATATTCATCCCATACACTATTATCTTCACCATATATATCATACATTTCATAAAATTTTTGCCATGTCATTTTTTCTTCATTAACATATTTTAAAAGACTAGGATTTTTCTTTACGAATTCTTTAAATTTATTTTTTTTATCCATTACAATCACCTAGTTTATTATATGAATTATTTTTTTTTAGTTAACTTTGTTTTTGTAATTTGATCATTTAACCAAAAATATTTTTTTCTTTTATAGTCTATTACGAATATTTTTTTATTATAAATATTAAATATTCTAAATATTTCTGGTATTTTTTTATTCGATGTAATAATAACACTTGAATAATTTATTTTTAGATTTGTTTTTTCCGTTTTATTTTTTAAATATATTTTATTATTAATTTTTTCTGTATAAAATCTTTCATTAATATAATTGTTAAGTAATTTTACACTAAATATATCACATATTGTTTTATATAAATTAACACCATATACTAAATCACTTGATTTTAAATGATATAATGTATTTAATATATTATATAAATAAATTGGATTATTTTTATATATTTTATATGCGTCATTTTTTATAATAAATAAATAATATCTATACATAGAATCACCTATTATTATAATGAACATACTTTTATAATTTAATAAAAAAATTAGTTATATTAAACTAATTTCTGTTGAATCTATATTATTTTCCTCTTTTAAAGAAATATCTTACTAAATATACTTCTAATGATATAAAACATCCTAGTAAAAGCCACATTAATATTTCATATAACAGTCCACTTGAGTATTTTCCTAACATTGAAAATAATGAACTTGGAATGTATTTATTTATAAATTGATTTAATTCTACTATTTTTAGATGATCTCCTATAAAATGAAGTATTCTAAAGAATATTTCTACTATTCCTAGAAAATATACAACATTTCTATAATCTTTAAAAAAGAATGCTACTACTACAATTAATACTAACAAAATTATTAAATCCATATATACTACCTACCTTACTTGTTAATTATATCATAATGTTAAAAAAAAAAGAAGTTTTTTCTTTTATATTATCTCATTTTTTATATTTGGATTTTTTAATACTTGAATAAATTTATCTATTTCTTCTTTTGTGTTATAGAATGAAAGAGATGCTCTACAAGTATTTTTTATTTTTATTTCTTCTTTTAATATTTTTGAGCAATGATTTCCAGCTCTTACACATATGTGATATTTATTTAAATATATAGCTAAATCCTGAGCGAATATATCTTTTATATTAAATGTTATAATTGCACTTTCTGTATTTTCATTTATAAGTATTATATCTTTAACTTCTTTTATTTTTTCTTTAAAATATTTTTTTAATTCTGCTTCATATTTTTCTATTTTATCCATACCTATATTATTTAAATATTTAATTATTTCTCCAAATCCAATTACTCCAGCTATATTTTGAGTTCCTGCTTCTAAAAGATATGGTAAATCACTATATACTCTGACTTCATCACTACTATATGTAGCATTCATACCTCCACCAAATATTATTGGTCTTATATTATTCAAAAGTTCTTCTTTTCCATATAATACTCCAACACCTGTTGGTCCATACATTTTATGAGCTGAAAAAGCTAAAAAATCAATGTCTAAATCTTGTACATCAGTTTTAGTATGAGCAACACTTTGAGCTCCATCTCCTATTACTAATATATTATTTTGATGTGCGACTTCGATTATTTCTTTTATAGGTCTAATATCTCCTACAACATTTGTTATAAGAGCAATACTTATAACTTTGGTGTTTTTAGTAATTGCTTTTTTTAAATTTTCTATTGTTAAATTTAAATTTTCATCTAAATCTATATATTTAATCTTTAAGTTTAGAACATCTGCAAGTTCAAACCAAGGAAGTACATTTGATGCATGTTCTGATTTAGTAAGTAAAACTTCATCATTTTCTTTTAAATAATATTTAAAGTATCCGAATATTATTTTATTTAACGAATCTGTTGTTCCACTTGTAAATATTATTTCACGACTTTTTTTAGCATTTATAAATTTCTTTACAAGTTCTCTTGTATTTTCATACATGTTATCTACTTTTAAACTTATATCATAGTCTCCTCTATGTGCATTTGCGCTATAGTTATTGTAATAATCACTTGTTATTTCTGATAAAATTTTAGGTTTTAAAGAGGTTGCTCCATTATCAAAATAAATAATATCTTTATTTAACATTAAAAAATCTTCACGATTCATAATTACCTCCAATATTTATCTATTATATTTTTTATTTTTTCATCATCTTTTATATCGATGTCTAAAAATCCTTTTATAAGTAAATTAAGTGCAATTTCTTTACTTATTCCTCTACTCATTAAGTAAAAAAGTTCTTTATCACTAAATTTACCTATTAAGGCTGAATGGTTTGCTTCTACATCATTTTCATCTATTAATAGTATAGGATTTATTGTACATTTTTTATCATTTAAATTAATTATACGGTTATTTTGATTTATTATACAATCATTTATTTTATTGTATACAAGTCCTGTAATGTTAAATGTAGTACTTCCTTCTAACATATTAACTGCTTTATTTGTTACATTACTTATAGTATTTTTATTATTATGATAAACCATTAAATCTATATTTTGAGTATCCTTACTTATTGTATTGAAATTATAGTTTATTTCTCCATTTATACCATTTAAATATATTAAAGTTAATTCTTTTACTTTATTACAATCATAAAATTTATTTACAAGAACATTGCTATTTTCTTCTAGATAGTATTTATATTGTATTTTAATCTCATTTTCTTCTCTTAATTCATACAATTTAAATTGTGTATTTTTATTTATTTTTATATTAATATCTAATTTAGTTATACCAGTATTTGTATATTCTATTACTAATTCTGTATCTTTTAATACTTCTATATTTATTTTAGTAACTTCATATATATCTTGTTTTTCATTAATAAATATTTTTATATCTTTATTTATTTTTTTACTTATTTTTTCACCATTTACTATTAGTTTATTCATTTTATGTTTATTCCTCTACTTTATTTGTATTATTTTCTAATATTTTTTTGTAACCATTTTCTTCTACTTCTTTAACAAGTTCCATTTTACCAGTTTTAACTATTTTTCCATCTAACATTATATGTACAAAATCAGGTTTTATATAATCTAAAAGTCTTTTGTAATGTGTTATAAGTAATATAGCGCAATTACTTTCTTTTTTATATTCTTCTACATTTTCTCCTACTATTTTTAAACTATCTACATCAAGACCTGAGTCAATCTCATCAAGTATTACAGTATTAGGTTTTAACATATACATTTGAAGTATTTCATTTTTCTTTCTTTCTCCACCACTAAATCCTTTATTAACTGATCTATGTATCATATCTTTATCCATGCTTAATTTTTCTGTTGTAGAATTTATTTCTTTTATAAATTGCATAAGTTTAAATTCTTTTCCTTCTTTTATTGATCTTGCTGTTCTTAAAAAATCAGCATTTGTAACTCCATCTATACTAGGTGGCATTTGAAGTGCTAAAAAAATTCCAAGTCTTGCTCTTTTATCTATTGATAAATCATTAATTAACTCATCATCAAAATAAATACTACCTTTTTTTATAACGTAATTAGTATCTCCCATAATGACTTTAGATAATGTTGATTTTCCTGTTCCATTTGGACCCATTATAGCGTGTGTTTCACCACTTTTAATTGTTAAACTAAAATCTTTTAATATTTGTTTTCCTTCTACTTCTACAAATAAATTTTCAATTTTTAATGTATGCATATTATCAACTCCATTATTTATTTTATCATTATTTTTGATATTTTTGAATAAAAATAGTAATTTTTACTAATTATATAATAGAATATTCGCAGATATTCACTAAAAAAGACTAATTTTTAGTCTTTTATTTATTTTTTACTTCAAATATTATATAATTATTTTAGGAGGAATAATTATGGATTGTGTTTTTTGTAAAATTATTAATGGTGATATTCCATCATATAAAATATATGATGATGATATAGTTATGTGCTTTTTAGATATTAATCCTGATAGTAATGGACATGCATTAATTATACCTAAAAATCATTATAAAGATTTAGATGATATTGATATAAATACCTTAACTCATATTATGGATGTAGCAAAAAAGATAAAAAAATTATTAGAAGAAAAATTAAATATAGATGGGCTTACTTTAATACAAAACAATGGTGAAGTTGAAGAAGTTAAACATTTCCATCTTCATTTAAAACCTTTTTATAAGGATAATAACAATTTAAATGATGTTAAAGATATTTATGATATTTTATCAAAATAATTGAAAAAAGCATTGATATATTAAATACTGATATGTAGCAATTATCAATGCTTTTTTTTATTTAAATTTAATACTCTCTTTTTTATTTTGGACAAGTTTGTAGATTTTCTATTCTCTAAATCTCCATTTATTATTCTTAACACTTTTTCCTTCATTTTTACATTTTGAGCTAAAAATCCAGGTATTATAGATTGTATTTTTGGAATATTTATATATTCTAAATTTCTGTTTTCATATAAAAATCTATGTCCTATTTCTTCTGCTTTTGGTATATTTATTTCTTTTAATTTTTTATTACTATATAGAAAATCACTTTCTATTATTAATAAATTTTCTAAATTTAAAACTGTTAAATTTTTATTTGAAAATAAGAAGTCATGTCCTATATGCTTAACATGTGGCATATTTATTTTTATCATTTTTTCATTACTATACAAAAAATTACCTTCTATTTTCTCCACACTTTCTAAGTTCAGTTCTATTAAGTCTTTATTACTATATAAAAAGTTATCGTCTATTTCTAATACTTTTGGCATGTTTATTTGTTTTAAAACTTGATTTTTTGATAAAAAACTACTTTTTATTTTTTTTACATTTTCCAAATTTAATATTTTTATTTTTTCATTTTCACGTAAAAAATTACTTCCTATTTTTTTTACTTTTGGTAATTTTATTTTTTTTAATACTTTATTATAATGTAAGAAATAATCTCCTATTTCTTCTACATTTTCTAAATTTAATTCTGTTAGATTTTCATTATAATTTAGGAAACAATTTCCTATTTCTTTTACTTTAGGTAAATTTATTTTCCATAACTTTTCATTATTATATAAAAAATTATCTCCTATTTTTTGAACATTTTCTAAATTTAATTCTGTTAGATTTATATTACGGAATAAAAAATATCTTTCTATTCTTTCTACTTTTGGTAAATTTATATATTTTAAGTATATATTATAATATAAAAATTTATCATATATTATTTCTACATAGTTGTTCATACAACCTATTATATTATTTGTTTCATCTAATTTTATTTTTACTTCTTTTAAATCTTCATATATAATTATTACTTCTTTTTCTTTTGTCTCTATTATATCTTTTATTATCCCTATTTTATTTATTGTATCTATAAAACTATCTTTTATTTCTTCATCATATAAAGTTATATTTTTTTCTTTTTTATCTATAATAAAATAATCTATTAATATATATCTTTCTTTTTCTTTATTATATTTTGTTATTACTTCTCCATTATCTACTATTATATTATTTTCACAATAATAAATATTATTTATTTCCATATTATATCTATAATATTTATTGTCACTTCCTAATACATACTGTAATTCATCTGTTAAAAATGATGATTCATTATATATATTGCTATTTATATTTAAACCATAATGTTTTTCAAAACTCTTTGTTAGTCCTGGTATTATTTTTTCTAAGTTATTATTATATGTTGCATCTGGATTATTTACTGTATGATTATATCTGCTTTTTATTGATAATGTATTATTATCACCTCTTGAAAATTGAATACTTATTACTGAAGTTCCATATTCGTCTTGCCTTTTTGGATTTTGAAAATTCTCTCTTTTTATCTTTTGAGCATCACATTTTACTGCAAAAAATACATAACATCTTCTTAATCTTCCACCATTAAATGTACATAGTTCTTCTCCGCTTTTATAATATTTTTTAAATTTTTGTATATCTTCTTCTGTTTTACATTCATATAAATTATATCCAGCTTTTTTTAATAGCTCTTCTGGTGTTTCTTCTACTTCTTTTAATTCATTTGTTCCTAATACAAAACTATTTATATAATTTCTAAAATCTTCTATTAAGTCATTTTCTATTATATCACTAGCTAGCATTTTACTAAAGCCAAAATGTTCTTCTAATATACTATATAAAAGATTTGGTGTTTCTAATATAGTTGGAAATAATTTTCTGCATAAATGCATTAATTCTTCTCCATATTTTTTCTTTATCCTTTTTAATTCTTCATTCATAATATCCCTCTTTATGGTTTGCTATATTATCATATATATTAAAAAAAAACAACTTCTTAATTACTTTTTTTATAATTTTTAATTTTTAAACATTTTTTGATTTTGTTACTTATTTTTTTGATTTTGGGTAAATTTATTGGTTCTTTACTATTTAAATTTTCATTTGTTATTCTTAATACTTTTTCATTCATTTTTGCATTATATATTAAAAATCCGGGCATTATTAATTGTATTTCTGGAATATTTATATATTCTAAACTTCGATTCTCATGTAAAAAACTATACCCTATTTCTTCTACACTTTCTAAATTTAATTCTATTAAGTTTTTATTTTTATATAAAAAGAAATCCCCTATTGTTTCTACTTTTGGTAAATCTACTTTTCTTAATTCTTTATTATTAAATAAAAAGTTATCTCCTATTCTTTTTAATTTTAATAGTTTTATATTTTCTAAATTTTCATTACAATATAAAAAACTTTCTCCTATCTCTTGTACGTTTTCTACATTTAATTCTGTTAAATTTTCATTCCAATATAAAAAATGGTATCCTATTGTTTCTACTTTTGGTAATTCTATTTTTTTTAATATTTTATTATGAATTAAAAAGTCATTTCCTATTTCTAATATACTTTCTAAATTTAATTCTGTTAGATTTTCATTCCAATATAAAAAACTTTCTCCTATTATTTCTACTTTTGGTATTTTTATATATTCTAAATTTTTATTAAAGTATAAAAAATCATTCCCTATTTCTAATGCATTTTCTAGATTTAATTCTATTAAATTTTTATTATAATATAAAAAATCATATCCTATTTTTAATACATTTTTTAAATTTAACTTTCTTAAACTTTCATTATCATATAGAAAACTATTTCCTATTTTTTCTACCTTTGGTAAATTTATATGTTTCAAATATATATTATAATATAAGAAGTTATTTCCAACTTCTAATACATTTTCTAAACTTATTTCTGCTATTCTATAATTGTTACATAAAAAATTATCACCTATTTTTTCTACATAATTATTTGTATAACCTATTATATTGTTTGTTTTATCTAATTTTATTTTTATTTTCCTTAAATCTTCATATATAATTATTACTTCTTTTTCTTTTATTTCTATTATATCTTTTATTTTTCCTATTTTATTTATTGTATCTATAAAGCTATCTTCTATTGTTTCATCATATAAAGTTATATTTTTTTCTTTTTTATCTATAATAAAATAATCTATTAATATATATCTTTCTTTTTCTTTATTATATTTTGTTATTACTTCTCCATTATCTACTATTATATTATTTTCACAATAATAAATATTATTTATTTCCATATTATATCTATAATATTTATTGTCACTTCCTAATACATACTGTAATTCATCTGTTAAAAATGATGATTCATTATATATATTGCTATTTATATTTAAACCATAATGTTTTTCAAAACTCTTTGTTAGTCCTGGTATTATTTTTTCTAAGTTATTATTATATGTTGCATCTGGATTATTTACTGTATGATTATATCTGCTTTTTATTGATAATGTATTATTATCACCTCTTGAAAATTGAATACTTATTACTGAAGTTCCATATTCGTCTTGCCTTTTTGGATTTTGAAAATTCTCTCTTTTTATCTTTTGAGCATCACATTTTACTGCAAAAAATACATAACATCTTCTTAATCTTCCACCATTAAATGTACATAGTTCTTCTCCGCTTTTATAATATTTTTTAAATTTTTGTATATCTTCTTCTGTTTTACATTCATATAAATTATATCCAGCTTTTTTTAATAGCTCTTCTGGTGTTTCTTCTACTTCTTTTAATTCATTTGTTCCTAATACAAAACTATTTATATAATTTCTAAAATCTTCTATTAAGTCATTTTCTATTATATCACTAGCTAGCATTTTACTAAAGCCAAAATGTTCTTCTAATATACTATATAAAAGATTTGGTGTTTCTAATATAGTTGGAAATAATTTTCTGCATAAATGCATTAATTCCTCTCCATATTTTTTCTTTATTTTTTTTAATTCCTCATTCATAATATCCCTCTTTATAGTTTGTTATATTATCATATATATTAAAAAAAAGCAATTATTTTATTGCTTCTTTTCTTGATAAATTTAATCTTCCTTTTTTGTCATATCCTTGTGATTTTACTAGTATTTCATCACCTAATTTAACTATATCACTAGGTTTTTCTACTCTTTCTTTTGCTAATTGTGATACATGTACTAATCCTTCACATCCTGGCCATAATTCTACAAAGCATCCAAATTCTTCTATTTTAACTACTTTTGCTTTATAAATTTTTCCTTCTTCTACTTCTCTTACTACATCTTTAATCATATTAGCTGTTTTATCTATTACATCTTTATCCATATGGTAAATTGTAACAGTTCCATCATCGGCTAAATCAACTTTTACAGCATTTTGATCATTTACAGAGTTTACATTACTTGAATCTAATATAATTTTTGTAATTGTATCTCCACCACGTCCAATAACATCTTTAATCTTATCTGGATTAATTTTAAATATCATTGTTTTTGGAGCATATTTACTTACTTCTTTTCTAGGTTCAGCTATTTCTTTTTCCATAACATCAAGTATTTCCATACGAGCTATTTTTGCTTGAGCTAATGCCTCTTTTAATATTTCTTTTGTGATACCTTTTATTTTTATATCCATTTGAAGTGAGCAAATACCTTTTCTAGTTCCTCCAACTTTAAAATCCATGTCTCCTAAATGATCTTCCATACCTTGAATGTCGGTTAATATAGTATAATCTTTTCCGTCTTTTGATGTAATAAGTCCCATAGCTATACCAGCTACTGGAGCTTTTATAGGTACACCAGCTGCCATAAGACTCATACATCCTGCACATATAGTTGCTTGAGATGATGAACCATTTGATTCAAGAATTTCTGATACTACACGTACAGTATATGGAAATTCCTCTTCACTTGGCATTACTTGTTTTAAACATCTTTCACCAAGGGCACCATGACCAATTTCTCTTCTTCCTGGTGCACCATATCTTCCAGTTTCACCAACTGAGAATTGTGGGAAATTATAATGTAACATAAAATGTTTTTCCGCTTCTAAACTTATTCCGTCTAAAACTTGATATTCATTAAGTGCTCCTAAAGTTGTTACAGCTAAAGCTTGTGTTTCTCCTCTTGTAAATAATGCTGATCCATGAGTTCTTGGAAGTAAATCTATAGCTGTTGAAAGTGGTCTGATTTCTGTCATAGCTCTTCCATCTGCTCTTGTTTTTTCATTAACTGTAATATTTCTAAAGATATCATATTCAATTTCTTCCAATACTAATTTTACCTTTGTTATTAAAATATTTAATTCTTCTTTATCTAAATCTTTATTTGATTCAGTATATTTTTCAACTATTTCTTCTTTTATTGAATCTATTTTTTCATATTTTTCTTGTTTTTCTTTGATACGCATTGCTTTATCTAGTTTATCGCTTGCTAAGTCTTTTATATCATTTCTTAAATTTTCTTCTATTTCTAATTTTTCATATTCCATTTTTCCTACGCCAATTTCTTCTATTATTTTTTCTTGAAATTCGCATAATTCTTTTACCGCTTCATGCCCAAACATCAAAGCTTCTAGCATATCTTCTTCACTTACTTCTTTACTTCCTGATTCTACCATATTGATGGCATATTTAGTACCAGCTACTGTAAGATCAATATCAGATAGTTCTAATTGTTCTTGTGTTGGATTTATTATAAATTCATTATTAACCCTTCCTACTTTTACACCAGCAATTGGTCCATCAAATGGTATTTTAGAAATTGATGTTGAAAGTGATGATCCAAACATTGCAGCAAGTTCTGGTGAGTTATCGTTATCAACTGATAAAACTGTATTTACTACTTGTACTTCATTTCTAAAATCACTTGGGAACATTGGTCTCATTGGTCTATCAATCATACGAGCAGCAAGTGTTGCAGCATCTGTTGGCCTTCCTTCTCTTTTTATAAATCCTCCTGGTATTTTACCTACAGAATATAATTTTTCTTGATATAAAACCATTAATGGGAAAAAATCAGATAAAATATTAGCATTTTTTGATACTACTGCTGTTGATAGTATTACTGTATCTCCATATCTTACTAAACATGCTCCATGTGCTTGTTTTGCAAGTTCTCCTGTTTCTACTATTAATTTTCTTCCTCTAAAATCTAATTCAAATACTTTCTTCATATGTCCTCCTATATAAATAAAGACACTTAAAATAAGTGTCTACTTTTTATTATTTTCTAAGTCCTAGTTTAGCAATTAATTCTCTATAACGAGTAACATCTTTATTAAATAGATATTTTTGCATACTACGTCTTTGACCTACTTTTTGTAATAATCCTCTTCTTGAATGAAAATCATGTTTATGTTCTTTTAAATGTTCTGTTAATTCATTAATTTCTTCTGTAAGGATTGCTATTTGAACTTCTGGTGATCCTGTATCTCCTTCAGTTCTTCCATATTTTTTAATTATTTCTTCTTTTTTTGCTTTTGTTAATGCCATTTAAATTCTCCTCTCCTAATTATTCGCTTAATTCCTAGACAAAAGTCGGAGACTCTCAAATCCAAGAAATAAGTACAAATATAATATACACTATTTATTTATAGTTTGTCAATATAAATAAATTAAAACTGTTGAATATCAACAGTTATTTAACATATGGTGTCCCCTCAGGGATTCGAACCCTGGACCCCGAGATTAAGAGTCACGTGCTCTAACCAACTGAGCTAAGGAGACAAATTAACAACAAATTAATTATACCATATATTAATTTTTTTTCAATATTTTTCTTTTATTTTACTAAAATTTTACCTTTATAAACATATTCTGAATTACCTTTTAATAATATTTCTTCATTTTCATTTATACTTATATCAAAATTACCACCTTTTTGTTCTACTTTGATTTCTTTATTTTTCTTAAGATTATTTATAAGTGAATAAAGTGCGACTGTAGCACATGCTGCACTTCCACATGACTTTGTTTCTTCGTTTCCTTTTTCATATATTCTGATTTTTATCGTTTTATTATCCTTTATTTGTGCAAATACAACATTTACTTTTTCTGGAAAAAGATAATTATATTGAATTGCTCTACTTATCATATTAAAATTTATAGTATCTATATTATTTTCAAATATGATAGCATATGGATTTCCTACTGTTATACAAGACATTTTATAATTTCTACTTAATATATTTATATTTTCATTTATAAATAAATTTTTTTCTGATAATACTGGTATTAATCTTGGCTCTAAACCTGCCTTATTCATATTTATTATTATATTTTTTATATAGTCTTCTCCTTCTATTTCTATATAATTTATACCGCTTGTTGTTTCTATCATGGCATTTTTTTTAATTAGATTATTCATTTTTAAATATTTTGCTACACATAGTAATCCATTTCCACTTGTTTTTGATACAGTAGCATCTTTATTGAATATAGTTATTTTATAGTCAGCTATTTTAGATTTTTCTAAAAATATTATCCCGTTAGCTCCTACTCCTAAATTTCTATCACATAAAGTAATTAATTTTCTTTTATTTTCTTTTAATGTTTCTAGATTACTTTGTATATTGTTTATTATTATGTAATCATTTTTTAATGCTTGCATTTTTATAAATTTCATATTATCACCTATTTAATAATATTAAATTTTAAATAAAATATTTAATTAAATGCTATTTCTGTATCAATATTATCATCTTCGATTGCTATAATTAAAAATATTATTCCACTTATTAATATTAATAATGATCCTATAAATGAAGCATATAATAGTTTTTTCTTTTTATCTGTATCATATATATTTATTTTTTTTAAATCATCATAACTATCTTTAGCAAAATAAAAATATACAATAAGTAAAATAGAAAATATTAATATCATTAAATTTTGATATTGTTTTTTTGATTTTTCATCATTATAAAGTATATATTTTTTTTCTTTACTGTTTGCATACCAACTTAATATTATAATTCCTATATATATTACCCATACAAAATTTTCTATTTTTATATCTTTTAATCTTTCTTCCTTTTCACTCATATTAAATTATATGATTTGAATAATAATAAAAAGAATTAAATGATTAATTCTTTTTATTATTATTTTTTCTCTTTACCATTTTCTTTATAAAATTCTTAATATTCTTTTTATGGAAATCCTTATATACTCCTTCATAAAATTTTTTATAATTATCTTTATCACTATTATTTTTAATTATTTCTAAAAGCTCATCTATATTTTTACCTATTATTTCATTGTCTATATTTATATTATTAGTCCATAATATAAAACCAAACCCTTTTGCATATATAACATTGCCTTCTATATCAAATTTTACTTTTATGTAATCATCCTTTTTATATGCTTTGTAAACATCTTCCTCTTTGAAAGTTTTTTCTTCTGGTACTTGTTTTTCTAATTCATCTTCTAAAGACTGACCTGCTATTAAAATAGTTCCATCAGCAAGCATGTATGGTTCACCTTTTTTTACTTCAACAAATATTGAATTTTCTCCACTACCTATCATAACTAAAATTTTTTCGGAATCTTTACTATCTATTCCTTCACTTTGCTTTTTTTTATTTAGTACTTCTTTAAATTCTTTCATTTTTTTTAATAGTTCTTCTCTATATTTTTCTTCTTCTATATTTGCTTCATGTATTAAATTATTCATTTTTATTTTAAGTTCATCACATTGTTTTTGTTCATTTTCTAATTTATTTATTTCATTTTCTAATTCTAGTGCTTTTTCATATAATTCTTTAGCTTTTAATGATTCAAATTTCATTATATTTCACCTCTTTACTTTGTATTAATTATATTTTATCATATTTTTTAGAATAATATAAAAAAAGATATAATAATATTAATTTTTTCTTAAATCAGTTATTTTTTACGTCTACTATTTTTTTTTGTTAATTTTTTTAATGTTCCTTTTTTTACAATTTTACCATCTACTAGTTCAAGATTTAATACTTCAAGTGCATTTTCTTGTTGTGAGGCACGTATAATATCATATGGTGTTCTATATATATATTTTATTATAGCTTTTTCCTCATTAAAATTCGGATTTAATATACAATATTCATTTCCATTTTCATCATAAGAGTTAAAATATATTAATGTTGAATAATCTATTGGATAAACCATATTTACCTTACTATCCATTTTTTCTAAATTACTGTCAATTATGGCATCAAATAATTTAACTTTATCACTAGATAACATCATACTTCCAGTTGCTTTATAATTATATAATAATGCGATTGTTGTACTATCCTGTATAAATAATTTTGAACCCATTTTTATATTTCTCCTTTCAAATAGTAAATATTATACATTAAAAATCACTATATTTAAATATATATTTGTATTTTTATATAAAAAAACTAACTATTTTAGCTAGTATTTATATTTAAACTCATAATTAATTATGAATTTTAAATCAATCTGGTGGGCCTAAATGGACTTGAACCATCGACCTCACGCTTATCAGGCGTGCGCTCTAACCAGCTGAGCTATAGGCCCATAAATATTTGACTATTAAAGTATACATTATTTTTTATGATTTGACAATACCTTTTATGAAAATTTAAATAAAAAAAAAGAAAAATTTAACTTTTTCTTTTACTTATTGATACTCCATCACCTATATCATAAAATATAGTTTCAAATTCTTCATTATTATTTAAAAAATCTATATAATTATTTAATTTTCTAACTATACCTCTTACATTACGACTTTTTATTTCTTCTTTTGTATGAGTTAGTCCATGAAAATTTAAATTATCAGATACAATAACTCCATTATTATTTAGATTTTCTTTAAATTTAATAAAAAACTTTATATATTGACTTTTTGCTGCATCTATAAATATTAAATCAAATTTATCATTTAATTCAACGTCAAAAGCATCACTAAATATAATATTAATTCTATTATTTAAATTGAATTCTTTTATATTCTTTACTGCTTCTTTATATCTTACTTCATCTCTTTCAATTGTTGTAACATTAATAGAATCATTTATTAAACACATACGTATAGCTGAATATCCGATTGCTGATCCAATTTCTAATATTTTTTTTACATTATTTTCTTTTATATACTTAAGTAAAAATTCTATTCCATCATGTTCCATAATAGGAATATTATTTTTTTTAGCAAATTCTTCTAATTCTAGTATTCGTACCATAAACCTTGACTCTTTAATTTAGAAATTGTATTTAAATGTTCATTATATGTTTTACTATAATATGTTTTTTTATTTTTATCTGCTACAAAGTAATAATAATTACTTTTAGTTGGATTAAGTACAGCAATTATTGATTTAATACTAGGATTACATATTGGACCTATTGGTAATTTTCCTGCCATTTTACTGCTTCTTGTATTGTAAGCATTGTAAGCATTTACTTCATCTTTATATAAATCCCTTTCATTCATGTCTACTTTAATTCCATAATATGTTGTAACATCACTACCTAAATTTAAATTACTATTTAATCTATTATAAAATACACCAGCTACTCCACTTCTATCATTGCCTACTGATTCAAGTTCAACTATAGACGCTAATGTTAAAAGTTCATGAATATTATATTTATTATTAGTTAGACTAGTTTCATATTTTTTTAATTTATTATCTGTGTTATCAAGCATTGTTTCAAATATTTTTTCTATTGTTGTATTTTTATTAAATTCATATGTATCTGGATATAAATATCCTTCAAGTGAGTAATAAATATTTTTATTTTTTATATTTGCTGTTAAAAACCAGTATTTAGAAATTAAAGTATCTAAATAATTATTATCTTTCAATTTATCTAGTATTTCTTTTTCTGTTATATTTGTTTTTTCAACTATAAGTTTTATTACTTTTCTCATATTTATACCTTCTTTAAAGGTAATTCTTATATTATCATTATAATTAGAACCATTATCTAATGTTTTTATAATTCTCTCTAAACTCATATTTTTATTAAGTATATAAATACCTTTTTCTAATTTTTTAGGTGGATTTAATTTTATATAAATTTTATATACAAGTTCAGATTTAATTAATCCAGCTTTTTTTAAATCATCTGATATAGAGTTAAAGCTTTCATTTTCATTTACTGTAAATGTAACTTCTACACTTTTTTTACTAACACTACCTATAGAATATTTATAAATAAAATATCCTCCTATAAATGACAATAAAATTAATAATATTAATATAGTTATTATACATGGTATTATTTTAATTTTTCTTTTTTTCATACATCAAAAACGAGTTTTATTACTCGTCTTCTCCTTCATCTACAGATTTTTTAGCTTCTTCTTGTAATTCTTCTAGTATTTTTTCAATAATAGACCATTCATGATCTGATACAATTGGTTCTAATTTAGTTTCATCTTTATCTGGTTCATATATAGCAGCATATACTTTAACATTTCCTTCTTCATCTTTTGTGTTATCTGTATATACCATATAGTTTTTTCCTGTTTCATCTGATTCAAAAGTAAATAATACTTCACATTCTATTTCTTTTCCATTATCATCAAATACTTTAAATGTCATTCTTTCTTCCATAATTATTTTCCTTTCTCTTTATCCAAATATGTTTGTAATATTATATTAGCAGCTAAACTATCTATTTTTTTCTTTCTTTTTTTTCTTGATATATCTGCTTCTAGCATATAATGTGTTGCTTCTACAGTTGATAGTCTTTCATCCTGAAGTACTACTTCCATATTTAAATATTTTTCTAATTTTTTTTGAAATTCAATTGTCTCTTCAGCTCTAAATCCTAAAGAATTATTCATATTTTTTGGTAATCCAAGTACAATTTTACAAATTTTTTCTTCTTCTACTATTTTCTTTAGTGGTTCTAAAAGTGAATTATAATCACTATCTGTAAATCTAATTGTTTTATATGTTGATGCGATTGTTTTTGTTGTATCACTAATAGACATTCCTAAAGTTCTAGTACCTAAGTCTAATCCTAAATATCTCACTTTATTGCTTCTTTTACAATTACTTCTAATATTTTAGATGGACTTATACTTGTTATTTTTGCTCTAGCATCCATATATGAAGTAATGTATCCAGGATCTCCACTCATTAAATATCCAACTATTTGATTTATTGGATTATATCCTCTTTTTTCTAGAATATCTGCTACTTCTTTTAAAATAGCCAATGTTACTGCATCTTTAAATTCTTCTGCATCATATACTATTGTTTTGTCCATATAATCACCTACTTTATGAATACAATTTTATTTTAACATTATTTATCTTGTTTTTCAAGAGTTATATAAAAAAATAAGCTTTAATGCTTATTCATTTATAAAATATCTTTTATACCATATAAGGAATGTATATATTACATATATTTTTCTTCCATTTGGTGCTTTATTATTTTTATGATCTTCTAACATTTTTAATATATTTTTTTGATTAAAGAATTCATTTACAAATTCTTCACTAAACATATCTTTTACTTTGTTATAGTATTTATCTTCTTTTATCCAATAATGAAATGGTACAGGAAATCCCCATTTAGGTCTTTTTGCCCATTCTTCTGGTAATTTTTTAAACGCAGCTTTTCTAAATACATATTTTGTTGTATTTTCTGTTATTTTTAAATTTGCTGGTATTTTACGTGCTGTATCCATTACAACTCTATCTAGTATTGGTACACGTAATTCTATTGAATTTGCCATAGTCATTTTATCCGCTTTAAGTAATATATCTTCTACCATCCAAAGGTGCATATCTAAATATTGCATTTTTTCTATTTCACCTTTATCTTTTACTTTATCAAAATATGGTTTAGTTATTTCTCTAAAGTCTTTTCCTTTTAGGTATTTAGGTTTTAATATATTCTTTTTTTCAAATTCATTAAATATAAATGATGATCCTGTATAATATTCTTCTACATCTAATCCATTTCTTACTAAAAATTTTCTTCCATGAAACCATGGCCTATTAAATGCGATTTTTCCAAGTGTATGTCTAATACATTTTGGTAATTTACGATATTTTAGATCTCTTTTAGTTATTGCATAGCTTTCATATCCACCAAATAATTCATCAGCACCTTCTCCTGATAATACAACAGTTACATAGTCATGTGTCATTTTAGATAAAAAATATAACGGTACTGCTGATAGATTAGCATGTGGCTCATCTGAATAATACATTATATCTTCTAGATTGTCAAAAAATTCATCTGGTGTTATTACTTTATTTACATTTTCTATTTTTAATATATCTGATAATCCTTTTGCTTGATCTATTTCATTAAAGTGCTCTCTTTCAAATCCTACTGTAAATGTTTTATTAGGCATTAATGTTGATACGATATATGATGAATCTACTCCACCTGATAAAAATGCTCCTACTTTTACATCACTTACTTTATGACATTCTACAGATTTTTCTATTTTTTCGTTTATTTCTTTTACAAATTCTTCTTCACTTTTATTTTCTGCTTCATATTTAACATCATAGTATTTTTCTATATTAAGTTTTCCATCTTTATATGTAAACATATGTCCTTCTTTAAGTTTAAATACATTTTTAAAGAATGTTTCATTTAGAGATGAAAATTGAAATGTTAAATAAGGTTTTAATGCTTCTTCATTTAATTCTTTTTTAAAATCTGGATGTGGTAAAAAACTTTTTATTTCAGAACCATATATAAATAAATCATCACTTTTATAATAATAAAATGGTTTTATTCCGAAATGATCTCTTGCCCCAAATAATTCCTTTGTTTTTTTATTATATATAACAAATGAGAACATTCCTCGTAGTTTTTTTACTATTTCACTGCCATATTCTTCATATCCATGTAGTATTACTTCTGTATCTGTATTTGTTTTAAATATATGATTTTTTTTCTCTAGTTCTTTTCTTAGTTCTTTAAAGTTATAAATTTCACCATTAAATGTAATTAACATATCATTATTTTCATTATATATTGGTTGTGATCCACCTTCTAGATCAATTATACTAAGTCTTCTAAATCCTATAGCAACATCACTATCTACATATTCTCCCTTACTATTTGGTCCTCTATGTACAATTCTGTCCATCATTTCATTTAATATTTTCTTTTTTTCTTGTTTATTTTTCTTATCTATAAATCCAACTATTCCACACATTTTATCACTCCTTAATTATTTTCCGCGTTTTCTTAAATGTTTATTTATTATTTTATGTCTAAGTGGTATTATCTTTTTATATATAAAATATAGTACTGGCTTTAATACATAATCAAATTCTCCAATAAATTCTATGTATTCTCCTCCCCATTTTTTCTTAAAATCATGTAATCCAACTAAATGATTATCGCTATTTGGTCTTCCTATTGTTCCAAATACATCAAATATTTCTAAATTACATTCTTTAGCATCTCTTATTTGTTTTTGATATACTAAATAGTTTGGATAAAATGTTTTATATTCCATATCGTTAGCAGCATATAAAGCCCATGCCTTATTATTATAAAATACTGTTAAATATGAAGATACAACAATATTTTCTTCTTTTTTATCTTTTAGAAATTGATATTGATTATTAAGTGACATTATATTTTTTTCAAGTTCTTTTTTTCTATTATTTGCTTTCTTTGTGTTATTATCTTTTAAATTATTAAATTCACTATTTAAGTTATTAAGTTCTTCTTTTATTTTTTCTTTTAATGATTTTATATTTATTTTAGCTAAATAAAGTTTAACCATATTTTCTTCTTTAAATATTTTATAAAAATAATTATAATAATTTAAATCGTGTGAATAAAAGTTTTGTCTTTTTTCTGTCATTTTCATAAGTCTTACAAATTCTTTTATGTCGTTTATATTTCCTTCTTCTACTGAGATCATACTATTGCTAGCTTTTTTTATTCTTGATTTAGTTGTACTTGTATATCTTGATTCTATTTCTTCTATTGAATCATTAAGCGGTATTCTAAATGTAAAACGTGGTTGCATAGTTTCAAAAAAATATGTTAATTTTTGATGTTTATAACCTATTTTCTTTAAAAAGTTAACTAATTCATAATTATTTAAACCATTTATTTCTTTTCCATCATAATCAATAGTATGAAGTTTTAAATCTGGATCTATTTTAAAGAATATAGCTTTATGTTTTTTTGCGAATTTTTTTAAATTTAATGTTAATTCTTTTAGTAGATTTTTATTATTGTAATCTACTGTGAATCCTCTTGGAATATAAAAATACGAATAATTTAATGGCATATTTTTCTTTAAAATTAAACAGGTTGCTTTTAATTTACCATTATCTTTAAGTCCAAGATAAAACACATCATATTTTCTATATTTAGCTATTTCTCCCCATTCATATGATTCAAGAAAGTGAGCATTATTTTTTTTTGTGAATTCTTTATATTCTTCTTTTTTTAATTCGATTAGTTCCATATTATTCTCCTAACTATTTAATTATATCATTTATAAAAAAAGATGTAAATTGTATTTTTATATATATTTATGTTATAATTCTTATATGGTGATTTAATGAAAAGAGAATTAATGAAAAATACAATTATTATAGCTTTAGGTAAGTTTTCAACGCAAGTTATTTCATATTTACTACTGCCTCTTTATACATCTATTTTAACTACAAGTGAATATGGTATTTATGATTTTTTAGTAACTGCTTGTGTTTTTATAGTTCCATTTATTACTCTTCTTATGGAAGAATCTATGTTTAGATTTTTAATTGATGAAGATAGTTTTGATGGAAAGAAAAAAGTTATGAGTAATGCTTGTCTTTATTCGATATTGAGTATGATAATATGGTGTGTTCTTTTATTTATTATACTTAGTTTATTTAAATATAAATATACATTAGTATTTGTTTTATATATTATATCTTGCATTTTAATAACACTTACTAATTCTATTACGAGAGGTATGGGAAAATTAAAACTTTATTCTTTATCTAATTTTATTTTAAGTATTACTACTATTATTTTAAATATTTTATTTATTGCTGTATATAAGTTTGGGGTTAATGGACTTCTTTATTCTACTGTAATTGCTAATACATTAACTAGTTTGTTTGTATACTTTAAGCTAAAAATATATAAATATATAAGTATTAAATATGTAAATAAAAATGAATTAATTAAAATGGTTAAATATTCTTATCCTTTAGTACCTAATAGTATTGGATGGTCAATTATAAATATTTCTGATAGAATTATTGTTACATTTTTTTTAGGAAGTTCTGCTAATGGAATATATGCTATGGCTAATAAATTCCCTAATATTATGAATACATTTTCAGGATTTTTCTTTACTGCTTTTAAAGAAAATGCTAGTAAAGCTATAAAAAATAAAGATTATGAAGATTATTATAATAACATTCAAAAGATTGTTCATAATTCATTTATAAGTATTTCTTTATTGTTAATTGCTGTTATACCTTTTATATTTAATATATTTATTAATAAAGCTTATATTGAAGCATATTTATATATACCTATCTTAGTTATTGCTCTATATTATGGAAATATGTCTGGTTTTTATGGAAGTTTATTTGTAGCTTTTAAAGAAACTAAAATTATTGGTAAATCTACTGTTGTAGGTGCCATATTAAATATTGTTATTAATCTTGCTTTAATTAAATTTATTGGTATATATGCTGCTATTATATCTACTTTAATTTCTAATTATGTTGTTAATTATTATCGTAAGTATAAAACTAAAAAATATTTAAATTTAGATAAAATTGATAATTATTATTTATCTATAATTGTATTAATTTTAATCACTGTTCTTTATTATTTTAAAAATATTTATATTAATATTTTAATACTTATAATTGCTATTTTATATAGTTATTTAAGTAATAAAGATTTAATAAAACAAACAATTAATATTTTTTTAGAAAAATTAAAAAAGGAATAAATATTCCTTTTTTAGTTGTATAATGTCCATGGATTTAATCTTGTTCCACCTCTATAAGGTGCTCCACCATACCATGCTTCTAAATGTAAGTGTGGTCCTGTTGCACTACCTGTCATTCCGACATATCCTATTATTTGCCCTCTTGTAACATTTGAACCTACTTTTAAACTATTATTAAATCTGCTCATATGGGCATATAGTGTATAATATCCATTATTATGATTTATTACTATATAGTTTCCATATGAGTAATGTGATGTTTTTGTAATAATTGTTCCATTATTAGTTGCATAAACTGGACTTCCATATCCCGTACCAGATATATCTAAACCTGTATGTAAATTACGTCTTCTAGTAAATGGATCGATACGATATCCATAATTTGATGATATTGTATAACCACTATTAGTTGGCCATCCCCAGCTTCTTGTTGAACCAACACCAGATACTTGTTTTTTACCGTAAACAATTATTCTTGAAGTTGCTGGTTTAAGTTCTGTTTTGCTTATTGGTTTTACATATGTAATATTTCCATTTGTAACTTCTACTTTTTGACTTATTCTTTCTAGTCCATTTTCTCCTTTTTGTATTACTTCATCATCACCAACTTGTCTTGATGCATCATATCTTTCAACAGTTGTATATTTATTTACTTCATCTTTTACAACAGATTTTTCTACTACAACTTGAATTTGTGGATCTGTTATACCTATTACTACTTGTTGTCCTGGAAATAATAGACTTTTTGAACTACTAAATGTGGGATTTGATATTAAAAATTCTTCTGTACTTATTTTATTTGAGAACGCTACTGTATCTATTGTATCTCCACTTTTTACTGTATAATTTGTTTTTTTATTATTTTCACCAAATAATAAAAATTGGGCTAATTCACTTGAGTCATTATATATTTTTTCTGTTACTGGTATATTAACTTTTTTTATAGTAATATTATCTTTAACATATACATTATCAATATATGTACCAGTTGTTACTATTTGTTGTTGTGTTCCTTCTTTATATGATTGGTATTCTTTTGTTCCAACATATGTTTTAAATAAACTTATTACTGCTTCATCAAATATTTTACTATCGGTTACATATAATTTTATTTTAGATGTTTTTATCTCTTCTGTTTTTTCATCTGTTTTTTTTACATCTTTTGTATTATCAATAGTAAATTGATAACCACTTATAGTAAATGGTTTTTCATTTTGTATTTTTGCATATATACTTGCTACTGTATCTACTTTAGCATCATATGTTAAAACCTTTTGAGTTGATAAACCATTTGGTGAATATATTCTATCTACTCCTAGTTTATTTTTGTACATTTCATTTTTACTATCAATATAATCATCTAATTCTTTTTTATTATTTACTGTTCCAATTACTTTTCCATCTAAATATACTTCATAATATATTTTTGGTTCTGTTGTTTTTCTATAACTTGATGTAAGTACTATAGAAAGTATAATTATAGAACAAAATACCAATATATATATTAATGTTTCTTTAAACTTATTATTTACCATTTTCATCACCATTTTAATACAAAAATTATATCATATTAAAGGTATAATAGTCAATTAAGAAAAAGAACCTTTACATTTCAGGTTCTCCATTTTTTAATTTCTTTTTATTTTGTTTTTTAGTATCTTTTTCTATTCTTTTTATATCTTTTTTTGTTAATTCTTGTTCTGTTTCTTTTGTTTTATTTTTTCTCGTAAATCCTATTGTTACCAATAAAACTAATATTATTATTACAACGATTAATATAATTATTAATTTTTTTGTTTTTTCAAGTTCTTCTTCTATTTTTTCTTGTTCTTCCCTATTATATATTTGAACAGTATTTTCATGTTTATCATATATATATATATGTTCTTCATTTGTTTCTAAATTTAAACCATAAATTAAACTGTAATTAGATTTTTTATTTAATTTATATACTTCTACTTCTTGTTCATTTATTGTTTCTTTGTATTTTTTAAAAGTTGATGGTATTTTTTTACTATCAAGATTCTTTATATAAATATTTAATTGACTAAATTTAAATTCCTTATATAAAGTATAAGTGTTATCTTTTTCATTATATATATATAAATTTTTATTTCCCTCATCATCTTTTAATCCAACTAGTGTATAATTTGTTATTGTACCTTTATATGCTGGTATATCATTTTCATCTATTTTAACCGTTGTATTGTCATAATAATTTGGTTTTTCAGGAAGTGATTCTGAATTTTTAATCACATTTAATTCACTACTATTAACTTTTACTTTTATAGGATTTTCTTCTACTTCAATATTTATTTTATAAGTTTTTTTATAACCATTTTCAGCTGTTACTACTATTTCAAATTTATTCATTCCTTCACTAACATTTTTTTCTCCTGTACCTGTTACGTTAGCATTTTTATCGTCAGCTTCGGCTTCTATTTTAATTTTTTCAGTTTCTTTTGGTACTGTTACATTATATTCAGTTGTATCTTTATTAAATTCTGGATCTAATTTTTGATTTTCTATTTTTAGACTTTTTAAAAAGTTATTAGAAGATTTTTTTTGATTATTACTTGTATTATTTTTGGTGTTGTTAGTTGTAGTATTGTTTTGTTTTCCAACAACAGTTATTGATATTGTTCTACTTCCATTAAATGTTTTTTCATCATAACTTGCTGCATCTACAGCACTTGCAGTTATATTTGTAGTACCTGTTTTTAATGCTTTAAATGTAAACGATGCACTACTATTATCTAAGAATGTAGATCCGCCTCCTGATAATATTCCATTATTTGATGAAATAACATTAAATTTTCCAGCTACACTTGATGCACTAACAGTTACGGTTACACTAGAACCTACAGTTACTGTTTTTTTATTAGCAGAAATACTCATTCCAGCTGCATTTACTTTAGGTATAAAGCATAATAATAGCACTATAATAAATAAATATTTTATTTTCTTCATTTTATCCCTCTATTCTTATTGTGATATTTTTGAAATACCCATAATACTATTTTTTATTTTTACATAATCTCTAGCATCTATTGTTCCATCTCTATTGGCATCTGACGCCTCTTTATATGGACCAGTTATTGATTTAGAACCCATAATATAATTTTTTACTTTAACATAATCAAGTGATGATATTTTTCCATCTCCATTTGAATCACCATATATAACTACTTGGTATGTATCAGTTTTATTAGCACTTGTTATAATAATTTTATCTCCAGTAGCAAGTGTTGATGTTTTTTCATTATTGTTTATATCTGTTACTTTTATATTCGAAAGTGATGATTGTTTTTGTAGATTATTTTTTGCATCATTTGCATTTATTCCTACATTAAAACCACTTATATATGTTCCATCTGTTTTATAGCCTGCATTTCCAATTATTTGTCCAGAAGTTAATGGTACTGAATCATTTCTATTAATTGTTAATTTATACGTTTTTGTACTTCCATTAGCCGCTACTACTTTTATCTCAAATAAATTATTATTACTATCTAGAGTAACTTCTCTTGAACCTTTTATATTATTTATATAAAAAGTAGATGTGTTTGCAACTGTATTAGCACTTAAAAGTACTTTATTTGTTGATGTTGAAGTATTGTAAGTGTATATTTCATTTTTTCCATCAAATTCTTTTATTTTTTCTCCATTTACTGTTATTTCTTTTAAATAGTTATTTGGATTTCCTTTATTTGGCAATGTAGTTGTAGTTGTTTGTTCTTTCCAAACTGTTATATAAAATATATAGTTACCATTTTTATAATCATTTTTTGTTTTATATGCATTATACATCATAGATGCTTCTGATTTTGGTGCTTGAATATTTTGCATATATTGATGATTTCCCCAACATGTACCTGTAGCATCCCATTTTTGTAAATAAAGGGTATTTTGTCCATCATCTATATATCCTTTTCCAACAAATTTAGCTCCACCAATTATTGCCTTATATTCACTATCCCATCCTTGACTCTTAGCATAATTAAGTCCTGATTTTATAACTTCATCAGTTGTACTACCATTTGCTTGAATATTAAAGTAATTATAATAATTTTCATAACCTTTATATTTTCCTGATACAAGTGCCCCTTTAGTTGTACCTTGTTCTTGTTTCATTCTTGCTGCTAAAAAGTAAGCATTTACTCCATTTTGATTTGCTGCTTCTATTATAACTTCTGAGTATTTTTTATTTGATCCAGGACATGTAGTATTATACATAAATGAATTTTTTAAAATATTTTCTATTCCTGTTACTGTATAATTATTATCACTATAATTTAACATACTAAACATAAATATATCTTGTTCATTTATAAAATTTAGAGAATTTAAATAATAAATTACAGTTTGTTTATTAGCTGCATACCAATATCCACCACTAAATCCTGTGAATTTGTTTGTATAATAATTATATGCCCAACTATCTGTTGATTTATAACCATCATCACCTTGTGTTAAACTTCTACCTTTTATATTTCTATAGGTATCATAATATTCAATGTTAACCATTGTATTCCAATTTAATTTTGTATTATAAGTTTTACTACTACATTTATAATTAGAGTTATAATTATCAGGATATTTTGCTACAAAAATAGCATTTGGATATATTTTGTGCAATTCTTTTATTTTTTCTTGATAACTACTTGGAAATTTATTTAGTTCTTCTTCATATGATAATGCTTTTACATTTTTAATAAAGCAAAAAGAGAATATAAAAATGAATATAAATAATATTTTTTGTTTTTTCATTTTACTACCCTCTTTCTTTAACATACTTTATATATATTATAACAAACATTGTTATTATTGTATATAAGTTAATTTTTATATTTTTTTTCTTTACATCATTTTACGTTTTTTCTGATATTACTATTAGTCTTTTATTTTGTTTATTAGTACATGTCATAAGTATTAATGTTTTATTTTTATATTTTTTATTTAATATTTCATAATCATCAACATTAATTTCTTTTATTGTTTTTACTTTATATATTTCTTTTTTATCTAAATAAATTTCTATTAAATCATTTTCTTTTAAGTAATGTATTTTATGAAATACGTTATTTGTATTATGACCTGCAAGTACAATCAAATTTTTTTTATTTATATCCATCATTCCTACATAGTTTTTATCCAGTATTTCATTTGTTGTTCCCTTTTTTATTATTTTATTTATGTTATATTTATCTATTTTTATATACCCTTTATATTCTATATAATTATAATTATCATGTATATTATTGATTATTTTATTTTGATAATTATTTATTTTATATTCAAAATTATATTTTATTATAACTATTAGTATTGATAAAAATATTAATACAAATCCAATTTTATTTTTCATGTTTTAAACCTGACAATATGAGTGCTAATCCAATAAATATCAAATATGTTACAATAGTATTTATAATAATATCTTTATTACTTGTTTTAGGATAAACTATTTTTTTATTTATTAATTCTATTTCTTTTATTATTAGTTGTTCATCTTGTTTATTATTTAAATCTATATCATATATATTTTCATCTATATAAAATCCAGTTAATGTTTCTATTTCTTTTATATAATATTTTCCTATTGGAAGATCTTTTGATATAGCTATAGAATTATTTGTTGTTAAAATTTCAATTAATTCATCTTTTTTATATATTATTTTATTATTATCTAATATATCTTCTTTAGCATATAAATTAAATTTAACATTTGATAATTTTATAAGTTTATTATTTAAAAGTTTTCCATATTTTAGTATTTTTATCTTTCCAATTTGTTTTTTATTATATATGTTTAATACCATTTCTTCATCACTATTTATAGAAAATTCTATGTTTTTATCTTTTATATATCCTACGGGTGGTATAATTTCTTCTAACAAATATTTTCCACCTTTTATATCTAATTCAATTATTCCATTTTTTGTTTTAAATATTTCTCCATTATTTATATAATTATTACTATTTAAATCTTTTATTTTAAATGATGCTTCTTTTAATATATTTTCTTTTGTATCAATATCTTTTTTTAAAATTTTTAATTTTGTTTTTATAATTTCATCATATAAATTAACAATTTTATCTTTATTACTCTTTATTTCTACATAAAAATCATTTACTTTTTTATATCCAAACGTTGTATTTTTTTGAACTATTTTATATTTTCCATATATAAGATTTGTATATGCTTCTCCATTTATATTGGTAGTTATTTTATCTACTAATTTGTTATCCATGTCATATATTTCAAATATTATATTTTTTTCTTTTGATTTTAATGAATCATTTTTTAAATATTTTTTTATTATTAATTTACTTTTAATTATATCTTCTTTTAATTCTATTTTAGTGTTTTCTTTATCGATTTTTATATTATATATATTATTATCTATTTCATAACCAAGTGGTGCTTGTACTTCTTTTAATATATAATCTCCATATTTTAAATCTTTTACATTAGCTATTCCATCTTTACCTATAGTTATTGTTTCTATTAAATTATTATTTTTATCATATAAATTATATTTAGCATTTTCTACACTAGCACTTCCTCTTTTTAAACTATTTAAGGTTTCACTATCTATTTTTTTTATTTCTAATTTTCCTGAATATACTTCTACTTCTATTTCTTTTTCTATTTTATCAATATATCCCCTTATCATTATAGATTGTCCTTTATTTGCTGTATATGGTATTGTTATATGTGAATGATTTCCATCTTTTTTTATTAATTTAATTTTATATTTTCCATCTTTTTTTGGATTTATTATTAATTTATTATTTTCTATTTTTAAATTTAATGAACTATCTGCTTCTATATTAAATTCATTTAATGATTCAATATTCATTTCTTTTGTATCATTAATAGACATTTTTATATTTTCTATACTTGGAAGTTTATTATAATTTTCTATTAATGTTTCTATTTCCTTTTCTTCTTTTTGAAATCTTTCAATTCTTTCTCCTTTAAATTTATTTGTATAGTATATATCAGCATCTTTATCCATTTCTTTCCACAGCATTATTTGAGTTATAGCATACCATTTTAAATCCGTATGATCTTTATAATTATATCCAAAATAAGCTATTTCTTTTATTCTTTTATATTTCTCTGTTGAGATATTAAGATACTTTTCTATCGAATAAAATCTAGCCGTATATAATTCATCTTCATATAAGGTATCAGATGGTGTTAAACAATATACCGGTAAATTATCTCCCTCTCTTTTTATAACTCTCATTAGTTGTGATTTAGTAAAATCACCTTTTTTATATGTAGCATATACACCTGTTACATAATTGTCTTCATAAAAATATTCTGCCTTTACATCTGTTGTTAAACATATAATTATAAATGTAATTATAATTAAAAATTTCTTCATATTATTCCTCCTTGGTTATAAATAATATTAAAATTTTTAGAAAGTTGCAACTGAATATTTTTGAATTTTTTGTATAAAAAAAAAGCAGTTTTTCTATTTCTGCTTACATATTTAATTTATTTGAAAATCTTTTATTATATTTAATTAAATTCATCATTAAAATTTTTTGTTGTATACATTCCTGGGCAATTAATATATGGTGTGTATGTTTTTTCTTCACTATTATATATAACATAACCATTACATGTAATATTTTTATCAAATGGATCTTTTATTTCATTAATTAATCCTTTATTTTTTAGTTTTTTTAAAGATATAATAGTATTTTCTTTTTTATTAAATTCATATTTTTTACTAGCATTTTTTAATTTATCTTCAAGTTTTATATATTCATTTGGTATTTCAATATTTGAAGGTTTTATTATCGGATCAGCTATATTTGAGATATTTTCTTGTTTTATTGTTTTTGGTTTATTCCAGTAAGCCATAAATCCTATTAAAACAAATATACTACATCCTATAAAGACTAAAAGTTCTGGAAGTCCAAATCCTTTATTATTCATTAAAACAGATCCTTATCAGCTATATCTTTAAATCTATATAATTTAGCTGGTCTACCTGTCATACTAATATTTTTATCCATTGTATCTTCTATAATGTCTAATTTTAGTATTTTTTTTCTAAAATTTCTTCTATCTAATTTTTTATTTAACACTTGTTCATATAATTTTTGTAATTCTGGTAATGTAAAATCGCTTGGAAAAAATATTTTTAACCATTTTGTATTTAATAATTCTTGTTTTAATTTATTAACTGATTCTTCTATTATTATTCCATTATCATATATTGTTTTTGGAATACTATTTATATTAAACCATTCTGCTTCTTCTGTTATATTAAATCCAATGTTAGCTTTTACTGTATCAACTATTCCAATTACAGATATTCCAACAATTCTAGTATCTGGTATACGATCTATATTAGAAAAAACATTGCATGTTTCTTTATATATATCTGTTACTCCAACTCTTTCTTTTAATGTTGCATCAGCACATTCTTCTAATGTTTCTTTGTTTAACATTAAATTACTTGGTAACATCCAATATCCTTTAAATGGTTCATCTTGTTTTTTAAATAATAATATTTTTATTTCTCCTTTATCAAAAGTAAATAAATTAATTAATACTTCTATTTTATTATTAAAATTCATTAATTACACTCCTTTGTGTCCTATTGGACATAGAAAATTATAATACAAAAATAAATTTCTGTCAAATTAAAAAACATGTAAGAAATTACATGTTTTAACTAAACATTACTGTTTTTTCTACTACTCTTTTTACATCTCTTTCATTAAATGGTTTTTGTAACATATCAATAATTGGGTAATTGAATGCTCTATTTATTGATTCTTTATCATCTGCTCCTGTTATTATTGAAACTGGATATTTATTAAATAATCCATTTGCTTTAAAGTAATCAAGTACTGCAAATCCATCTACGTTTGGCATATTTAAATCTAATAATATACCTTTTATCTTATTATCAGTTTCACTTGTTACAATATCAATAGCCTCTTTTCCATCATGTGCCATTATAACAGAGAAAGTATCATCAAATATTTTTGAAATAAAATTTCTTATCATATCGGAATCATCAACCACTAAAATTGCTTTATCTTTAACGATGTTTTCTTTATGTTCTACTACTGATACATTAGATTCTTTACCAAGATAGCTACTTACTAATTTTATTATTCTTTCTGATTCCATCATTAATTCATCATAATGGTCATATATATAATCTACATTATTAGCTTTACTTTCCATTTCATGATTTAAAGATAGTTCTGCTAATTTAGTAAATCCTAAATATCTTGCATCACTTTTAAGCGAATGAACTAATATAGCATAATTAGCCATATCAGAAGCTTCTTTATATCTTTTTATATCACTAAGTTTTTGATTAACTCCTGATAAAAATTCTTCTAATGTTTCATCATATGTTTCCATATCACCAAATAATTCTAAACTCTTATTTACATCTACACCATTATTTATTAATAAATTTACATCTTTCATATTATCACCTACATTAATTATAACACATTATTATTATTTTACCAAGAATTTTCTAATAACTCTATCAAGTTCATTACGATCGATTGGTTTTGATAAATAGTCACTAAAATGATCTTCATTTATGTATTTTTCCTTCATACCACTTATAGCATTTGCTGTTAATATAATTGTTGGTATATCAAAATTATCAAGTACTTTTAAATTGTTATAAGTTTCTACACCACTCATATTTGGCATCATATCATCCATTAATATAAGATCGTATTTTTCACCCATATTTATTTTTTCAATACATGCTTGACCACTTGTTACTGATTCAATATTTAAATTGTAATCTTTTAATAATCTTGTAGCAACTTTTATATTTAAATTATTATCATCTACTATTAGAACTTTTTTATCACTTACATCTATTTCTTTTTTTTCTAGTTTTTCTTCTTCTATTTTAATTGGTTCTCTTGATACAATACTTTGATCAATTGCAACTGTAAATCTTGAACCTTCTCCATATATACTTTGAACTACTATTTTTCCATTCATTAAATCTATTAATTTTTTTGTAATAGCAAGACCAAGTCCTGTTCCTTCTATCGTAATATTTTTTTCTAAATCAAATCTTTCAAATTTTGTAAATAATTTATCTATATTTTCTTTTTTTATTCCTATTCCAGAATCTTCTACAGATATTATAAGTCTACATATATTATTTTTTACAACACTTGATACTTTAAATTCTATATATCCCTCTTTAGTATATTTAACAGCATTAGTAAGTAAGTTTAAAATAATTTGTTTTATTCTAGTTTGATCACCATATAGTATTGATGGAATTGTCTTATCAAAATTTGTTCTAAATTCTATATTTTTATCTCCTAAACGAGCTTTTGTTAATGCGACTAAATCAGATAATACTAAATTTATATCATATTCAGTATTAACTATTTCTATTTTTCCTGCTTCTATTTTACTTATGTCTAGTATTCCATTTACAAGTTCCAATAGATTTTGAGAAGCATTTACTATGTCTTTTACTTCTTCTTTAGCACTTTGTGGGATATCTTCTTCTTCAAGTGCGGATGAAAATCCTACTATAGCATTTAATGGTGTTCTAATTTCGTGACTCATATTTGATAAGAATTCTGATTTAGCATTATTTGCTCTTTCTGCTTGTTCACGTGCAATATTAAGTTGTTCTATCATTTTTATATCTGGATTTTCTATTGTAAAATACATTATTAAATTTATGAATGCTAACATAAATGCTTGAAATACAATTTTTGGGAAATTTATTCTAATTAATACTGCTAAGCTTGCTAAAATAATAAGAGCAATTATAGGTATTAACTTTTTACTTTTAATATTTTTAAAATCTTTTAATATATAGATAATTACTGATATAAATATTGTAACAACTATTATACTTAAACAGAATATCAAATAAACAGTTGCTGGTCCATTTGAGTCATTTACATTGTTTTCATTAATGATATTAACTTTTAATAGCATGATAATTATCGAAACAATAACTGCCGTTATATTTAATATCTTTGTTATTATTGTTTTTTTATTTATATTTAAATTTAGAATATATTTTAAGAAGGAATATGCCCATAAAAATATTAAAACATAATCTAATTTAACAATAAAATATGATATTTCAACAGTGCCTAATGTTTTTAAAATCATTAGTCCTATTATCTCTAAAGCCGATTGAATTAAACTTATACTTATTAAATAACCATATATTCTTGTTTCAGCATTATCTACTCTTTTTTTACCAAAAAAAATAATATAAAGTAAAAATGATATCAAAAAACCACATATAGGATATTCTAAATTACTCATACTATCACCTACTATAATTAGTTTAACATAAAAAAAAAGAAATTTAAAGTTTTTTTACTTTTTCTTTTTTATCAATAAGTAAAAATTCTTCATATATTTCTTTTAATTTAGCTATTATATCATTTGGATATATAGGATTTCTTATTTCATTTAAAATTTCAATCATTGTTTTATATATTTTTTTTAAAGTTTCTTCATTTTTTAATTCTTTATATTCACTTTTTAATATTTCAAGATCATTTAAATATTTTTTTATTATATATTCATATACATATATAGGTTTTTCTAAATCATGATATTTTTTTTCATTTATTGCTTCTTCATCAAATGTCCATCCAGTTAAAATATCTTTTTTAAATTCTTCATTATATTTATTATAATCTCCTATTTCTTTTCTTTTACATTTTATTCTATCTTTTATTCTATCATCAAAATATATTTGATATTTTGTATCAGCCATTAACTGTCTTAAATCTTCTATAGCATGTGTATATTTAAAGTCATCATTTATATATTTTTTAGGATCAAATATTGTTTTAGATACATTTACTCCATATAATTTACTATTAAATCTCTCTATCCCAACTGGTATTATAACAGCATTAGTATATATAGCTACTTTTATCATACCTGGAAATAATTTCGTTACTATTTCATTTGGTGATATATTCCATGCTGCTTCCATACTACATAGTATATTATCATTATTTTTTAATACTTCTTCAGCTTTCATTGCAATACTATATCTATCTTCTTTTGATTTCATATCAAAATATTTAACACCATTTAAAGAAGTTATTAATCCTTCTAAATTATTATGTAAGCTTTCATAATCTCCTGATAGTATTGTATAGTGTTTTTTTATTGCCGTTGTAAATGCTGATATATCATCTCTTCCAACATGTGTTAATACGAATATAATTGGTCTATTTGTAGTAGGTAATTCTTCATTTAGGGTTACTATTTCTATATTGGAAGCTTTTAAATTTAGTTGCATAATTTTTCTTAATGTTGGTACTAGTTTTTTTCTTTTTTCTAATGATAGATTATTTATATTATTTAATTCATCATTTAATCTTAATTTTTTTAAATACATTTGGTATTCTAATTCATTTAATTTTTGTTCTTCTTTTTCACTTAATCTTTTTACCTCTTTATCTTTATTATTTAAGTAATAATTTAATAGTTTAGAAAAATCATTACAATCTATTTTTTCTTGTTTTAATCCTTTAGTCCATTTTATTTCTTGTTGTTGTAAATAATAAAATTGTCTTAATTTTTCTAAATTTTCTTTTGTATATTTATGGTTATTTATTTTTATATCTTTAGATATTAAGGTATCCATATATGAGTTTTTTACTAATCTTGACATAATATCCCCCTTTTTTATAGTTATGTATACTATCATAAATTATATATAAAGTCAAATTTTTGTTCGTAAAAAAAAGGAATTTATTTTTTATTCCTTTTAGCAAGTAAATTATCTAATACTTGGACAATTGTCCCATATCCTAGGAAAAACATATAAACTATAAAGCAATTAATCATGACACCTATTACTCCATATTTATTTATATCCATATAGAAATATGGATATATTTCGCCATTTAAAAATCTTCCGCCAAGTATTAAGTATATTAACACAAATAATTGATATAAAATCAATACTAAACTCCATATAATAGGATATTCTCTTTTTAATTTTCCTTTTTCTCCAAATACTAAATAATCAAATATTACCATTAAAGGTACTACTAAATGAACTAAATTGCATTCAAGTTCATGACCTTTAAAAGCTCCCATTCCATCTGTTGATGATAATAATATATTATATATAAACATTGTTATAGTTATTGCCATTGTAACCATACCTTTAAATATATAATAAGTATCATTTTTATTTATTTTATGTGTTATTGTTTGTATTACTAATACTAAAAAATATATCAAACATATTAAATTACTTAAATTAGTAAAATATACTATTCCTTCTTTAAGTCCTAAAAACTTAAAGTTCAAATAAAGAGCTATTGTTGTCACTATAATAATTAAAATTCTATATATTAGTTTTATTTTTTCTTTCATATTACACCTATTTTCCATAACTAGTATATACTAATTATATATATAAGTAAATTAAATTAGTAAAACAAATGTCAAAAAAAGACTAATTTTTTAGTCTTTTTATATTTCTTTTATTTTTTGATATGCTTCTTCAAATATAGATATCTTTTCTTTATTTTTTTCATTTTCTAATGCTAATTCTATATTCATATCGTCTACTTTTTTTCTTTCGTCTTCTTCAATTTTTAAAGCTTCTTTTAATTGCTCTAATTCTTCTTTTAATTTTTTATTTTCGTCATTTAATGTTGAATAACTATTAATGGCTGATTCATTATTTTCTATATAACATAGTGAATTATTACATACATTTATTAGGTTAATTATATCACTATTTAACTCTATATCACCAACTGTTTCTTCTATAATTGATTCATCAAGTACATTACCACTTTTTATACTATCACTTAATAATCTTAATACATTTATACTAACATAGTGCTCTGTTCTATCATTCTTTATTTTATTTAATGTATAGTTATAATCTTTTGCGACAGATGCGGTAGCACCATATTTTTGTGATATTTTTATTGTTTTATCTAACAAAGCTTCTTTTGTTTCTAATGCTAATGAAAATGTATTTTTATATGAATTTTTATAATTTTCTATTTTTATTAAATGTGGATATGTTAATTCTTGTTTACAAGCTATTCTAGATATATATTTTTCTAATTCTTGAAAATCATCATATTTTCTTGATGTTGATGGTATATAGTATTTTTCATTTTTAACTACACCTAATACAAAATATTTATTTAATTTTTGTCTTACTATATAATAATCACATATTTCTGCTTTATCTTCTAATTTATATGTTTTTTCACTATCATATTTAACAATGGTATAAATATCATCATTTCTAATATTTATATTATCATTAAATGCTTCTAGTTTTTCATCTATATGTTTTGAAAACATTAAATCAAAACTAAGTTTTCCACTATTTCCTAAATTACCAAATGTATATCTATTTTCTATAAAATATTTTAATATTTCATAACTATTCATTCCAGGCTTAAATTTATTTGATAATCTTAAATATTCAATATTTACTCCTAATATATGTGGTAAGTTATTTTCAAATAATCTTATATTTAATAAATCTCCATTTGCTAGATAAAGTGTATATTTATTATTTGAAAATTCTATTCTATCATAGTAGTTTACAAGATTTTCTATTTTATCCATTATTTCATTATATTTTGCTAAATTAATCATAAAAATCCCCCTTTTTTTATAGTTATGTATACTAACACAAAATTTATTTTATGTCAAATTTTTGTTCGTAAAAAAAAGACTATTAGTCTATTTTATAATTTAAATATATTTTAGCTATTTCTTCTGCAGCTTTTAATCCATCTATTGCAGCACTAGTAATACCTCCTGCATATCCTGCACCTTCTCCTATAGGATATATTCCTTTTATATTGCTTTCTAAAAATTCATTTCTTAATATTCTAACAGGTGATGATGTTCTACTTTCTATTGCTGCTAATAAAGTATCTTCTTTAGCAAAACCTTTTATTTTTTTATCAAAATTATTAATAGCTTCTTTTAATGATTCATTAATATATTCTGGGAATAAATCATTTAAGTTTGATAAAGTATAATCTCCTTTTAATATAGGTTTTATATTACCTAGTTTTTCTGTTTTTTTATTTTCTATATAATCTTTAAATGTTTGAAGTAATATTTTACCATTTCCCATATCGTATGCTTTCTTTTCTAGTTTTTCTTGAAATTTAATTCCATCTAAATTATTACTTCCATAATCTTTTTCATTAATTGTTACTATAACAGCACTATTAGCATTTTCGCTTTCTCTTTTACTATTACTCATACCATTTATAACAAGTCTACCATTTGTACTAGATGAATTTACAACATATCCACCAGGACACATACAAAATGTATAAACTCCTCTGTTATTACTTGACTTATATGTTAATTTATAACTTGCTGGTTCTAGTAAATTATATTTTTCACCATATTGACTTTTATTTATCATATCTTGTTTATGTTGAACTCTTATTCCTATAGCAAATGGTTTTGATGTTATTTCTAGTTTTTTTTCATTTAATAAGTAAAATGTATCTCTTGAACTATGACCTATAGCAAGTACAAGTACATCTACATCTATCCATTCATCATTGATTTTTATTTTTTTAATTTTATTATCTTCTATTTCTAAATCATTGAATGTACTGTTGTATTTAAATTCTCCACCATGTTTAATTATATCTTCTCTTATATTTTTTACTATTTCTATTAATTTATCTGTTCCAATATGAGGTTTATTATCATAGAGTATTTCTTCTTTTGCTCCAAATTTATGAAATATTTCTAATACTTTTTTATTTCTAAATATCGGATCTTTTACTAATGTATTTAATTTTCCATCTGAAAACGTTCCTGCTCCACCTTCTCCAAATTGAACATTTGAATTTTCATTTAATTTTCCTGTTTTGAAAAATTCTTCTACAGTTTTTACTCTATCTTCTACTTTTTCTCCTCTTTCAATTATTAGTGGTTTATAATTATTTAAAGCAAGCATATATGCACAAAATAATCCTGCTGGTCCACTTCCTATGATAGCGATTCTATTTTTTATTTTTTTTGTTCCTGTTACTTCAAATTTATATTCTTCATTTGGAGTTTTCAATACATCGTGTAAATTTTTTGATAATATTTTTTCTTCATTATCTACTTTAATATCAACTTCATATACATAAAATATACTTGGTTTTTTTCTAGCATCTATGCTTCTTTTATTAATTTTTATATTTTTTATTTCTTCTTCTTTTATTTTTAATTTACGTGCTATTTCTTTTTTTAAATTATTTTTCTCTATATCTACACTTATTTGTCTTACCCTAATCATTATCTTCACCCATTAATATTGCACTAAGCCATGCAAATCCTAAATTATAACCTCCACAATCACCATCTACATCTAGTAATTCTCCTAATATATATAATCCTTTTTGTTTTAGTGATTCCATAGTATTTATATTTATTTCACTTAGTGGTATTCCTCCACTACATACTTGTGCTTCTAAATATGATTTTGTATCTATTATACTTAATTTAAATTTTTTAAATGTTTTTTCTAACAATTTTTTATCTATTTCTTTTAGTTTTGAATCTTTTTTTATCTTACTTTTTTCTAATAGTATTTCTATTAGTTTATGATTTAAAGTTCCTTCTAAAAGTTCAAATATATTTCTATTTTTAAGTTGTTTATCTTTTTTTTCTATATATTCTATAAAGTTATCTATACAAGGTAAAAAATCTATTAATAATTCTTCTTTATTGGAATTTAATCTTCTTTTTATTCTACCACTTAAATCAAACACACAAATTCCACTTACTCCATAATTTGTAAGCATAATTTCTCCTTTTGATGTACCTATTATTTTGTTGCTTTCTAAAATACTTAAATTTACATAACTTCTAATACCAGCCCATTTTTTAAAATAAGTTTCATTTCCTACTAATTGTACTAAAGCTGGAAGTGGTTTTATAATTTTATGATTAAATTTTTTTAGTATTTCATATCCAAAATTTGTTTTTTCTTTTGTGCTTGCTATAGATCCAGTTGCTATTACTACTTTATCTGCTATTATTTCTTTATTTTCTAATTTTATTATATATTTATTATTATAATTAATATCTAATACATTTGCATTACATATTATATTTATATCTAATTTATTTACTTCGATTAATAAGCTATTTAATATTGTTTCTGCTTTATTAGAAAATGGGTAGTAACATCCATTTTTAATTTTAGGTACTACTCCTATAGAATCAAAGAATTTTAATATTTTTTCTTTATTTTCTTCTGTTATTATTTTTTTTAAAATATCTATATCATCACTTCTATAGTGGTTTATAGTAAATTCTTCATTAAAATAATTACATCTACCGTTACCTGTTTTAAGTATTTTTTTACCACATATATCATTTTTTTCTATAAGTATTACTTCATTATTTTTTCTTTTATTTACTATAGCACTTACAAGTCCACTAGCTCCTCCACCAATTATAGCTATCTTCATAAATTCACCTACTTATATTTTAATATTTTTATAATTAATTTATCTTTTTTTGTTTTATTTTTTATTTCTACATATTTATATTTTCCATATTTTCTAATACTAAATACATCATTTTCTTTTATAAAATAAGATGGTTTAATATTATCTTCATTATTTAAAATTATTTCTTTATTTTTAAATTTTTCTAATACTTTTTTTCTACTATCTCCTGTTATTATAGATACTATATTATCAATTCTAAGACTTGTTGTTACTAATTCTAACAAAGAGTATTCTCTTTTATAGTTATCAATATATGATAGTTCAAGATTAATTTTATAGTTTGATATCATATTAAAGTTTTCTATTATATATTTTTCTACATTTTCTAAAATATAAAAATAAAAATTATCTTGATATTTTATAATATCACCTATATATGACATATCTACTCCTATATTATATAATGATCCTAATATATCTTGATGTCTTATATTGTTATTACAATTTATTTTATATAATAATACTTTGGGTAATTTTTTTTTATAAAGTATTACTTTGTCACTTTCTTCATATGGAGAATATATATTATATTTACTTTTATTTATTTTTCTTTTTATTATTTCTAATTCTTTTTTATCTAAAAATAATGTTGATTCTTCTCTATTTAATCTTTCTATACTATTATTAATCTTATATAAATTTTTCATATATATATTATATCAAATTATTGTATTATTTAATATAATTTTTTAGTTTTTTTATATATCATAACTCCTTCTTCTAAACCATAAAACTTATCAAACTCAAATTCTTTTTCACAAAAAAATCTTTTAAATTTATCACTAACATAATATAAATATGTAATTATAATGCCATTATCATTTAAGTTAAAATTTTTTAACATTTCTTTATAAATAGATATATCAACATAGTTTATTATATTTGATAAATAAATTAAATCATAATTTTCTTTTAATTTTTTAGATATTTCTAATATATTTCCAGTATATAAATTTAAATCTATTTTATTTAAATTCTGTCTTAACTTTAAATAGTTTTCTTCTTTTAAATATTTATTTTTATTTATTATTTCTTCTTTAGTATGAAATTCACTTGAAAAAAGTGTTGAATTATATATATCATACCAGTCATAAAAATCGAATAATGAATCCCAGAATTTTCTCACATCTTTATCTAAATCTTCTCTTATCATAAAATATAAATCATCATATATTTCATCTGTTGATATCGTATCAAAGAAAAATTTAATATATTCTTCTTTAGTTAATTTTTTTACAGCACTTATCTTTAAAAATAAAAAGTATTTAGGAAAACAACTTATATCAAAAGCATCTATTTTTTTACTACCATTTAAAATACTATTTAGTATTTGATCTGATGATGAAATTACACTTAATATTTTTTCTTTATCTTTTAAGTATTTATCATACATATTTATTCTTTCATTTGAACTTTTGTATATAATGGAATTTTCATGAAAAAAATTATTTTTTAATATATTTGAATATGTATTTCCTACTATTTTTTGCGCTAAAGTTATATCATCCATAGAAACACCTCGGTTTTATATTATATCATATTTTTTAATATTATTGACTTTTAATAACTTTTTATATAATATTGTTATAGAAATAGAGGGATTTATATGTATATAAATGATAAAATATTGATTGGTAAAAATAATGATGATGAGGCTTATATTTTACCAAATATGGCTAATAGACATGGTATTATTACAGGTGCGAGTGGTTCTGGTAAAACTATTACTTTAAAGGTTATGGCTGAGAGTTTTTCAGATTGTTCTATTCCTGTTTTATTAATTGATGTTAAAGGTGATTTAGCTGGATTAGCTATTAAGGGTGAAGATAGTATTAACATTCAAAATAGAATTAATAGTTTAAATTTAGAAAATTTTGAATTTAAAAGTTACCCTACTCATTTTTGGGATATTTATGGAAAGTTTGGGCATCCTATTAGAACTACTATATCTAATATAGGTTATAAACTTCTTTCACGTATGCTTAATTTAACAAGTACTCAAGAAGGAGTTTTAGCTATTATATTTAAGATTGCTAGCGATGAAAATATAGAAATAGTTGATTTAAAAGATTTAAGAAATTTGATTAATTATATTGGTGAAAAAAGAAAAGATTATACATTAAAATATGGAAATATTTCTTTACAAAGTATTGGAGCAATTGGAAGAGGTTTAATTGCTTTGGAAGAAGAAGGTGGAGATTATTTTTTTGGTAAACCATCATTTAATATTAAGGATTTTATAAAATACAATGGTGATGATGGTAGAGGTTTTATAAATATATTAGATGCGACTACCCTATTTAAAAAACCTACTTTATATGCTTCCTTTTTACTTTGGATTCTTGATTCTCTTTATAATGAAATGCCTGAAGTTGGAGATTTAAATAAACCTAAACTTGTATTTTTTATCGATGAAGCACATTTACTTTTCAGTGAAATGCCTGATTATATGATCAAAAATATTGTTAGTATTGTTAAATTAATTCGTTCTAAAGGAATTGGTATTTATTTTATATCTCAAAGTCCAAGTGATATTCCAAATGAAGTATTATCACAGCTTGGTAATAGAGTTCAACATGTTTTAAGATATTATACTAAGAGTGATGAGAGTGCTATTAAAGCTGCTTGTAATTCCTTTAGAGAAAATCCTTTATTTAATACTATGGATGAAATTAAATCCTTAGAAACTGGAGAAGCATTGGTTTCATTTTTAAATGATGTTGGGGAGCCTTCTATAGTTTCTAAAGTAACTATATTACCTCCTCAAAGTAAAATTGGTACTATTGATTTAGATACTAGAAATAACATTATTAAAAATGATATGTTCTATAATAAATATGAAAAGAAAATTAGTACTGAAGATATTACTTTAAAATTTAATAATAAAACTGATGTAAAAGAAAATAATAGATTTTTAAAAAAAGAAAGTGAAGTTAAAACTACTAGAAAGAAAAAAAGTAGTCTTGAAAAGGCTACTGCTAAAGTTACAAATTCAGCTTTAAATACACTTGGTAGAAAAATAGGAAATTCAATTTTTAAGGGATTATTTAAATAATCCTTTTTTTGTATAAAAAAACCTCAAAATGAGGCTTATTTATTTTTCTTTTGCTTAATTATATTTAATATTAAATTTATTAATACAAATACCATTGTTATACTTAAAACAATAATTAAATTTTTAGTTAATAATGAACTTTCTATACTAACAATTGTTTCTTTTATTAATCTAATTGTATATGTCATAGGAAGTATTGGATTTAAGAATCTAAAACATTTTGTAACTGTTTCAATTGGGAATGTTCCTCCTGCAGCTGCAAGTTGTAATACTAAAATTATAAGTCCAATAAATTTTCCAATATCACTAAAGTTTTCTATTAGGAATTCTAATATTGCTAAGAAACAATTTGATGTAAGTACTATTACAAAATAGTATAAGAATACATTTGTTATAGTAAAGTCTAATAATACTTGTAATAAGAATGCTAATAAAATTCCTGATAATGTTGCTAAAACATGATATGCTGCCATTCTTTTTACTCTTCTTGGTTCGTTAACTGATAATAATCCAAATCTTTCTTCTTTATCATAATATAACACTATAAACATCATTAGACTTCCTACCCATAAAGCTATTGAGATGAATAATGGTGCAAATGCAGTACCATAACTTGATATTTTATTTACCTCTTTTGTTTCTAATTTTACAGGTTCTTTTGAGTAATCAGATAATGATTCAACTTTTTTTAGATCATTTTTTGTATCATTTATTTTGTTGTTTAATTCTACTTTTGATTCTTCTACACTACTATTTAATGTAGTTGCTCCATTATATAATTTAGTTGTTCCATTACTTAAAGTAAGTGCTCCATTATTTAATCTGTTAACACCATTACTTAAAGTAAGTGCTCCACTTTCAAGAGTATTTACTCCTGAATATAAATTATATAATCCTGTATTTAATGATTTAGATCCAATACTTAATTTATATAATCCTGTATTTAATTCAGTTAATCCATTACTTAATTCTTCAAGTGATGTTAATGTTTCAGTTTTAGCTTTTTCTTTTGCAGTTTTTGCTACTTGTTGTGCAACACTTACACTAACTGTAGAAGCAGTTTGTTCTGATGCATTCATTGATGTTGTTATTGCTAAATTGTATATTGTTTTATATAAATTACTGTTTTCATTATTTAACTCATCTAATAATGATTTTAAATTTTTATAATTATTACAATAACTTGCAAAGTTAGCATCAATACTATTAGAAATACAATAAGTATCAGCATCTATTCCACATTGACTTAATCCTGTTTTTATATTAGTTAAATTTGTGTTATATGTTTGTTTTACACTATTAATTGCTTGTTTTCCAATTTTATCTTTACTTTCATTTGTAAAGCTTTTCTTTACTGTATTTACTGATAATGTTTTTATATTGTTTAATGTTTCATTATCAATTGCTTCACTGTTATCTTCTTTTAATTTAGTAATTGAGTTATTTACTTCATTTTTTATTTTAGTGCTTCCATTATAAGCATTTGTAATTCCATTATTTAAACTATCTGAACCATCTATTATTGTTTTTGTTCCATTTTTTATTTTTGTTATTCCATCTTTTAATGAAATAGTTCCACCTTTTAATTCTTTTGTTCCACTATAAAGTGTTAATACCCCTTCATTTACTTCTTTTGTTCCACTTTTTATACTATTAGTTCCATCATTAAGTTTTGAAAAACCATTGCTTATTTGATCTAAACTTGATGGTACTTCGTTTATTGACGATGATAAATTATCTATAATACCTGAATTTATTTCATTGTCTAAACTTTTTTCTACTGTTACCATAACAGTATTAATTATTTGACTAGATAAGTAATTTGATTTTTGATTTGGAGAATATGTTATAGTTGGATGTACTTTATTTTCTGTTCCAACACTTTCTATATTTTCTGTAAAATCACTTGGTATATTTATGATAGCATAATATTTTCCATCATTTAATCCTTTATTTGCTTCTTCTTCATCTAAAATACTTAATTTTAATTTTTTAGATTTTTTTATTGAATTTATTAATTCATTACCTTTATCACCTTTATCACTATTTATGACTGCTACTGGTAAATTATCTATATTACCTTCTCCATATGGATTCCAGTATGCTTTTAAATAGAAAAAGCTATACATAAAAGGTATTATTAAGACTGCACAAATTATAATTATTTTAAATAATTTATTTTCTTTTTTCATATAAAAACCTCCCTATTTAATTAATCCTTTCTTTAGAATTGAAGTTATTTCACTTGCTACTTTTACTTCATCTAGTTCATATTCATATTCAAATAATACTGATACAAATACATTATAAATAATAAATGCGGTTAAGTTAGTGTCACATTTTCTAATATTACCCTTTTTTATTTCTTCATCAAGTAAATTACTTATATATTTTATAATATCATTATCATATATTTTTAAGAATGCTATGCTTTGTAAATCATTTTTATCTTTAATTAAATTTTTTACAATAGGGCTTTCTTTTCTTAGTTTTAACATTGTTATTATACTTTCAGTTAAACTATCAATAAATGATTCTTTTTTTGTTTTTTGTTCTATTTTATTTTTAATGCTTAATAATTCTTCTTCTATAAAATATTTAAATAATTCTTCTTTATCCTTAAAATAAGAATAAATTGTTTTTTTTGTGACATTAGCTTCTTTAGCAACTTCATCCATCGTAACTTTTTTATATCCATAAAGGTTAAAAAGTTCTCTTGCTTTATTTATTATTTCTTCCTTTTTATTCATAACTTCACCTTCTATACTACTATACCAATTCGGTATACCAGTATAGTATATGCTTATATTTAAAAAAAGTCAAGTAAATAAAGAAAAAAATAAAGATTTTTTCTTTATTTTATCAAATACCATTCTTGCATATAGTTTATTTTAGTTTTGCAGTACTCACAAGTATCTTTATTTACATCTATAGAAGCTCCACAGTTATGACATTTTATAATATTTATTCCACCTTTTAACTCATCTACATATCGTTTATTTTTCTTCAATATAAATTGTTTATTTTCTATTTTTTTATTTATTTTATTGTTTATGTATTTTATTATTCTTATATTTATTGTTACTTTTATTATAGTTTCTTCTTTGTTTATTAAATCAAAATCTAAGTAATCAATAATATCATAATCTATAATATCTTCATTTTCTAGATAGTAATATCTTTGTAATTCATAGTTAAAGTTATTAAAGAATGTCTTTTTAGATATATTATTTTTTTCTGCATTATTCCAAAATTCTATTTGTTTTTGATTCATTTTATTTTTATATATTTTAATAGGAAGTAATACTATTAAGGCATCTAACATATAGAATATATAGTAAAGTGAAAATCCTAATATTAAACTTCCTACTACTATCTTTGATATATCATATATATTAAATGTTCTACCATGTGTTTTTATATATATAAACACCAATATAAAACTCATAATTAAATCTATTATAAAAGTTATTTTATTATATTTTTCATTATGCATTATATTGTCTAAATGTTCTTTTGTTCCTAATTCTTTATTAATATAATCTATATTATAATATGTATTACAATAAGGACATCCATTAATAAATTCTTTTGTAGTTCCAGTCTTACCACAGTTTGGACATATTGTATCTTTATTTTCTTCTTCTTTAAATACATATGTATAATGTACCCTTGGATCAAAATTAGAAACCTTTCCTATTAAATATCCATCTTTATAGTATTTTTTTTCTAGTCTTATTCCGTTTATAACATCATCATTTATAGAGTTATCTGTATTTCTTTCTAATATTTTATCATTTACTTTGTATTTTGTTTTTATGTTTATATTATATTTTTTTAATTTTTTATCATGAAAATTTTCTGTTATTAAACTCATATTTTCTCCTAATTATTATTGTTGTTGTTATTATTGTTATTATTATTATTTGATGATGAACCAGAGTATCCTCCCGAACCACTTGATGAAGTATAATGTGGTGTTATTCTAAATATAGTATTACTTATTAATATAGCATCAAATGCACTTGTTTTTGGACTTGCTTCTGTTGTTTTAACAATTTTTGTTCCTTGTTTATAATTTATATACTTATTTGTAGTGTTTATTGAATTATTTTTATCTTCTGATAAAAAATCATATATTTCATTTAGTTGTTCATCTGTAAGATTAAAATATTTGGATAGTTCATAACATCTTTTCTTTCTTATGATTTCATTATATGTTTTAGCTTCTTTATTTATCATAAATTTTCCTCCTTTAAGTAATAAAATTCTATATTTTGAAATGGTAAATTAATAGCATTTATATGATAATAAGCATTATTTTTTTGTTTTATATAGTGATAATCTCTTAAAGCATTAGTTGTAAAAAATATGTTATTTGGACTTTCAGTTGATAAGTAATTACTATATTCTTTTATAAATTTTGTTATATCATAACAAAGATATTCTGATTTATCGCTTTTATTTTTTTCGAGTACGTTTTTATAGACTTGTAATGAAGCAATATGTTCTTGTTTTATTCTTCCTTCATCACCATATTGAATTAGATTTCCACTGAGTAATATAATATATAATGAATTATTTAAAGGATAATCACATTCCATATCAAGTAAATTATTTTTTATATAAAGTTTTATTTTGCTTTCTTCTGTTAAATAAATTATATCTCTTGATTTTTTTATTATTTGTGATTCTAGCTTATATTCTGTATCATCAACTTTTAATATAAATGCTTCATCACTATAAATATATTTTAATTTAGGATCTTCATTTATTATGTTATGTAATGTTTTAATATTGTTTTCTTCTTGTGGAATATATTTTTCTATACTAGAGGGATGCATTTTAGAAACATAAAAATATGTTGAATCTAAATTAGTATCTTTTTCATAATTTCTTTTTTTATATAATTCTTGTTGTAATTTACATGTATATGATTTGTTGTTTTTATACACATTTTTTACAAATGGGCATCCTGTTTTACAAATATATAAGTATCCACATTTACTACATTCATCATTAAATTCAAGTCTATTATGATTTAGAAACATTTTTTCACGTGCTGTTTTAAGTATTTCTTCTACAGTATTATTATATATGTTTCCAAAATAGTAGTCTTTATTTTTTTGTCCTCTAACACATGAATACATATCACCGTTTTTTTCTAGTAAAAAGAATTTCTCACCACAGTTATCACAGTTTGTACAATATTCTGGTCCAAATTCATTAAACCAAGCTCCATTTACTCCTTTATCTAAAGATGTTCCATCAAATTCTTTGTGCATTCTATTAAAAAATTCTACTTGTTCTTCTTCTGTTAATGGTGTAAGTAAATTATTACTATTAAATTGAAATCCTATCATGAAATTAAAGTCATTCATATCAAGTGATGTATTTTTATCTAAAAATTTTATATTTTCTATCATTTCATCTATTAACAAATAATGTTCTTTAAAAATAGTTGCGGATACTTTCTTTTTATTGTTAATATTATTTAATAATTCTATATTCTTTAGTATCTTATCAAGCGTTGTTTTATTTCCTTTTGTTACTCTAAATTTATCATGAAGTGAAAATGGTAAATCTAAACTTCCACTTACTGAGACATTATATTCTTTTATTGTATCTATGTGTTTATCTAAATTATATAAATTTGTTTTTATATGTGGACTTAAGGCTTTAAATCCATTTTCTTCTAACAGTTTTTTATTTTTTTTATAATAATTATATATATATTCAATTAATTCTCTAAATTCCTCTTTTTTTAGTGTTGTTACTTCTCCACCATGAAGTGATATATTAAATGGGATCACATTATCTTGCTTTAATTTTTCTACTGTATATTTTAGTGTATCTAATGCGCTATGTTTTGTACTGATATCTTTTGTATTTTCTTCTAAATAACAATATTTACATGCCATATTACATGCCATAGTAGGCACATATAATAAATGAATAAATTTATAATCCATACTACCACCCTAATTATAATATAAATATAATGAAATAAAATTTGAATATGTATTAAGAGTTTCTACTTTCGATACTTTTACAGCTATATCGGAGTTTATTACTTTATATGGCGTATCTTTAGTTATTGTAAATGTAGTAACTTCTCCATTCATTTTATATTCCATTATGAATTTTTTTACTCCATTTTCTTCTTTTACTTCTTTTAAAGTCAAAGTTGAGTTATATATTTTTGAGTCTTTATAATAAACAAAGTTTTTTTCTTCTTTGATAGAGAAAATTGAAAATGCCACATGTTTAAATTTACTTTCATCAAAAAAGCTTACTTTTTTATTTTCTACTTTTGGTTCTTCTACAGTATTATCTTCTTCACCAAATTGTTTTACAATTGTTGGACTTTCTTTAAATGCTCTTTCATTTATATATATATTACTTGGAAGTGTTATAGAATATAATCTACTACATTTTCTAAAAGCGGATGATCCTATTTCATTTAATTTACTGTTTTCTGAAATTTTTACTTCACTTAAATTAGTTGCCCCATAAAATGCGTGTCCACCTATTCTTGTAACATTATCTGGTATTTCTATACTTTTTAATGATGTACATTCTTCAAAGGTATTACCTCTAATTTCTGTTATATTTTCTGGTAATTTAATACTTTCAAGCGAACTACAATTTTTAAATGCACTTCCATGTATGGAAGTAATATTATCACTTAGATTTATATTTTTTAATGATTTGCATCCTTCAAAGGTACTTCCATTTATTTCTGTTAATGTATCAGGTAGTTCTATTTTTTCTAATGAAGTACAGTTTTTAAATGCACTTCCTCCTAAATAATTTAAATTATTAGGAAGTTTTACATAAATTAAATTACTATCATTTAAAAATACTCTTCCTCTTATTTCTTTTATGCTATCTGGTAAATATATTTTTTTTAAGTTTCTTAAATTAGCAAACACATTTCCTCTTATACTTAATACTTTTTTTCCTTTATATGTTTCTGGCACTTTAATTTCTTCTTTATTTATTAGTCCCATTGTATAAAATCTTAATGAATATCCGTCTTCATATTTTTCATAAAACATCATTGGTTTAAAAAATATAGCCATTGGTAAAATTATTGATATTAAAATAGGAATAATTTTTTTAGCATAATTTGGCATTACTTTATCACTTATAACAGATGATACAACAAGTGAAATATCTTCATCTGGTCTTGCTTTTACTTGTTTATAAAGATAATTTACTATATTGTATTTTTTTATAAACATAATATAAACTACTACGTTTAAAATAAGCAAAAGATACATTAAACTTGATATATGAAAAAATACAGTTGAAAAAATTAAAAAATTTAAAATAGAAAAAATTAAAGTTAAATTAAATTTTCTTTTTTCTATATATTCTATTGCATCTTTATAATTATAATTATTTTTTTTGAGTTCTTCTTTTATAAATGTTTTTATTATTTCCTTTTCACTTTTTCTATATATTGGTTCTATATCATTTTGTTCTTGTGATATTATACCTGGTATTTTAAGGCTACTTCTACCTTTTTTATTAACTAAAATAACAATAACCATTATAATTATTGGTAAAGAACTAAACATTATCGAAAAAAATGTTGAAATTAATGTAATAACTAAATTAAAAATCACTTCCATACTATCACCTATTAAAATTATATCATATATTGTTTATTTTTTTTCATAAAAAAATATAATTTAAAATGTAAATTATATTTTTTATTTTATTTGTATTTCATAATTTTTTTATTACTACTTGAAACATATTCTTCAAGATATTGATGTTCATTAAGTGATTTTTTTACATCAATATTATAATCTACTACTGTACAATGTGCATAAACATCATCATAATATTCTCTTATTCTTACACCACCTAATGATTCCATAGTTTTCCATGATGCTGGATTATTTAAATCGGCATCCATAAAAACTTTATCTATTCCATATTCATCACATACTTTTAATCCTAAATATAAATTAATTTTATTATATCCTTTTTTTCTTTCACTTGGTCTTATTCCATAACCAATATGTCCACCAAATTTTTTTAGTGTTTCATTTAAAGCTAATCTTATATTAATCATACCTATAATTTTGTTATCATTTTCTCTTATTAAGAAATATGTTCTTGCTGGAACTTTTTCTTCATTTGGTATTCTAGCATAGTCTTCTTCTAATTTTTCTAACCAGCCTTCATAATTATCTAAGTATTTTTTTAAACTACTAGAACCATTAATATCAGAATTAGCATTTAAATGTTCTTGAATATATTCTATCGCTTCTTCCTTTCTTTCAATAGATGGAATTTCTAAATATAATTTTTCCATTAATATCACCTTTTCTTCTTATATTTTTTTAAAATAGTACACATTCTCTAGTAATTGTAATTTTTCAAGCATTCTTGTTTTTATCAATTTACCACCCATGTGTTTATAAAATTCATTACTAGGATTTCCAATAAGGCATCCTATTAACATTTTATCATAACCCATATTTTTTAATTCTTCTATTCTAATTAATTTTCTTTTAATAAATTAAAATAATTCTATCTATCTTGTATATAAATTTATTATCATAAATTGAATGTTTCTAAAGTTTATTTTTGATATCTTGATATATTAAGTATAATTCCCATACTACATAATGTTATTAATAAACTAGAGCCTCCATAACTTAAAAATGGAAGTGTTACACCTGTTACTAGTTCAAAGGGAGATAATTTCATAAGTTGCAGTTCTAAGGAGAGATGATTTTTATAATTATTTATCACAAAAACATTGTATATAGAATATTTGCTTACTATAATACTTTTAGGAACATTTAGTTGTTGAGTGTCTACCTCTACTCTACATAGAGAGGAGGTTATTGATATATGAGCAAGAAGGATTTTTTAATCTCAATCTTACTTTTTATAATCATCTTATTAATAGCTTTACTCTTCATTATCTTGAAGTAGTATCAACTATAAATAAAAATGGCACTCATCTTTCAAGATAAGTGCCTTAACGTATATTACGGGTAGACATTCAGCTTGACGAACTAAATGTTCCCTTTTTTATTATATGCAAGAATACTTGCTACATACATAATAACATATTTTTAATCATTTAGCAATTATTTGATAAAAAAATATTTTTTATTATTTTTTCTATCTCAAAAGATATACATTCACTACCAGTTTCATCTATAACGCTAAATACTTTCCCATAATTATTTAACCAAGAAAAATCTTGATATTCTCTTAATTTAAATTCTACATCGTCTATTTTTTGTATTATCATTTATATCACTTACATCAATTATACCACACTATCTTTGATATCTTGATATATTAAGTATAATTCCCATACTACATAATGTTATTAGTAAACTAGAGCCTCCATAACTTAAAAATGGAAGTGTTACACCTGTTACTGGTATTAATCCTGTTACTACCATTAAATTTAATAATGCTTGAAATGATAGACCAAAAGTAATACCAAATGCTAAAAATTTACCAAATGGTTCTTTTATATTTCTTGATATTTTAAGTCCTTTAATTATAATTATTAAAAATAATGTAGCAACTATTAATATTCCCATAAATCCAAATTCTTCACTTATAATTGAAAATATAAAATCTGTTTGAGGTTCTGGTAAATAAAAGTGTTTTTGTCTTGAATTTAAAAATCCATATCCAAATAAACCACCTGGACCTATAGCATATAAACTCTGTATTATTTGAAATCCGCTTCCTAAAGGATCACTCCATGGATTTAAAAAGGATAATATTCTTTTTAATCTATAAGGTGCGACTACAATAAGTCCTGTTATTCCAAGTAGTCCTATTAAAAATAAATATATAAAGAATTTTAAATTAACCCCACCTACAAATAATAATCCAATTATTGTTACTATTATAATAAATCCTGTTCCAAAATCTGGTTGTAACATAATAAGAGCAAATATAATAAAAGTTATAAATAGAATTGGTAATACACCTTTTTTGATATTCTTTATTATTTTTTCATTATTGCTTAAATATTTTGATGTAAATATTATAAGTGCCAGTTTACAGGCTTCACTTGGTTGAATTCCAAATGATCCTATTCCAAACCAACTACGACTTCCATTTCTAACTGTTCCTATTCCTGGAATTGCTACTAATATTAATAAAATAATACAAGCAAATAATATTATATTGGCTTTTTCATAGTATATTTTATAATCTATTTTGCTTATTATTATCATCAAAAACATACCAATTAATAAAAATAATGCTTGATTTTTCACAAATTTAAACGGATCGTTAAATTTGTATTCTGCCCATACATAAGATGCTGAATAAACCATGATAACTCCAAATATACTAATTGTTAAAATAGCTAAAAATAATGTATAATCTATACTGTTTTTTTTCATAACCATACTCCATAAATTATTGCAAGCATAGATCCTATAAGTCCGATAATCCAAAATAGTTTTACTATATCTCTTTCTTCCCATCCTATTTTTTCAAATGTATGATGTATTGGAGTCATTAAGAATAACCTTTTATGAGTTAGTTTATAATAATATCTTTGTATTAAGCATGTAAGCGTTTCAAGTACAAAGACAATTCCTATTAGTATTAAAAGTAATTCATGTCTAGATAATATAGCAAGTGATCCTAAAGTTGCACCAAGTGCTAAAGACCCAGTGTCTCCCATAAATATTTTAGCAGGATTTGTATTAAATACTAAAAATCCCATGATACCACCTACTAATATAAAACAGAATAAAGCGATTTCTTCATATCCTTCTAACCATCCAGTATTATACATTATTATTCCAAATGTAGTAATTGATATTACTGAAAGACCTCCTGCTAAACCATCTAATCCATCTGTTATGTTTACTGCATTTGAACTTGCTACTAAAATAAATAAAATAAATAATCCATAAAACCAATTAATATCTAATTTTAAATTTAATGAATGAATCCATAATAGTGGTTCATTATCTGCTTTTAAAAATAAGTAAAAGAATACAATAGCAACTAGTATTTGAGATATTAATTTTTCTACTTCTGTTAATCCTTTGTTATTATTTCTTTTTATTATTAAATAATCATCTAAAAATCCTATTAATGAGTATGATAAAAAAGTAAATATTATAATAATAAAATTATAAGTTATACTAATTTTATTTGTAAAATATAAAACAAGAATAGAAAATATTGTTGAAAATATAAATATTAATCCTCCCATTGTTGGAGTATGTGACTTCTTTTTATGTCTTTCTTCTAAATATATACTGAGTCTTTGATTCGCTCTTTTTTTTAAAATTGGAATTAAGATGATTGCAAATAAAAGAGCTAACATAAATCCTATTAGACTTGCTAATATAGCTTTTGTAAGTATAAGCATTAATTCCCTCCTAACCTAACATTAGTTTTACTACTTCACCTTCTAGTATTCTTTCATTACTACTAGGTGATTGATATATTACTTTTTCTCCTTCTCCTGTATATTCAACTTTAAAATCTTTTAATTCCTTTAATGCATCTTTTAATGTTTTCCCTTCTACATTAGGTACTTTTATATATTTTTTATCATTATAATTATATTTTTTTTCACTTGCTCCATTTGGTTTTTTAATATTAAGTATCCTAATTGCATCGTTTAATATTACCTTAGCTATAGGTGCTGCTATTGTTCCACCATATTGTGTTGCTCCCTTGGCGTTATCAATTGCTATATATACAACAACTTCTGGATCATTTGCTGGTAAAAATCCTATAAATGATACTATATAGTTTCCTACCATATATCTTCCATCTTTTACTTTTTGAGCAGTCCCTGTTTTTCCTCCTACTCTATAACCATCAATAAAAGCTGTTCTTCCTGTTCCATTTGTTACAACACTTTCAAGTGCATATCTTACTTTTTTACTTGTATCTTCGCTTATTACTTTTCTTACAACTTGGGGTTTATTTTCCAGTATTACTGAATTTGTTTCTGGTTCATTTATACTTTTTACAATATATGGTTTATATAATATTCCACCATTTATTGCTGCACTAACTGCTGTTATTTGTTGAATTGGAGTTACCGATACTCCTTGGCCAAATGCAGTAGTTGCAAGTTCTACCGGTCCTACTTTGTCTAAACTAAATAATATTCCTTTACTTTCTCCATTTAATTCAACCCCTGTTTTCTTACCAAAACCAAATTTGTTTATATATTCAAACAATTTTTCTTTTCCTAATTTTTGCCCTATAGTTACAAATCCTGGATTGCAAGAATTCTCTACTACTTGTAGATATGTTTGACTTCCATGACCACCGTGTTTCCAACATTTAATTCTAGCATTTTCTACTTTTATACTTCCTGAATCATGATAATGGTCATTTTCTAAATCTATTAATTTTTCTTCTAAGGCACTTGCTAATGATATGATTTTAAATGTACTACCTGGTTCATATGTCATCCACACAGGTAAATTTCTATTTATTTCTTCTACTTTATAATTTTTATATTTACTTGGTGAAAAATTAGGACGAGATGATATTGCAAGTATTTCTCCTGTTTTTGGATTCATAGCTATACCCAATGCTTGATCTGGATTATATTTAGATACCGCATTATCAAGTTCTCTTTCAAGTGATTCTTGAAGTTCAAAATTTATAGTTAAAGTCATATTCATTCCATCTTGTGGTTTCTCATAACTTTCTTCTAATTCTAATTTATTTCCTTTTGCATCACTAGCATATTTTATCGAACCATATTCTCCTGTTAAATACTTATCATAAGTAAGTTCTAATCCACTTAATCCTTGATTATCTATTCCAACAAATCCTATTGTATGAGCTAGCATTTTGTCATATGGATAATATCTTTTCGATTCTTTTATAAGATATACTCCATCTAATTTTAAGGCATTTATTTTGTCTGCTACTTCATATGATAATCTTCTTCCAATTGGATGAACTCTTTCTATTGATGTTCTTTTATTAACATGTTTGTACATTTCTTCATATGATGTATTTAGAATGTTCGCTAATTCTTTAGCAACTACTTTTTTATTTTTGATTTGATTAGGAACTAATACTAATGATACTGTTGTTTTGTTACTTGCAAGTATTTTGGAATTTCTATCATATATTTTTCCTCTATTTGCTTCTACTGGTAAATTTCTATTCCATAAGGAACTTGCTAAACTATTTAGTTTTCCATAACTAATAACTTGAATATAAAATACTTTTAATATTATCACAACAAATAAAACTACTATAAAAAAAGTTATTATTTTAATTCTATTATGTATATTTTTATAAAACATTCTATCACCAGTAAATTATATGAAAATTTTATATTATATTTGTTATATTTTTATTTTTTTATTTCATATATTTTATTTTTACATATAATATATAAGGAGGTTTTATGGAAACAGAATTAAGTAATGTTGTATCTGCACTTGGTAATTATAATGAAATTCCAACATCTATAACTAGTGATGCTGTTTTAGTTACTATGATTGATGGTCTTACAATTACAAAGACTGCAGATAAACCTATTTGGGCAGATGGTAGCCTAACTTATACTATCAAAATTGATAATCAAACAAATGAAACATATTCAAGTCCTGTTATCACTGATGTTATAAGCACTTTAGTTTCTTTTACAAATGATAGTGTTACAATTGATGGTGTTAAAGCAGGAAGTGAACAATATACTTTTGATACATCTACTAATACACTTAAAGTTACTTTAGATGATATAGCACCCACACAATCAAAAACTGTTACGTTTCAAGTTACGAAAAAAGCATAATGAAGTATTTATCTTAAAAAATTATGCAATATTAACTGTTAATAATAATTCATATAAGAGTAATACTGTTATCGTTAATAGTATATTGTCAAAAATTAAAAACGATAAATGTTTTTGTGACACTCCATTTTGGAGATATTAAAAAAACACTATTAAATAGTGTTTTTATTCTTCTAAACTCCATATTATAACTGCACTATATATCTTATTTATTTCAATATAGTTAATTATTTGAGCTAAAATATTTTCATCTTTTTTAAATACTATTGTTGTTTCTTTTGTTACTCCTTCGTTTTTTTCTCCTTGATATATAAGTGTTTTTTCATTTGATAATATATTTATATTACCATTGTCATCTAAATAAACAATAGATGATATTAATGTTTTGTCATCATCTTCTAAATCATGATTAATAGATGCATATAATTTCCAATCTGTACTATCAATTCTTGAATCAGTTATTTTTATTATAATATCTTCATTCTTACTTAAAAGTATATTATTATTATTAATTCTTGATAATATAAATTCTATTTTTTCAGGATATGTATCTATTGTTAAGTCACCACTATATATTATAGTTACCTTTTTTGTATGATATATTAAACTATTATTTTCTTTTGATGTAATAGTTATTACCGTACCTATTTCAAGTTCTGTTTCATAATCGTACTTAAACAAATTATTTTCATCTGTTTTAACTGTAGCATTTATATCATTATATTGTATAAGTACTGATGATGGATTAGTTGTTTTTCCTGTTATATTAAGTGATTTATCTGTTATTGGATTAATATGTAATATAGAATCTGCGACTGATAATGCTTTATTAGTACTTATATTAAAATTACTTAATGATGGAAGATTTAATAATTCTTCTTCTGTAAAATTAGATTTTTCTATTGTTGTTTTTGTTGAATTAAATTTTCCTGTTATAGTTGCTACTAAATTATCTTTATACCATGCATATGTTGGCAATGTAGATAAACTAATTTCACTATCTATTTGGATTGCTTTAGAAAAAATATTTATTCTTGTAAAATTAAATTCAAATGGTATTTCATAAGAAGTTGATATAACATTAGCAGATTCATTATATAAAATAACATATCCTGGATTATTTAAAATTAATCCTGAAGTTGATGTTGTAAAATTTATATTATAGTTTAATGTTGATATATTTGTATAATTATTAATAATACTTAAATTTGATAATTCATTTAAAGTGATTACTCCTGAACTATACCAAGTTGAATAATTTCCGTTTTTTTCTGTTTGGCTAATATTTAAAGTTGCCTTGCTATCTATTAGAGTTGTTCCTGTACCATAATTTCCATATGAAAGACCATTTTTTGTTGTAACATTAAATGTTGAATTTTGATTTAGTGTTAATTTAAGATCATAAACTCCATAAATTAATTCTCTTGATATACTTGTAAAATTAACTATTGCATTTTTTAATATTGTTAAAGATGGTTCACTGTTTCTAAACCAAAATGATGAGTTTGCTGTTGATTTATGTAAAATAGTTGTATTTCCACCTATTTCAATTTTATTGCATTCTGCTACTTCATTTCCACTAGCATAATTATCTTGAATAGTTATATTACAATCTATAAACCTTGTAAGCCCATTTGGATTAAAGGAAATTTGTGGCCCAATATATGTTATGTTATTATATTCAATTATAATATTTTTATAATCATTACTTTCTGGTACATAAATTATTCCATAATAGTTATACCCAGTAACATCCATGTTTTTTACAGTTACATTTAACGTAAGTTTATTTGATACTGCTATTACATTTGCTGTTGAAAGGCTTTTCATATCAGTAAATTTATAGCGATTATTATTGTATGTTCCATTAATTGTAATATTATTTTTAGTACCAGATATTTTTATTCCACTTGTTAGTGTTATATCATTTCCAAAATAGATATAAGTGTATGAATTATTGTTTTCAAGTATATTTTTTAATTCTTCACTTGATGTAACAACTACCGTATTATTATCAATTATTTCCATATAAATAACTCCTTTATATATTTTATGAGATTAATAGTTATTAAGATAATTTAAATCACTATTTTATTTAAATACATAAAAAAAGACAAATAATTTGTCTAATTATTTATATGTTGATGTGCTGAAAAAGAATCGCTATTTAATGCTTTAAAAGTATATCCTCTAGCTAATCCTTCTTTTATAATAGTTTCAACTGCATCTACACTAAATTTTTTTACATCGTGTTGTAATATTACTAATGTTTTACCACTATTCATTGATCTTACTACATTATTTATTACTTTATCTGTACTTGTTGTTCCACCAGCATCTCCACTTGAAACATTCCAATCAAAATAAGTGTATCCTCTACTTGTAAGTTCACTCGTTATATCTGTCATTATTCCTTTTTTATATTTTCTACTTACAGTATTAGAACTACCTCCTGGAAGTCTTACAAGTTTTGAATAAGTTCCAGTTTCTCTTTTAATAATATTATTCATTTTGTCTAAATCATTAAAATAACTGTCTATACTACTATATACTGTTTTATAATTATGAGAATATGAATGAATTGCTACTGAATGTCCTTCCATATATTCTCTTTTTATTAGATAAGCATATTTAGGATATTGATATGTAACAAAAAATGTTGCTTTTACATTATATTTTTTTAGTATATTTAAAAGTTCATCAGTATATATATAAGGTCCATCATCAAATGTAAGATATATTATTTTTCCGTTATTATTAGTATTATTTGGTTTTATAACTCTTACTGTTCTTTCTTCATGTGCTATATTACCATCATTATCTTTTACTTCATATATTACCTTATATGTTCCTATTTTATTTGTATTAACATTATTCTTTATTTCTATTTTATCAGTTATATCTTTATCACAATTATCATAAGCAGTTGCTTTTTTGTCTTTATAATTTGAATATAATAAAATAGTTTCTATCTTATTTCCATTTATTTTTATAACTGGTTTTTCTATATCTTTATATTCTACATTTAAGATTTTTACTGTTTCATTGTTACTAGAATCAGACACTTTAATAATTAATTTATCTCCTTTTAATTGTTTTATAATCTTATCTTTCAAATCTCCGTCATAATTATCTGTTGCTTCTATTTCTAGGTCAATTGTTTCACTACCCTTACATACATATATGGGTTCTTCTTTGTTTACTTTTATAACTGGCTTTTCTCTATCAACTACTTCTACTATTTTTGTAAAGTTTATTTTTTTATTTTTTATTTTTGCTTGATATTTTATTTTATATTTACCAAGTTTTTCTGTATCAATTTTATCTTCTTTTATTTTTTTTATATTTTTTACTTTCTTATATCCTAGTAATTTATTTCCATATTTAATATTTATATCTTTTTCTTTATATGTACTTTTATATTCTATTTTTTCTATATTTTCTTGTGGTAAAATAAATTCTTTTTTTATTATAAATAAATAAAATAATACTATAAATATCACTATAACTATTGATATTAAACTTATAAATATACTTTTCTTCATAAAACACACATCCTAAAACTATTATAATTATAATATATATTTATCTTTTTTTAAATAAAAAAAATAGATAATTTATCTATTTTTGAAATTGTGAATTATAAAGTTCTGCATAGAAACCATTTTGTTTCATTAATTGTTCATGATTTCCTTGTTCTATAATATTTCCATCTTTCATAACTAATATTAAATTAGCATTTTTTATTGTACTAAGTCTATGAGCTATTATAAAAGATGTTCTTCCTTCTGTTAATTTATCCATTGCTTTACTTACTAATTCTTCTGTTCTGGTATCTACATTACTTGTTGCTTCATCTAGTATTAGTAATGGAGCTTTATCAAGCATACCACGAGCAATTGTAATTAATTGTTTTTGTCCTGATGATATACTGTCACTATCTGTTATTAAAGATTCATATCCATTTGGAAGTGTTTCTATAAAATGATCTACACCTACTTCTTTACAAACTCTTCTAATTTCTTCATCACTAATATTTTGGTGGTTATAAACAATATTTTCTTTTATTGTACCATTAAATACCCATGTATCTTGAAGAACCATTGTAAACAATGAATGAATATTCTCTCTTGTAAGTTCATTTATAGATATTCCATCTATTTTTATATCGCCACTATTTATATTATAAAATTTCATAAGTAAGTTTACCATTGTAGTTTTTCCTGCACCTGTTGGTCCTACTATAGCAACTTTTTCTCCACTTTTTATATTTGCTGTAAAATCTTTTATTATTATATCTTCATTATATCCAAATTTAACATGTGAAAATTCAACATTTCCTTTTACATCTTCTGGATTTAGATATTTCTCTTTTGTTTCTATTTCCATTTCTTGTTCTTCTAAAAATTCAAATACTCTTTCACTAGCTGCAGCAGTTGATTGAAGTGAAGTCATTGCTTGAGCTATTTGTGATAATGGACTTGTAAATAATCTTACGTATGTAATAAAAGCAATTATAACACCAAATGTAATTGCATCTTTTGATACTAAAAGTGCTCCTACAATACATACAGCTACATATCCAAAGTTACCTATAAAGCCCATCATTGGTTGCATAAGTCCTGATAAAAATTGACTTTTCCTATTACATTCATATACATTTTTATTTAATTCATCAAATTTTTTATCAGCATCTTTTTTACCATTGTATACTTTTACAACATTAAGTCCTGAATATATTTCTTCTATATGACCATTAAGTTTTCCAAGTTCAACTTGTCTTGCTATAAAATATTTTTGAGATTTTCCTAGTATTTTAAACATAAATACAAATCCTATTAAACTTGCTAATATAGCAGTTATAGCTAATATACCATTAGTATAAAACATCATTATAATTGATCCTATAAATAAGGTTATTGAACTAACTAAGGTTGCTAATGATTGATTCATTGATTGCGCTATAGTATCAACATCATTTGTTACTCTAGATAATATATCTCCAGATAAATTATTATCAAAATATTTAAGTGGTAATTTGTTTATTTTAATAGATATTTTACTTCTTAATTTTTTAGCAAATTTATTAGCTACATCTGTCATTAAAATAGATTGAATAAAATTAAATAAAGCACTGCATATATATATAATTACTAGGAATTTAGCAATTTCTTTGATTTTTTTCATATTTATTGTAGGTTCTATTACTTTTTTTATACTATTTGGTAATTCATCTACTTTTTTATAAATAGTACTTACATCTGTTTTTTCATTTATATTCCCTAATATATTTATAAATTCTATTTTATCTTTTGAATTAATTTCTACATTATCTATTTTTGAATTACTTAATAATATATTTTTTATATTATTTGGTATATTATTAAAACTATTATTTGCTAATGAATTAATTAATTTAGTTTTATCTTCTTTTGTTATTTCTGTTCCATTATATATAGAGTCTTCTAAAATTAAATTTAATATATTATTTGGTAATTTATTTATATAACTAAATGTATTTTTTTCATCTTTATTTATCTTTTCTAATGTTTCGTTTAGTATTTTTTTATCAGCAGAATTTTTAACATTATCAAATTTTATATTTAATATTTCGTTTATTTTTTTACTATATTCTTCACTACTTACTTCTTGTTTTATATCATTTGTAAGTATTTTTATATTTTTACTATTTATTATAATTCCTTTACTTATTTCATCTGTTAAATCAGATAGTTTATTAGGAGCAATTAATGATAATATTGAACTGGACATTGCTAGTATAAGTGATATAAATATAAATATCTTAAAAGCTTTTAAATTTTTAAATAGTTTTATTAATGATTTTTTTAAATCTTTTGGTTTTTCAAAATTTGGTCCATGCATTGGTCCTCTTTTAGAATTAGTTTTTTCATTATTCATTTTCTAATTCCTCCTTTGAAAGTTGTGATAAAGCAATTTCTTTATATACTTCACAATTATTAAGCAATTCTTTATGTGTACCCATTCCAACACATATTCCATTATCAAGTACAATTATTTTATCTGCATTCATAATTGTACCGATTCTTTGTGCGACTATTAAAATAGTTGCATCTTTTGTTGATTTCTTTAAATTTTTTCTTAATGTTGCATCTGTTTTGTAATCTAGTGCACTAAATGAGTCATCAAATATATATATTTCTGGATTACGAGCTATTGCACGTGCTATTGAAAGCCTTTGTTTTTGTCCACCAGATATATTGGTACCACCTTGTGCAATATGTGCATTATATGTATCTTCCATATTTAATACAAATTCTTTTGCTTCTGCTATTTCTATAGCTTTTTTTATTTGTTCTTCTGTTATTTTTTCTTTACTTTCTCCATATGCAACATTACTTGATACTGTACCATTAAACATTATAGCTTTTTGTGAAACATAACCTATTTTTTTATATAATGCTTCTTCTTTATATTCTTTAACATTAACACCATCTACTAATATTTCACCTTCTGTTACATCATAAAATCTTGGTATAAGGTTTATAAGTGTTGATTTTCCACTTCCTGTTGATCCTATAAATGCAACTGTTTCTCCTTTTAAGGCTTTAAAACTAATATCTTTTATAAGATATTCTTTAGCATCTGGATATTTAAATGATACATTTTTAAATTCAACAACACCTTTTAAATTGTCTATTCCATCTTCTCTTGTACCATCTTTAATACTTAGTTTTGTATCTAGTACTTCATTTATACGTTTTGCTGATACATTAGCTCTTGGTAGCATCATGAAAATCATTGCTAACATTAAGAAAGACATTATAACTTGCATTGCATAACTTGAAAATACAACCATATCACCAAATAAAGTTATTTTATCTGCCATTTGTGCATCTTTTATTAATATTGCCCCTATAAAATATATAGAAAGTGTTAAAAAGTATAATACTAAATACATTACAGGTTGAAGAAATGAAAATGCTTTTTGATTAAATAATTGCATATTAGTCAATTTATCATTTACATTTTCGAATTTTTCTTCTTGATATTCTTCTGCATTAAAAGCCCTAACAACTCTAATTCCATTTAGATTTTCTCTTGTTACGCCATTAATACTATCTATTAGTTTTTGAACTAATTTAAATCTTGGCATAACTATTAACATTAATACAATAATTGTTATTAATAAAATTAAAACTGCTATTGCTGTTATAATACTCCAATCAATATTTTTATTTAATATTTTTGTTACAGCCCAAACTGCTGTAATTGGCGATTTGATTAAAAGTTGAAGTCCCATAGCTATAAACATTTGAACTTGAGTAATGTCATTTGTTGTTCTTGTAATTAAACTACTTGTTCTAAATTTTTTTATTTCTTCTGATCCTAGAGATTCTACTTTAGTAAATAATTTTTTTCTTATATTCATTGAAAAAGTGGCAGCTATATTGGATATAAAATATCCTACTATAATTGCAGATATTAAACTTCCAAATGCACATATAAGCATATACATTCCTTGTTTTAAAATATCACCCATACTAGCTCCTTCGGTTTGAACTAGTTTTGTTATTTCTGACATATAATCGGGCATTTTAAGTTCTAGAAATACCTGAAATACAATTAATATTAAGCATATAAATATTATAAAGTAATCTTTTTTATTAAAGTTTTTTATTAATTTTATCATAAATTATTCTCCTTTATATTTTCTTTTATTTTATCTATAACAATAAAGAAATTTTCTAATTCTTCATTGGTTATGTTTTTTTTTAATTCTGTTTCTAAATTTATCATTTGTTCTTTTATTATTTTTATTTCTTTTTTTATATCAACTGTTAAAAAAATTTCATTAATTCTGTTATTTGTTTCTTTTAAAATAAGATTATTTTTTTCCATTGTCTTTAAAATTCCTGATATAGTTGATCTTCTAAGATTAAATTCTTTTTCTAAGTCTTTTTGATAAGCTTTTTCATTTATTAATAAATAATCTATTATTTTATATTGAATTGGAGTTATTATCTTATTGTTATTTTTATACATTAAAAATATTCTTCTTGTTAATAAATTGTTTATATCTTTTATTTCATATCCTATATATCGATTCATAATATCACCTTTGTTAGTTACCTAACATGAATAATTCTACCAAATTAATATATGCAAGTCAATGAAATTTGTGTGAAAAAAAATAAAGTTGTTTTACTTTATTTCATAATCAATATGTGCTGTTTGGAATAATTCTTCATCAACAAACTCATTTATATTTATTGTTTCTTTCTTTTTTACCGTATCAAGTGATACATCTAATGTCTTTATTATATTATTATCACTATCTTTAAATAGAATAGTAAATTTATTTACTTTTATATCTTTATTTGTTTCATTTATTATAGATGTGTCAACAAATGTTTTTCCACCACTTATATAAAATGATGCTGTCCCAAATTTTAAATCCTTAACTGTTTTATAATTAACAACAGGTGCATTAGGATCCTTTGTTTCTTCTTTCTTTACTTTTTTATTATTAGAACAACCTGTAATTAAAAATATTGATAATGTAATTGCTAAAAATATTTTAAATTTTTTCATATTAACATCTCCCTAGTATATGTATATTTTATCATAAATTATCATTAATTGTATATAATTTTTACTTATTTATTATTAATTCATTACTATCTACTGTTTCATTATTTAATTTTTCTACATTTAATGAATTAAAGTAAGATACTCCTAATACAAATACAACAAATAAAACTAAAAATTTACTTTTTAACATTTCTTTCATGCTATCACTCCTTAACTTAGTTTCATTATATTACGAACAGTTGTTTGTGTCAATACTTTTTACGAAAAAATGTTTGTTTTTGTATTTTTTATAAAATACGAACAAATATTTGACAAACAAATGAATGTGTGTTAAACTATTATTAGTTAAAAAGGAGGTTTTATTTTGGTAAGTTTAACTAAAAGACAAGATGAAATTTTAAAATACATTAAAGAATATATAGTAGCTCATGGATATCCACCTACTATAAGAGAAATTGGTGCTGCACTTGGTATTTCAAGCCCTGCAACTATACATGCTCATTTAAAAAATCTTGAAAAAAAAGGTTTTATAAGAAAAAATGATTCTAAGAATAGAGCTTTAGAATTACTAGTAAAAAATGAGTTTGCAATTAATGATGAATTAACTGTTGAGGTTCCACTACTTGGAAAGATTACAGCTGGTAGTCCAATTGAAGCAATTGAACATCCTGATGAATATTTTTCATTACCATCTTATTTAATTCCTAAAAATAAAGAAGTATTTACTTTGAATGTTAGTGGTACTAGTATGATAAATGCTGGAATATTAGATGGTGATATTGTTGTAGTTGAAAGAGCAAATACAGCTAGAAATGGTGAAATTGTAGTAGCAATGACTGATGAAAATGAAGTTACATTAAAAACATTTTATAAAGAAAAAGATCATTTTAGATTACAACCTGAAAATGATACTATGGATCCTATAATTTTAAGTAATGTTACTATTTTAGGTAAAGCAATCGGGTTATATAGAAAAATATAAAAAAGAAATCATTCAGATTTCTTTTTTATATACCAATTCTTTATTTTTTCATTATACTCTTCTTTTTTGTTATTTATTTTTTCTTTTGTTTCTTCTTGTTTTTCTTTTAAATCTTCTTTTACTTCTATATAATCATTATACTTATCTTTTAGTGTTTCTTTTAAAAAGATATCTTTATCATATTTAAAATCATCATATTTATCTTTTATAAATTTAGATATAATACTATATTTATCCTTTATTTGTTCTTTATAATTTGGATTTTTACTTTCTATTTTTCCATCTATTTTATAATAAATATCTAATAATTTTTCTTTTGTTTCTTCTTTCAATTCTTTATATTTTATACCATTTATTTCTTCATCATACCATATAAATCCAATCATGGTTGCTACTTTATCTGTTATTCTATCTGATAATTTTTTATTATTTATACATTCATCTGTTTCTTTTTCTATATTTTCAAATTCTTTTAATATTATCTTGTCTTTTTCTACTATTTGATTTTCTTTTTTAGAACTATCTACTGATTCAATATTGTTTTCTATATTATTTTGAGATGTTTCATTATTTTCTTCTAAATTATTTTGAGAAGGTTTATTCTTTTTTTCTTCTTCTATTTTATTTTCATTTATACTGTTTTTTTTATCTATTTGTTTATTATTTATTATTAATAATATTATAATTAGGCATAAAAGAAATATTATAATAGATAAAAGTATAGTTATTTTTTTATTATTCATTTATATTACCTCTTTTTGAATATATGCATCCACAATAGTTTTGTCTGTATAATTTATATATTTTTGATAATTCTATTGATCTTTTATAACCATTTTTCTTTTTAAAGTCAGCATATAAATATTTTATATTATATTCCTTTTCTAAATCTTCACCTATTTCATTTAGCTTAGCTGCATTTTTATATGGACTTATTGATAATGTGGTTGTAAAGTAATCATAGTTTAATTTTTTAGCTAGTTTAGCTGTTTCTTCCATTCTAAGTCTATAACATTTAAAGCAACGATTTCCGCCTTCTTTTTCGTTTTCAAGTCCTTTTATAGTTTCTTCGTATTTATCATTTTCATATTTTCCTTCTATTATATCAATTTTGTTTACAGTATCCATTTCATTAATAAGTCGTACTTGTTCTTTTAGTCTTTTTTCAAATTCTTCTTTTATTGATATATTTGGATTATAATAAAATACTGTTATTTTAAAATATTTAGATAAATATTCTAAAACATAACTACTACAAGGTGCACAACAACTATGAAGTAATAGTTTTTTAGGTTCTTTTATTTCATTTAATATTTCTTCTAATTTTTTTTGATAGTCAATTTTCAAAATAATCACCTACTTATTATCTACAAACAATTTTTTTATATTTTTTTTAGGTAATAAAATATTTATATTTCTAACTATTTCTATTACAAATTTATTTGTATTATCATTAAATTTTTCACCATCTAAACTCCAATTAATATTATCTATATCATTAAATGTTATTTCAAATTTATCTGTTTTGTAAAAATTAAATCCTGGTGCTTTTGTTATATCACTTGTTTTCAAATAATATAATCCTTTTGCTATATCTCTTTTTGCAATTGTATCACATACTAAAACTTCAAATGTATTATCATCTAGTTTTATATCTTTATAGAAATTTTGTATTCCTGCTATTCTATTGGCATTTGATATCAATATAAATGATGATGGTACTTCTACTTTTTTTTCATTTACTTTATATGTTATGTTGTATAGTTTTGATGGTCCATTAAATTCTTTTAATCCTTTTATTAAATACGCAAAGTATCCATATTTCTTTTTTAAATTTCTAGGTGTATCATATGAGACATTAACAAAATTACCTGCTCCTGCTGAATATATAAATGGCTTATTATTTATAGTACAAACGTCTATTTTTTTTACAGTTCCTTCTAATAATAGTCTTAAATTTCTAACTAAATTTTTACCATATCCATACATTGCTCCGACATCATTTGTTGTTCCTACTGGAATATGCGCTAATAAAAGTTTTTCTTTTCTTTCAAAATTTCCAGTCATACTTTCATTAAATGTTCCATCTCCACCTATAGAAATTACTAAATCAACTTTTTCTAAGTTTTTTACAATATCTATAGCATGTCCTTTATATTCAGATTTCATTATATTACTTTCATAACCATAAATTAGTAAAATTTCTTTTACTTTTTTTAATATTTTTTCATGTATGCCTCTACCACTATTTGGATTATATATAACTATACATTTTTTCATAAAGTCACCTCAGATACTTATATTATACATATTTTATATTTTTTTTCAAGTAAAAAGAAGAATAGTCTATTCTTCTTCATATACTGCTTCTATTACTTTTGTATCATTTTTGCCTTTTGTTACATTTGTAAATTCTTTTACTGTTTTCTTTAATGTATAACATTCTATTAAATCTAATATAGAATATATAATTACTGATATTCCTATTACTTTTGTTAAAAGGATAGCTCCTTTAAATGGATTAAATATTAATATAAGTCCACATACTAATATAACAAGGGATATTATTATTGATATAGTTGCACTGCTTACTTTATTTATTGTTAATGAATAATATAACTTAGTAACTCCATTTATTACCATCCATATTCCTATTAATAAAGGTATTATACTTCCTATTATATCTGGGTTTATCATTATAATAATTCCAAATATTAAAGCAAATACTCCTAATATAAAACTAAACTCTAAATAATTTTTATTTTCTTTATTTGAGAAAAATCCTATTATTGGTATTAATCCCCATATAATTAAAGCAATTCCTATAAAGTAAGATATAGCATGTAATGTAGTTTCTGGTTTTATTAAAAGGAAAAGACCTACTAATATTAAAACTACTGAAAATATAATTGAAGTTCTATACATACTTTTAAATTTATTTTTTATAAATTCCATTTTGTTCCTCCTTATTTTTACATTTATATAATAGCATAATTATATTTTTTTTTCAAATCTATTAATTCTAAATGAGTTTAAAACTGTAAATATTGTTACTCCAACGTCTGCTAGTACAGCCATCCACATATTAGTTATTCCAAATAATCCTAATATCATAACTAATATTTTTATTCCTATAGCAAATATTATATTAAATAAAATCATTCTGTTTGTTTTATTTGATATATCTATTACATTTACTATTTCATTTAAATTATCATTAAAAATTACCATATCACTTGCTTCTACTGCTATTTCACTACCTAAATTCCCCATTGATATACCAACATCTGATTCCATTAATACTAATGCATCATTTATTCCATCACCAACAAAAATTGTTTTTTCTGTTGTTTCTATTTCTTTCAGTATTTCAAATTTGTCATTTGGAAGTAAATTAGCGTAACACTCATCCATTTTTAATTTATTACCTACTTTTTTTACTGTTTCTATATTATCTCCTGATAACATTAAAACTCTTTTTATTCCAATTTGTTTTAATTTTTCTACAATACTTATACTTTCTTCTTTTATTTCATCTGAAATTACTATTGTACCTATATATTCATTATTTAAAGAAACAAGAACTGTTGTACCTATAAATTCTATTTTAGGATATTTTATTTGTTTTTCTTCGAATAAAGTTGAATTTCCTACTAGAATTAAGTCATCATTTACTTTTAAACTAATTCCTTTTCCGCTTATTTCTTTATAGTCAGATATTAGTTTTTCATCTATTTTTTCTTTATATTCATTTTTTATAGCGCATGCGATTGGATGATTTGAATTATATTCAGCATATGCTGCATATTTAAGTACTTCTTCTTCTTTTTTATATAATGGAACTATTTTGGTTATTTTAAAATTTCCTTTTGTTAATGTACCTGTTTTATCAAATAGAATAGTTTTTATTTTTGGTAATTTATCTATTACATCGGCACTTTTTATTATTACACCATTCTTACTACATAGTGATATAGCAAGAAAATAACAAAGTGGAACTGATATTACTAGTGCACATGGACATGATGTTACTAAGAATAATAGTGATTTATATATCCATATATTCATATCTTGTTTTAATATAAGTGGAATTATAAATAATAAGAATGATATCAATACTACTATTGGTGTATATATCTTAGCAAATCTAGTAATAAATCTTTCATATTTTGCTTTATTTTCACATGAATTTAATATTAAATTTAAAATGATAGTTGATGTACTATTTTCTAGTGTTTTCAATACCTTTATTTCTAATACACTATCTAAGTTTATCATACCACTTAATACTTCATCATTTTCTTTTACTACTTTTGGTTTTGATTCTCCTGTTATACTTTTGGTATCAATATTTCCTTTTCCTTTTAATATTATTCCATCTAATGGTATTTTAACTCCAGGTTTTACAACAATTATGTCCCCTATTTTTACTTCTTTTGTTTCTACTTTTTCTACTTTATTATTTTTCTTTACTAATACATATTCACTTTGTAAATCTAATAAATCAGTTATATTTTTTTTAGATTTATCAGTTGCAAGATCACTTAAGTATTCACCTATTTGATAAAATAGCATAACTGCTACTGCTTCTTTAGTTTCTTTTATTAATATAGCTCCTATGGTCGCTATTAACATTAGTAAATTTTCATCAAATATTTCTTTTTCTTTTAAGTTATTATAAACATTTATAACGACATCATAACTTAAAAATATATAAGTTATATATAATAAAATATCATTTTTTATAAAAAAACACACTACATAAATTATAGAGCATATAATTAATCTTAATAATTCTTTATTTTTCACATTATCACCATTATTATTATACATTATATTTAAAAATAAATAAACAAAAAAATATGAATTTTTCTTCATATTTTTTTAACAAGATTCATCACACATATCATTATAAACTTTGTGAATGTTGTCTTTATATATATTTAATAATTCTTTTTCTTGTTCTTCTGTTAATTTAACATAAGGATCTTTTTGACTTTCTACTGTTGATTCTTGAGTTGCTACTACTTTACCATTTTCTACAAATACAACAAGTGGAACATATATTCTTTTTATACCTTCATCATTTAAATCTTTATATACAGATGCTTTATCACCTAAAGCTTCTAGTATTTTTTTATATCCTTCAGTTCCCTCTTCTACTGTTACTACTTTTCCATCCTTTAATTCCTTTTTATCCCTTATATCATGCATATTTAAATAATATATGTCATTTACTCCAGTTTGTTTTGCTGCTTCTAATAAAACTGGTACAGCATTACGACACCAAGGACATTCTGGATATCCTAAATAAATTATTCCTGTTTTATTTTTTATTATATCTACTATTTCTTCTGCTGTTTTATATTTTATAGGATTTTTTTTATCTATAGTAAGTTCTAAATATTTTTTATCATTAACTACTTGATTATTAAGTCTTTCGTATTCTTCTTTAAATTTAACTGCGTCTGTTTTTTCTTTATTTTGACATCCCGTTAATATGAAAGCTGATATTAACATTAAACTTATTATTATTTTTTTCATTTTTTTATCTTCCTTTCTTCTTCTGTTTTTATAATTTTAGAAAATACTTTGCTTGCTAATTCTTCATCATCTAAAATAGATGCTTTTAATAATTGCTTTTTTGTTTTTTTACTTAAATTATAATCTAAATAATAATTTGTTTTTAATATTTTATTTATAACAATTACATATTCTCTTAAGAATTCTCTTAAAGTTCTTCCGTTTCCTTCTCTAAATGGATGTATCATGTTTAAGTCTAAATAATATTTTCCTAAGTATGCCCCAAGAGTTTCTTTATCTTTTATCTTTACAACATTTTGTTTCATTTCTTCTAAAGTATATTTTAAATTTCTAACTATAAATGGTATTTCACAAAATGGTGTTTTACCAGATTTATATGGTTCATTTGATTTATAAATATTTTCATCTCTTATAGTTCCAGCAAATGGATATAAATCACCAAATAAATATTCATGAATACTAAGATAATGATATATATCAAATGTTTGTTTATATGGTATGTCATTTAAATATAGTTTTGATAGTTTAAATGCTGTTATACCATTTTCTATTTCTATTAATCTATCATGATTTTTGATATTTTTTTTATTTATTAATGTTTTAGTATTTTGATAACAATATTTAGATTGTTCTAATTCATTACTTAGTTCTTCCATGTTTATTTTCCTCTTCACTTATTCTTAGAAGTTCTTCTATTAGACTTTTATCATTACTTAAATTTTTTAATTTTTCTTTTATGGTTTTTTTCTGTTCTTTAGTAATTTTTAAATTATCTATATCTAAACTTGCTACTGCTTGATCTAATGCATTTTCTATTTTTTTCATGAATCCTCCTTTATTATTTTAGTAATACAATAATTACTAAAGTCTAATTCATTTATTTTTTTAGAATATTCTTCAAATGTTAATTTTTCTATATCTTTTATTTTATCCATTTTATAATAATCATATTCTATTATATTTTCAATAAATGGTTCTAACATACTAAATAGGCTATCTTCTCTTAATATTAATCTTATTATTGATTGTTTTTGTTTTATTAAAAACATTTCTTTATCTACTTTTCTTTTATTAATTTCTTCATTTATATATTTTATAAATTCTTTATCTTTATTTGTATAGTTTCCTACTTTAATTATTAAGAATTTATCAATTATATCAAAATTATAATTAATATTATAAGAACAAATATTATTTTTTACTAATTCACTATATAGTTTTGATGTAGGACCAAATATTGTATCTAGAAAATATGATATATATGACATCAAATTTAGTAGTTTTATCTTTTTATATTTTTCTATATTTATTTTATAATTTATTGATACATAATCCATATTGACATCTTTTTTTATAAAACTATAATTTTTTACTATTTTATTTTCTTCTTTTATTTTTTCTATTTGATAGTCAATATTTGGCTTATTTAGTTTTTTATATGTTTTTTCTATTAATTCTTCTACTTTTTCTATATTGAAATTTCCAGATATTATAAGTATTTGATTTTTAGGTTGATAAAATGTTTCATAACATTTTTTTATTTCTTCATAGCTTATTTTTTCTATATCTTTTACCTCTCCTAATATATTAGGATATTTTATATTTTTAAACAAACATTCATAATTTATTTTATCTAATTCTGCAAAGTAATTATCTTTACTCATCATTTTTTCTTTTATTATTGCTTTTCTTGTTTCTTCTATATCTTCTTTTTTAAAACATGGATTATTTACAATATTTATTAATTTTTCTATTTCTTTTAAATAATCATTAACTATATTTACATAAAATTCTGTTGTATCTTTTGTTGTGAAGCCATTTGATATTGTATTGTTCTTTTCAAATTCTGTCATACTATTACCATAGATACTATGTTCTATAAGTAGATGCTCTATAAAGTGAGCTGTTCCATTTTTTATAGTGTATTCTTGGTCACTATAAAATTTTTTATTATTACCACCAAATTTTACAAATAAATTAGCCATTACAATATGTTTTGTTTTGTCTTGATAAAATACTACTTTTAATCCGTTTTCTAATGTATATATTTTATTCATTAAACTCACCTCTTAAAAAATATATTGTGTCCATAGTTAATCTATTTAAAAACTCTAGTAATTTATCTAAATCAATGTTTTTATATTTTTCCATTAGTTCTTCATCTGTATATCTTGTTTTTAATTTATGTGCAATAAAATCATTAAACTTTTTTACTCTACTGTCTTTATTTCTTATTAATTTGAATTTCATATATTCTAATCTTTTATTTATATATTCTTCTAGCAATTCTTTATTTTTTAATTTTTTTAAAATGTTTTCTATACCTTCTATTACTTTATCTTTTGATTTATTATTTATATATGATTCTATCACTAATAAGCCTTCTTTACAGTACCATACATCTGATGAATAAATTAATCCAAGATTATTTCTTAATTCTTTGAATACTAAATTATTAGGGCTTGTACTTAGTATATCCTTTATAATTTTCAAATATATTTGATCCGACTTTTTCATATTTTTTATTTTATATGCAACATATAAAAATGATTGGTTATATTTTGATTTTTCTTCTATATCTTTTTTTGCTTTAAATGGTATTAAATAATTAGTATTATATTTATTAATTATTATTTCTTTGTTTTCTATTTTTATATATTTTTTTACTATCTCTTCTATTTTATTATCTACATTGCCATAAATCATTATTATTGGTTTATTATTTAATATATATTTTTTATATTTTTTATATACTTCTTCACTATTTGATTTTTCTATCAAATCCATATTATTATATATATTTTCTTTTAATATACCATTATCATCTACTATATTTATAAATTTTTGATGTGCTAGTGTATGAATGTTTTTTAATGAGTTTTGTATATCTTCTTTTAAGTATTCTTTTTCTCTTTCAAAACATTCTAAATTAAATTTATTATTTTTTATATTAGGTTTATATATTGTATTTATAAAAAATTTGAACGCTGCTTCAAAATCATAATTTTTTACTTTTTTAGGATCTGGCACTAATAATCCAAAACTTAGAAAAGTATTTTTATTATGTGTTGATATTTTTAAAGTTTGACTTATAATCATATTCTCTTTATATGCTTTTCTATATTTTTCTTCTGTTTCATATTCTTCAGATGTATTAAGTAAAAGTTGTCTTATCATATGAAAGTCAAATAAGTTATTTTTATCATATTCACATGGAAATATTAATAACAGTTCTATTGTACTATATTTTTTTTGTTTTATTATGTATGGTGTATCTTTAAACTTCAATTCTTGCATAACACTACTCCTTTGATTTATTATAACATAAAAATAGATAATTTTTTTAATTATCTATTATATTAAGTTCACTTTATAAATTTATTTTTACTATATTTACAATGTTTTCTGCAGTTTTTTCTACTCCATATTTATCTACATTAAATGAAAAATCATAATTATTAAAATCAAGCCAATCTCTACCTGTATAAAATTTATAATGTTTTTTTCTTGCCCTATTTATCTTATTAATTTCTTTAACAGCTGTTTCTTTTTTTAATCCATAGTATTTTATAGCTCTTTTTTCTTTAGATTTTAAATCACTATATAAAAATATTTTAATTGCATCTTTATTATTTCTTAAAACATAGTCTGCACATCTTCCTACTATAACACATGAATTACTTGCTAAATCTTTTATTACTTTTTCTTCTGCTATAAATATTCTATCATCATTATTATTGATGTAATTTGCTTTACTTTTATTTTGATCAAGTTTTTCTATATACTTTTTTGAAAGTCCTGATTTTTTTGATGCTAGTGTTATTAATTCTTTATCATAAAATGGAATATTTAATTTATCAGCTATTATTTTTCCTACAAATCTTCCTCCTGAACCATATTCACGTGATATAGTAATTATTATTTTTTTATCATTTATTATAGTTTTTGGTATTTCTTCTAATATTTCACTTGAATTTGTTTTTCCAAGTTTTTTATATTCAGATTTTAGTATAAAAATTGTTATAAAAAAGCATAATATATCTGCAATACATCCAGCATATAATACACCATATATTCCTTTATTTAAAATAAATGCTAATAAAAGTGATATAGGTATCAATAAAATTATTTGTCTTATAAATGTTACAGCTGTTGATTTTACTACTTTTCCTAGTGATTGTATTACAATACTTGTTGTCATTTCAAGTGCATTTAGTGCTATTACTAGTAGAAAGCTATGACACATTAAAGTTGCAAATTCCATAAATAAATCATATGAAGGATCATTATTTGATATAAAAATTCCTGCTAACCCTTTTGGAAACAATAAGAAAATTAAATTAAATATTATTTCTATTATAAAGTTTATTTTTAAAACTTTTTTTATTGTTTCTTTTACTCTTAATTCATTTCCTGCTCCATAATTAAATCCTATAATTGGTTGTGAACCTATTGATATTCCAAGTACTGTAGAAATATATAAACTATTTATTTTTGATATAACTCCATATACTGAAAGTGGAATATCAGATCCAAATTTTGATGTTTCTCCTAATTTAGTCATTATATTATTCATAAAAATAAATAATACTAGAATAGTTGCTTGTGTTATAAATGACGATAATCCTAATGATAGAATTTTAAATATATTCTTATCTAATTTAAAATCACTTTTTTTAATTTTTACTGATTTTATTTTTCTTATATAAAGGATTGCTATTACAAATGAAATTATTTGTCCTATTACTGTTGCAATTGCTCCTCCTTTTACACCCATATCAAATGTAAAAATAAATATTGGATCTAATATTATGTTTATTATAGCCCCAATTACTAACATAATCATTGAGTATTTTGGAGATCCATCTGCTCTTATAATACTTGAAAGAGATGAATAAATTAACATAAAAGGAGCTCCAACAATTATTATTCTTCCATAATCTAATGCATATTTATAAACATTTTCTGTACATCCAAACAAATATACAAGTTTTGGTAATAATATATAAGTAATTAAACTTATTATTACTGATATAATTATTGATAAACTTATTGCTTGTCCTATACTTTTTGCAGCATTTTTTTTGTCACTTTCTCCTAATTTAAGTGATAAATTAGCTGCTGCACCATTTCCTATTAATCCTGCTATTGCATTAAAAATTATTACAAGTGGAAATATAACATTAGTAGCAGCATTTCCAAGTGTCCCTACACCTTTTCCAATAAATATTTGATCAACTATATTATATACTGAATTTATTAACATACTAATTACACATGGAAGTGCGAATGATATTAATAATTTATTTATATTGTCTTTTCCTAAATTTAATTCTTTCATAGTAACCTCTTTTCTAATTCAAACTGCTTGTTAATTGTAGCACAAAAAAATTTTTTGTGTAAGTTTTTTTTGTAAAAAAAAAAAGATTTTTTTATCTTTTTTGATTATTATTAAATATTATTTTTGTTTTTTTTAGATATTTTTTTTCTTTTTTCTAATTTATCTGGATGATGTGCTAAAGCATCGCATCTTTGAACTTCATATCTTTGTAATTGTAATTCATAATTTTCCTTTATTTCTTGTTCTTTTATAGGCGTATCATGATTTTCTATTAAATAGCAAATTTTAGTTATATACTTTGAATTAAATTCTAATCTTTTTAATATTTTCTCTCCTATTATAGCACTAACTTTTGGATGATTATGAAAGTGTCTTATTTCTTCATCTTGATAACTAAATGGTTTTCCTATATCATGTAATAGTAAAGTTATTCTAATATCAAAGTCATTTTTTGATAAGCTTATAGCATATAATGTATGATTCCATAAATCTAGGTGATGATGTGGATTTTTTTGGTCAAAATTTATCATATACTTTATTTCATAAATATTTTCTAATAAAAAATCCATATTTTTATTTATTTCTTCTATTACATTATCACTAGTTAATATTAATTTTAATTTTTCTTTTATCAACATTTTTACATATGCTCTACTATAAATTTAACAACATGGTCTTCATTTACTTTGATTAATTTTTTATCTTCTTCTGTTACTTCTGTAAAATATTTATCTATTTTTTTATATTTAGATATTGAATTTAATGGATATCCAGGATTAATTTTTTCGCTTCTTTTATCAACTATATAAAAATCATCTTTATCCCAAGTATATGTATATTCACCATTTTCTGTTATGAGTGCTAAACCATATACCCATTTAGCATTTAATTTTCCATCTTTTCCATATTTTTTTACAAGTTTTATATAATGTTCTAACATTTCTTCATCTGTTAATGTTTTACCATTTATTCTTCTTACATATAATCCTGGTTGATCTACCTCATCTACATTTTCTAAGTATAAATTATCATCCATACCAATAGTTGGAATGTTTGTTTTAGAAAAGCATTCTCTAGCTTTTATTAAAGCATTTTCTATAGCTGTTTTTCCAGTTTCTTCTTGTTCTAATTTTAGATTTATATCTTTTAATGATAGTACTTCTATATCATTTTTTAATAATCCTTCACTAAATCTTTTAGCTTTTGTAGGATTTCCTGTAGCAAAAATTATTTTTTTCATATTATACCTCTTTTCAAGCAAAATTATATCATTTATTTATAAAAAATAAAAGTATCTTTTATTAGATACTTTTATTATATCTTTATCCTGCAGCTCCTGTTGGTCCTGTTGGTCCTGTTGGCCCTGTTGGTCCTGTTGGTCCTTGTGGAATTGTTAAATTTAAAACAAAATTAGGAGCAGTTCCTGTAATTGATGCCGAAGCTTCTGTTCCTGGGTCTCCTGTAGTAACAGAACCAATTGTTAAGATTGGTGTTGCTCCTGTTGGTCCTGTTGCCCCTGTTGCTCCTATTGGTCCTGTTGCTCCTGTTTCTCCTGTTGGTCCTGCTGCTCCTGTTGGTCCTGTTGCCCCTGTTGCTCCTATTGGTCCTGTTGCTCCTGTTTCTCCTGTTGGTCCTGTTGGTCCTGTTGGTCCTGTTGGCCCTGTTGCTCCTGCTGCTCCTGTTGGTCCTGTTGGTCCTGTTGCTCCTGTTGCTCCTGTTGGTCCTGTTGGTCCTGTTGCTCCTGTTGCCCCTGTTGCTCCTATTGGTCCTGTTGCCCCTGTTGCTCCTGTTGCTCCTGTTGCTCCTGTTGCCCCTGTTGCTCCTGTTGCTCCTGTTGCTCCTGTTGCCCCTGTTGCTCCTATTGGTCCTATTGCCCCTGTTGCTCCTGTTGCTCCTGTTGCTCCTGTTGCTCCTGTTGGTCCTGTTGCCCCTGTTGCTCCTGTTGCTCCTGTTGCTCCTGTTGGCCCAGTTGCTCCTGTTGCTCCTGTTGGTCCTGTTGCTCCTGTTGCTCCTGTTGGTCCTGTTGCCCCTGTTGCTCCTATTGGTCCTGTTGGCCCGGTTGCTCCTGTTGGTCCTGTTGCTCCTGTTGCTCCCGTTGGTCCACCAGATGGTCCGGTTGGTCCTGTTGGCCCGGTTGCTCCAGTTACTATGCAACAAGATGGTTTATGTTTTTGATCATGCTTAATTTTTTCCAAAGCATCTCTATACACATCATCTCTATTATTATTCATTTTTACTCTCCTTTCTAATTTATTTTATGTTTTTTTTATAATATGAAATATTATTACCAACTATATATAATAAAAAAAATGGTAATAACCATTTTTATGCAACTTTCTTTTTAACCTTATTTACATTTAAACCATTTATATCTTCTAACATTGTTTCTACTTTTACATTTTCTTCTAATAAATCTAATTTCATTTCTTCTAATCCAATTAGTAATTTTTTTGCTTCTTGATCAAAATATAATAACTCTAATTTACCTTTTAATTTATCAATTTCATCTATTGTATCTAATAATATATAATTAGTACTTTTAAGACATGAATCTTTATCTTTTATTTCATTTAAAATTCCTTCATATTCTATCATATTAATTTGTTCATTATTAAATATTGAATTCATACTTCTAATTCTATTATTTAAAATAATTCCACTTGTTAATGTTGCTAATAACTTATTTTTAAATATTCCAAATGGTATTAAACTTATACCAACATTTATAGATAATCTAAAGAAATTATTTAATCTTTCTAGTAATGTTGGCTTATAATTATTTCCTAGCTTATTTATATCTTGTTTTATCTTTTCTATTTCTTCCTTACTTAACATTATATCTTTTTTTATACTATTTTTAACTAATTCTATTTGTGATTTATCAATAATAATTTCTTGTTTTTGTTTTTTTATTTGTTCTTCTTTTATTTTTTTTATCTTTAAATCATTTATTGACTTTTCTAAATATTCAACTAAATCTTGAATTGATCTATCATGATAAACTAAATGATTAGGATCTATAGAATTAATATTTTTATATTTTTTTAAGTCTTTAAATTCATCATTTTTTGATAATTCTAAATATTCTTTTTTTAAATTATTTACTTTTTCTTTTAATGAATTTAATTCTTCTTCTTTATCTAAATTATTATTATTTCTTATTTTTTGCATATTTAAATATGCATTATTTATTTCTTTATTAAGTTTTTTTATATTCTCTATCATAATTTTATCAGTCTTATTTTCCTTTTTTATTAGTACTTTTTTAGGTTTTCTTATGTTATTTATAACTAAAACGCCTGGTATTGTTAATAATGATAAAGTTTTTTTAATTTTATTTTTAATATTATTTGTTTTTTTTGATTGTTTTATATTTGATTTTTTTATTGTTTTAGTTTTATTAATTTTATATTTTTTTACATTATTATAATCTAATCCTTTTAATTTATTTTCACAAATGGTAATTTTATCTTTTATATTTAATAATGTATTTGTTTGATCTTTTATTAATTTAGATTCTTCCCTTGTTTTTAAATTTTTCATATTTTTTAATTTATTTATTTTTTTATTTATTTCTTTTTTATACATTTTTAAAACAATAGGTGTTGTTTCATTTTCAATTGTTTTTTCTATATTTAGTATATTTTTATTTATTTTTCTTAATTCTTTTGATATATCTATTTCTTTTTCTTTTTTATCTCTTTTTACTAATGAGCTGATTGAACTTCCAATCATTCCAAATGTTTTAGTAAAAAATATTTTTATTTTATTATCTTTATTTTTTATATTAATTTTTTTTATATTATATGATATATTTTTAAAAAGTTTTTTAAAAAAACTTATTATTCTTAAAATTATTTTTTTTAAAAAGTTTATTACTTTTTTCATAAAACCACCTATATTAATTTTATCACAAAATCAATATAAACTAAAGGATATTTTAATTTAATATATTATATATTTTTACTCCTATTTTTTGAATTAGTGGAGCTCTATATATAAATTTATTATTATTTTCTATTGCTTTTATTATTTTATTCACAATACTATTAAGTGTTTTTTGCTCTAAAAGAATCATCATTATATTTTCTTTTCTCTTAATAATTTCTAGTTCTTCTTTAAATAATAAATCAAAATTAGTTCCATATTTGTTGTCAAACATTACCTTATTAAATCCTGTTTTATACATTCCAGGTTCTATTAAGCAAATATTTATTTTGCTTTTTAATATTTTTAATTCTTTTTTTAAACATTCACTTAATTTTATAATACTTGCTTTAGTAGAACAATAAGATCCTAAAAAAGGTATAGGAAATTCACCAGCCATAGATGCCATAATAATTATTTTTCCATTATCTTTTTTTAACATTTTATTTAGTATTATTTGTATTAATTCAAAATTAGAAAATACATTGACTTCAAAATTATTTCTAACATCATTTATATTCATATTAATAACACTACCACCTATTCCTATTGCTGCATTAGCTATTAATATATCTATATCTAATTTTTTTACTTTTTCTCTATCTATTTTAGATGTAATATCTAATTTTAAACATTTAATATTTTTTTCATTCTTATATTTTTCTTTTATATTTTTCAATTCATTTTCTGTGTGAGTTGTTACATATATAAAATATTTATTTTTTATTTTTTTTATAACCTCTTTCATTATTCCAGAGGTTGCTCCTGTTATTAAAATTTTTTTCAAAAAAATCACCAGTATTATTATTTACTGATGATATCGTTAATATTCATATTTAAATAATTTGCATTTTTAGATAATCCAGGCATAGTTAGTATATTTTCCATATAAACAACTATTATTTTTGCCCCATTTAATACTTTTATATCAGTTATTTTCATTTTAAAATTTTTAGGATATCCTAATATTTTTTTATTGTCAGTTAATGAGTATGGTGTTTTTGCTATACAAACTGGATATTTATATTTATCTAATGATTCTATTTTTTCTTTTAATGTATCTTCTATTTCTAATTCATTACATCCAAACATAGAACACATTTTTTTTATTTTATCTATTAATTTATCCTCTAAATTATATATTTGGTATGTTTTTGATTTTTCTAATTTTTCTACTTCTTTTGCAAGATTTATACATCCATCTTCTCCATCTAAATACATTGTTGATATAACAAATTTAGTATCTAATTTTTCTACATATTCTTTTATAAAATTAATATCTTCTTTTAAATCATTTTCATATTTATTTAATGATACTATTACATTGCTGAATTTTTTCATATTTAATATATGATATTTTAGATTTTCTATTCCTTCTTTTAAATTATCATTGCCATTATATTTTAAACTTTTAATTGTTGTATTTATAACTATTGTATCCGGATATATATCATTATCTCTGCATTTTATATCTAAAAATTTAAGTGCACCCATATCACTACCAAAACCTGCTTCTGTTATAACATAATCACTTAATTTTAAAGCAGTTGAAGTTGCAATTAAACTATTACAACCGTGTGCTATATTAGCAAATGGTCCACCATGAACTATAACTGGGTTATTATATAAACTTTGTACTAAATTAGGTTTAATAGCATCTTTAAGTAGTATGGTGGCAGCATCTTCTACCTTCAAGTCTTTTGCATATATTTCTTTTTTTTCTTTTGTATAACCTATTATAATATTTCCAATTCTTTCTTTTAAATCATAGATATTTTTAGATAGACATAATATTATCATTATTTCACTTGCTGGTGTTATATTAAAGTGTTCTATTCTATCATTTAATTTAACAGTTCTAAGTGCTCTATCATTTATATCTAAACATCTATTAAAAGTTACTTCATTTATTTTTAGTTCATTTCCTTGATATATATGATTATCTATTACTGAGCTTATTAAATTATTAGCACTTGTTATAGCATGAAAATCACCTGTAAAATGTAAGTTTATGTCTAATTCTGGTTCTATTTTTGAAAGTCCACCACCGCAAGCACCTCCTTTAAGTCCAAATACTGGTCCTAATGATGGTTCTCTTAAAACTGCTATACTTTTTTTCCCTAATTTATTTAATGAATCAGAAAGACCTATAGCTAATGTTGTTTTACCTTCTCCGTATGGTGTAGGATTTGTTGATGTAATTAGTATTAATTTACCATTTTTTTTATTATCTTTTAAATTCATATTTATTTTTGCTTTATAGTTTCCATATAATTCTATATCTTCATTTGTTAAATCTATTTTTTTTATTATTTCTGTTATTTTTTTCATAGAATCATCTCCATTTATATTATATCAAAATACTTAATTTATGTACAAGTTAATAATTAAAAAATAGCTTTTATAAAGCTATTTTATACTAAACTCTTTTGAGTCGAATTCATAGTTGTTTTTAATTTCATTTTCTTCTAGTCCTCTATTATATACTCTTGTTGAATAGATTGATCCATTGAAACAATTACCATCAAGTGGATCATATGAAAGCATAAGATTTACTCCACTTTTTGGAGGTGATATTTTTCCTGATATGTCTTTTTTAGATTGTAATTCCCCGTTTAGATATAGTTTTAATGTGGTACCATTATAAGTTAATGCTGTATAATATTTTTTATTTAGTTCAATTTCTTTAGATGCAATTTCTTGATATGAACCATTTATATTACAAAGAGTAGATAATTTATTTTTCAACATTCTAATTCCACATCCTCCACTTTCAGTGCTTGAAATAATATGTTGATTACTATTTGTTATGTTTTTTGGTTCAAATACAACTTCATATGTTATATTTGCTTCTCTTATATTTCCAATTGTCATATATGAATTGTTTCCTGTAAAATTTATTGCATTATTACTTATTTGTGCATTTGATGGTTTTGCATTATATTGATTACTAGCTAAATTTCTGACAAAATTTATATTTTCTAGATTTTGAAGTCCTATATTATTATTTAAATTATAATATACAAGTAATCCATTTTGACTTATTTTGTTATCTATTTTATATTCTGTTGATTTAAAATATTTATTTTTATCTACTTGATAGTTATTTAATATTTCTTCTTCTGTAAGTGCTCTATCATAAAGTCTAGCTGATGCTATAAATCCATTAAAATATGAATCCTCTGCTTTTGATCCATATGGATTAGCCCCTAATGCAAGTTTAGTTGATGATTCTGGTTGTTTAAGTTTTTTATTCAAAGTTAATTTACTTTGTAGTTCTCCATTTATATATAGTTTTAAATCAATTTCATCATATGTTAAAATTGCATGATAATAATTAAAAGGATTTATATTTTCTTTTGATGAAACTTCTTTATATGATCCATCAATACGACAATATCCATTTATTTTATTATTTTTTAAGTATATAGCACACCCTCCTAATTCAGTATTTGAAACTATATCCTGATGATCAGTTGGTGATGAGAATGGTACAAAAGTTGTTTCAAATGTAATCTTTTCTTTATTATATTCACCAACTATAGAATAACTATTACTTCCATTATAATATAATCCATAATCAGTTTTTAATGTATTATTATGTTTTATTGTGCTTTCCTTATCATTATAATCAAAATTAAACATCAATGCTTTATCATTTATTATTTCTAATTTTGGTTCTTCTATTTTTTTATTACCACATTCTAAAATATTATTTTCATAATTACATAGATATCCATTTATTTTTAATGCTACTTTATTTAATTTTTCATTTTCTATAGTTATTTCTATTTCTGTTGGTTTTGTTCCCTTTACTGTTTTATTAATTGACCCAATAAAGCCAGTTGTTAATTTATCACAATCTTTATCACATGACTCTGATTTTATTAATTTTTTATTATAATTTTTATTATCAAATTCAGATAGCATTATGTAATTTTCTATTGATTTTATATATCCATATGCTGAATCTTTTGCAGCTTCTCTTCTTGAATCTTCAATTATATTTAAAATAATTGGAGTTGCAATTAATGCAATGATTGCTAATATTACTATGACTGCTAATAGTTCTATTAGTGTGAATCCCTTTTTTTCCATATTATCACTCTTCCTACTATATTTAATTATAACAAAAAAATAGCTTTTTTCAAGCTATTTTAGTTATGCTATTTTTGTTCCACATTCTGTACAGAAGTTACCTGTTGCTTTTGTTCCGCAATTTGGACAAAATTTAGGTTTTACTGCTTCTTCTTTTGCTATAGATGGTTCTACAGTTTCTTCTTTTTCTATTGAAGGTTCTACATTAACTTCTGATTTTTCTTCTACTGGTTGATTTGTTGGCATCATCATATCAGGTGCACTCATTGAATCCATTGTCATTCCTTGAGTACTTTGAGAAGAGATATTTGCTCCAAACATTGCTCCTCCTTGATTCATCATACCAATACCCATAAATCCATTCATTGCTCCATTTTCATTGTTAGCAGCAGCAACCATTGCTTCACTTGCAGCAGCATTTGCTCTTGCACCTTGCATTGCTGGATTCATAGCATAAATTCTATCTTTTTGTGCTGCTTTAATCATAGAAGCACTTTCTTCTGTTGGAGTTACACTCTTAATTGAAACTCTACTTACATTTATACCATTTTGTCCCCATGTTGGATCTAATTGTTGTTTTACAGCTTCTGATATTTGTGTAACTGCACCTGGTAACATATCATATGCTACTTTTTGAAGTGCAACACTTGCTAATGCTGGTTGTAATGCTTGTAAGAAATCTGCACTAAATTGTGATTCAAATTCATCATCTATTACATAATCACTTTCTATATTTCCACCAAGTGATGTAAAGAATTTAATTGGATCTGTTACTTTAAATACATATTCTCCATAACATCTAATATCAACTGTTATTCCAAATTCACTATCTCTAAATGGTACTGGATTTGGTGTTCCAAATTTATTTCCAATAATATCACGCATATTTATAAAATATACTCTTTGATCATGATTTACATTTCCTGCTGTTGTAAATCTTGAACCAAATGTTTTAAAACTTTCAATAAGTCCTTTTCCAAATCCACCATATAACATTGATGGTTCTGTTCCTTTATCAAAAGTATATCTACCAGCTTCTGCTGTAAAATCTACTATTTTTCCATCTGATACAACTACTAAGAATTGATCTTCAGCTACTACTATTTTACTTCCATTAGTAATGATATTTTCATTACCATTATTATTTGTTTTGTTTTTTGCTGTTCCTCTTCTCATTAAAACGTTATCTGGTAATCTATCACAATAGATATACTCTAACCATTCATCTTTTAATGTTGAAGAAGCTGCTCCAACTACTGCTTTTATTAATCCCATAATCTTTCCTCTTTCCTAAAATTCTCTTATATTATTTAAAACCCAAGTTCTTTTTAAAATATCAATTACACCACTACCGCAATAATCACACATTTTATCTCCTAGGTTTTTAATTGGTGCTCCACAATTTGGACAATTAAGTCCAACACCTTTCAATGTTCCTATTTTTTCTTCATCAATTACATATATATATTCAAGTTCAAATCTTGTTTGAATCTTTTGTGGACTTTTATTATCTTCACGATATATATATTCTAAAGCAATATGAATTTTTATTGTTGCAATTGCATCTTGTTTTTCATATCTATTTAGAATTGTCTTATGAATTTTTATAGAATCATAAGTAACATTTTTATCTTTTAATTCTTGTAATTTATTATTTATCCATATTTTTAATATTTCTTCTTTTACATTACTACTATCTTTTTTTTCAATTTGTTTTAAACAATTAATTACTTTACTTTCTGAATCTCTTTTAAGTTCATTTATATTTAAATTTTTAAAGTCATTATTTAATCTTGGTAAATCTAATTTTTCCATTCCTGTTATTGTTTTGGGAGTACTTTGTGTTTCTAATTCTTCTTTTTTTATTCCTTCTATTATATTTTCTGTTCCAAATGCTTCTTGTGAAAAACTTTTCAATTTGCTTTTAATATGAAAATATATATTAATTATAGCTAGGAATAATATTATAAATAATGACAATAATATAATAATTATTATTTCCATAATTACCTACTTCTTATATCACTTAGTACCCAGTCATGTTCACCTGTTGTAATTACACTCTTACAGTATTCACATTTACCTGATGATGTAATTTCTGTAGGTGCTCCACAATTTGGACAGTTAGTTACAGATTTATTACTCATACCTGGTTCTGTTTTAACGCCTGCTTTACGATTAAATACCATGACATATTTCATATACCAATCTTTATTTGGATCACTTTCTAATACTTTACCTGTTACTTCATCTATCACATAATCTCTCATAACAGCATCTAGATAAACAGTAAGTACTTCTTTATCTCCATCTACACTAAATGATTGTAATGAAACTTGTTTTATTGCAATTTTTTCTACTTTATTAATTTTTTTATTTTTAATATATTCTTCTAATTGGCTATTATGTTGGCTAAATAATTCATTTGATTCAAATGGTCTTATTTCTTCCCACTTACGATCTGACCATGCTTGTTGTATTTTTAAGAATACTTCTCTAACCCATCCAACAAATGCATCTGATGAGAAGTTTGGATCTATTTCCCTTATTTGTTTTGCTACATTTTCAGTATTATCATATATGTGTGGTACAGTATTTTGAACACTATGATTATTTAAATCATTACTTATATTATTTAATACACCTTTTTTCTTCAGTATAATAAATCCAATTATTACTCCAAATAAAATTAAAATAGTTGGTATTGGTCCTAATATATCGAACATTAACCATATAAGCCAAAAAATATCACCATCACTATCACTACTACTTGAACTTGAGCTTGAACTACTTGATGAACTACTGTATCTGTTATTATTTCCAACATCTGCACTTACATTAGGAATACTTGCAAAAATAACTCCTAATACTAAAACAATGCATGAAATTATACAAAAATATTTTATGATTTTTTTCTTATTCACTATACCCTCCTTTATAGAGTTTATAATAAATTATATTCATTAAAAGACTTTTTACCACCTACCAATTCTAATAAAATTATATCATTAAAAAAACACAAAGTAAATTACTTTATGTTTTTTTATTATTATATTTTATTTATAAATAGAATAATTATTTTCCAACATATGTTATTTTAACATATCCATTTCCTTTTTTTGCATAATTACTTATCGGTGTTTCTGACGCATTTGTAGTTGATATAGTTTTAGTTGCTTCTTCATTTGATTCCTTACAATTATAACAATACATTGCTTTTTCTTTTAACGATGCATTACCAATATATGAAGAGCCACCACCACCAGAGCCAGCTCTAGCTCCAGAACTGCTTATCCAAGCTCCACCAGATCCACCATAAAATCCAGCTCCGCCTCCACCGGCCCAATATTTGCCAGAAGCACCATTTAAATTTTCTGCATTTGACCCATAACCAAAACCGCCAATCACAGTTGCATCATTAGATCCAGATGGTTTCATTCCTCCTGCTGTCTGTGTTCCACCATAACCATAATATGACTCAAGACCTATTCCATCTACTCCAATATATCCACCTGCACTTCCACCAGCATTTTTTTCTTCAGAGACTCCACCTCCCCCTCCAGATACAATTAAAATTGAGGGAATATCTTCTGATAATTCTTTTAATAATCCACTTTTTGTTGCAATATGAGTTGCTCCGCCTCCTCCTAATGCAAGATTATTATAGTTACTATTTACATTGGCGTTTCCTCCTCCATTATATCCACCAACATAATTATTACTTGTTCCTCCTACTTGCAAATATAGTATATCATCTTTTTTCAATTGGATTTTTCCTGTTGAATATCCACCATATCCACCTATTTTATTATCACTTTCAATAGTGCCTCCTTGGGCTCCCCATGTTTCAAGTAAATATATACCATTTGCAGGGATTGTAAGAATCTGTTCATTACCTGTATAATCAAATTCGTATACTTTTCCAACTAAACTCTCATCTATATCACTATTTTCTTTTGAATTACATTTTCCTGTTACCTCTGCTTTTTTAGAGTCATATTCTACAGTATATCCACTTATACATAATGATGCATTAACTACTCTTTTCTTACTTATTGATATTTTACCACTATCAGGTTTTGTTCCCTTAACATTTATATTTGTTATTGTACTTATATCAATATCTTCCCCATCTTCTATTAATGAATATTTATCTTTGTTTATCATATTCATTGAATTATTATATTCAACTGCTTCTATATATCCGTATGCACTATCTACTGCTGCACTTTTTCTTGCATTATTTATCATGTTTAATATTATTGGTGTTGCGATTAATGCGATGATTGCTAATATCACTATTACTGCTAATAGTTCTATTAATGTAAAACCTCTTTTTTTCATTCTATTCCTACTTTCTACTACATATAGTATAATAAAAAAACTAACTTTTTTCAAGCTGTTTTTTGAAGTATATTATTCTTTTAGTTTATTTATTTCTTCTTTAGTAATTCCTGTTGATGAAATAATTACATCAATATCAACATTGTTTTTTAAAAGATTTCTTGCTATTTCTAATTGTTTATCATGTTCTTGTTCTTTTAATTTTTTCTCTTGTTCTTTTAATTTTTTCTCTTGTTCTTTTAACTTTTTCTCTTGTTCTTTTAACTGTTCTTCTTTTCCTTTAAATTCCGATATCATTTCATCATATTCACTCTTTAACTCTAAGTCTCTTTTACTATTCATATCAAATTCTATCATCACTTCATCATCTCCACTTAACCTAATAACTTC
>CAKOXD010000004.1 GCA_934130005.1 uncultured Bacilli bacterium
TCATCTCCTTTATTAAATTATACCAAATAAAAAGTAAACACATCTTTTTTGTGTCTACTTTTATCTTACAACTTCATCTATCTTTTTTACTTTTTCTTTTGTTTTTATATAACTCAATGTATCTTCTAACAAATCAATGCTATTTAAATTTTCTAAACTTTTTTTTATATTTTCTAAAATTTTTTGTTTTTCTCCATATTTTTCGATCATATAAATTTGATCTAATTTAGAATATATTTTATCATTTTCTATGTAACTTGATAATTCTTTTAATTCTTCTTTTGAAAAACTATGAATGATTCTTTCATTATTATTTATAATTTCATTCATATTTTGTATTTCATTTTCTGTAATTATATTTGTATCTTCTTTTTCTTTTAATATTTTTCTTATTTCTAATTCATCTAATAAATTATTTCTGAAACTTTCTTGAAGATTTATACTAAATTCATAATCTTTACTTAATTTTTCAATTTCTTTATTTGATTTATATTTAGTAATAATCGTAACAAAAGACATTGTTTCAGTTAATAAAGCAAATAAAATAAAAGGTACTACAAGTTGTGGAACAAACGCTAAAATAATAGTTAATAATAAACTTAATAATGTAACTATTTTATTAATAATATCTTTTTTTCTATATATAATTTTTTCTTCTTCTAATGATTTTAATAATTTCATTATTTTTCTATCTATTTTTTCTATTACATTTTCTATTTTTTTTATTTCTATATTATTCATATTTACCTCATTGTCTTTTTCTTTATTTTATTTTTAGAATTTATGTTTTCATATTTATTCAAGATTTTTGACTCTATTTTTTTATCTTTTTTATTTTCTTTTTCCATTCCCATTTCAATTAACCCTATATCAATATTATAGTTTGTTTTTTCTTCTTTTAATTTATCATCTAATAAACTTCCAAAGCTACACCAGAAAATTGTACCTACAAATATAGATCCAGTTATTGAGCCTAGTTGCATAGGTAATATTAATTTTCCAATATAATAACCACTATTGATAGAGGTAAATAAAAGTAACGAATATGTACATATTAATGGTACAACAAAAGAAATTAATTTTTTTAAATATATACTTTTTAACTTTTTATTATAAGCTTCTGTTCTAGCAATTATCTTTTCTTTTATTTTTTCACTATTCATATTTCACCTTATATTTTTTTTAAATATTCTTTTTCTTTTATAAAAGACAATATTTCATTCTTTTCTTTATTTTCATTTGTTATTTTCTCTTTTATTTTTCTTAATTGTTCTATTGTTAAATTTCTTTTTCTATCTAATATTTCTATTTTTTTATCTTGTGGTGTTTTATTAAATATAATTAATTCTAATGAATTGAATTGATTTTCTAAATCATTCATAAGTATTTTATCTTTTATTTTATTTTGATCTTCTTTTGTTATATAATTTGATTCTATACAATCATTTAAGATATTTCTTATTTCTAATTCTTCCTCTATTTTATTTATATTTATTCCATCTATTTTTGAATTCATTTCAATATCTAATTTATCTTTTTCAATTTCTCTTTTTATATCTAATGAATCCTTATACATATCTAAACCTGGGAATAGAATTAATATAGCTATTATTAATAAAGGAATATTTAAAGTCCCAACAGTCATTACTATAATCGATATAATAAAAGTTACAAGAGAAGTAATTAATATTCCTTTAGAGATATTTTTTAATTTTCTACTTTGTTTATCTTTTTTATTTATATTTTTATATAAATTTATATTATCTTCTTTTCTTTTATTTAATATATTTTCTATTTTTTCTTCTAACATTTTTATCTTATTTTTGTTATAAATAAATTCTTTTTCCATAAACCCTCCTAAAAATTTATAAATATTATACTATTTTAAAATATAATGTCAAATATTTATAATAAATAAAAATCTATCTCTTCCACTTAAATCTTTTTTTACTACAATATTAGCGTCTTTAAAGTATTTAAAAGCATAATCTTTTAAATAATCACCTTGTAAATAACCTATTTCAAAAGCTAAAATATTTTTTTCTTTTAAAATTTTTTTACTATTTTTTATTATTTCTTCATAATAATAAAGTCCATTATTTTTTGCATATAAAGCTATAGATGGTTCATTATTTTTTACTATATCCATTATCTCTTCATCATAACTAATATATGGTGGATTACTAATTATCACATCATATTTTCTATTTAGAGATTTTAACATATCTCCTTCTATAAAATTAACTAATACATTATTTTTTATAGAATTGTTTTTAGCAACTTCAAGTGCATCACTAGATATATCAACCGCATCCATATTACAATCTATTTGTTTTTTTAAAGTGATTGCTATGCAACCACTTCCTGTACCAATATCTACAATATCTATTTTTTTATTAAAAATTTTTTTTATTAATTTTATTGTTTCTTCTACTAATTGTTCTGTTTCAAATCTTGGAATTAAAACATTTTTATTCACATCAAAATTATAACCATAGAAATCAACATTTCCAACAATATATTGGACAGGTTCTCCATTTTTTAATCTCTCAATACCATCTTCTAATTTTTCTTTTGCTAAATATTTATTTAAATAATCTATTTCGTTCATTTTTAGTTTTTACTTTTTTTAATGATTTTAAGTAATTATTTGCTATAGAATATGGTATTTCACTAACAGGTTTTATTTCTTTTATTATATCTCTAGTTATTTTAATTTTTATATTATTCATAACTATTCTCCTCTTAATTTTCTATTTTGATCTTCTGTTATTAGAGCATCTATTACTTTATCTATATCTCCTTGCATTATTCTATCTAAAGTATTCAATGTAAATCCTATTCTATGATCAGTTACTCTATTTTGAGGATAATTATATGTTCTTATTTTCTCACTTCTATCTCCTGTACCTATTTTACTTCTTCTTTCAGCACCTAATTCTTTTTCTTGTTGTTGCATTTTATAATCATATAATCTAGCTTGAAGTATTTTAATAGCTTTCTCTTTATTTTTTATTTGACTTCTTTCAGTTTGAGAATAAACTACTATTCCTGTAGGTATATGAGTAAGTCTTACAGCACTATCAGTTGTATTAACTCCTTGACCACCACATCCAGATGCTCTTGTTATATCAATTCTTACTTCACTCATATCAAGATCAGCATCTACTTCTTCTACTTCTGGCATTACAAGTACTGTTGCAGTAGATGTGTGAACTCTTCCTTGGGTTTCAGTTTGAGGTACTCTTTGTACTCTATGTGCTCCAGATTCGTATTTTAATTTTGAATATACATTTTCTCCTTTAACCATAAAACTAATTAATGTATAACCACCAGCTTCTGATTTTTCTTCTTCTATTATTTCTATTTTCCATCCTTCTTTTTCTGCTAATCTTTTATACATTTCAAATAAGTCGCCAGCAAATATATTACCTTCATCTCCACCAGCTGCTCCTCTTATTTCTACTATAACATCTTTTCCATCATTAGGATCTTTTGGTAATAAAAGTATTTCTATTCTTTTTTTTAGTTCTTCTAAATTTTTAGTGTTTTCTTCTAATTCTTCATGAGCCATTTCACCTAGTTCTGGATCTTTTAACATTTCTTTAGCGTCTTCTATATTTGCCTCTAATTTTTTATATTCTTGATATGCTTCGTACGCATCTTTTATGGATGCTTGTTCACGAGTAAGTTTTAATGCTTCTTTTACATTAGAAATAACTTCTGGTTTCATCATTTCTTCTGTAAGTTCATTATATCTTCTTTCTATATTTTGTAATCTCTCTATCATAGTAAACACCCTTTCATAAAACTTTATTAATTATACTATAATATGAAAAAATAAGCAATATTTTGCTTATTAAGTCTATATTTTTAAATATTTTCTAACTGCTCTTAAACTTCCAAACATACCTACTACCATACCAATTACAACAAGTATTAATGATACATAGAATACAAATGGAGTTGGCTTTATTAATTGTATAAAATCAGTAAATAATCTTCCACCAAATTTATCATATAAAGCTGTATATCCATATATAGTTATAATTATTGGTATAATTGATCCTAACACTCCTAATATTAAACCTTCTATTACAAAAGGAATTTTAATATTTATATTAGAAGCTCCTACAAGTCTCATTATTTCAATTTCTCTTCTTCTTGAAAAAATTGTAATTTTAATTGTATTAATTATCAAGAAAGCAGTTACAATTATTAAAGCTACTACAGCTATTAAACTACATTTTCTTACAACATCAAATACAGATACTAGTTGTTCAACCATTCCTTCTCCATATTTTACAATATCAACATGTTCTATTTTACCAATTTTTTTAGATGTCTCACCTATTTTATTTATATCTTTTACTTTTATTTGGTAAGTGTCTTGTATAGGGCTTTCTCCTTCTGACCAATCAGACATAATATTTTTAAATTTTTCACTTGAAGCCATCATATCTTCTGCTATTTTTGTTTTTGATTTAAATTCTATCTTTTCTATATTATCTAATTTATTTAATTCATCTAATACAAGTTGTCTATCAGTATCAGTTACATTTAAATCTAAAAAAGCAATTATTGTTACATCTTTTTCTACAAGTTCGGTAAATCGATTAACATTAAATGTTAAAACAATTGAAATAGCAACTACTATTAAAGTTATGGTTATACACGAAATACTAGCAAGTGATAGTGAAAAGTTTCTAAATACACTTTTAAATGAATCTCTTATATTTCTACTTAGTATTCTTAATGCTTTCATTATTATATGTTCCTTTCTCATAATCTTTTAAAATTCTTCCACTATCTAATAAAATTGTTCTTTTCTTTAAAGTATTAACAATAAATGTATCATGTGTAACCATAATAATTGTTGTTCCAAGTTTATTAATTGCTTCTAGTACATCCATTATCTCCATACTTGTATTTTCATCTAGATTTCCTGTTGGTTCATCACAAATAAGAAGTTTAGGTCCATTTACAATAGCACGTGCTATTGCAACTCTTTGTTGTTCTCCTCCTGATAATTGATTTGGATAATTTTTTGCTTTATGTTTAAGTCCAACTAAATCTAAAGCTTTTATAACTTTATCATAAATTTCATCTTTAGGAAGACCTAATACTTCAAGTGCAAAAGCAACATTTTCATATACAGTTGATTTATTTAAAAGCTTAAAATCTTGAAATACAACACCTATTTTTCTTCTTAATTTATATACCTTACTATTTCTTAGTTTAGCGACATCAAGTCCTCCAACAATTATTTTACCCTTAGTAGGTTTTTCTTCACGATATAACATTTTTATTAATGTAGATTTACCACAACCTGTTGAACCTATTACAAAAACGAAATCACCCTTTTTGATATTCAAACTTAAGTCATGTATAGCAACCACACCAGTTTTATATTGTTTTCTAACATTTTTTAAAACAATTAAATCCATTTTATCACCTTCCTATTTATTCCCATAAACTTCATATGCATCTGCAACTACAAAGAATGCATTTGGATCAATCTCATGAATACCTTCTTTAGCAACAAAATATTCACGAGTTGGTATTACACACATAAGTACTTTTTGACGATTTCCTGTAAATGCCCCATTGCCTTCTAACAAAGTTACTCCATGTCCAAGTTCATCCATTATATATTTTTTTATTTCACTTTCATGTGATGTAATTATAAAGAATGATTTAGAACTTGAAATACCAATCATAACTTTATCAGTCATCATACTTACTATATAAAGATTAATTATTGAATACATTATTTTTGAAACTCCAAATGTAAATACACCACATAATATTATTAATCCATCTGTAAATAGCATTGCATTTCCAAGAGACATTCTCCCATATTTAGAAACAATTTGATTTAATATATCAGTACCACCTGTTGTATAACCTGATTTAAATATAAGTCCAAATCCAAATCCTGATATAACTGCTCCAAATAAAGCTAATAATATTGGTTCTACATCTCCTACATTTACATATTTTGTTAAATATGTTGTAAGTTCTACAAAAATAGGATATAAAATTGAACCTATTATTGAATTTTTAGTTTTATTAACTCCAAGTACTACAAAACTTAATAGTAATAAAGCAACTTCTCCTACTAATATTGTTAATGAAGGATTTATTCCATATTTATTTAAAATAACACCTACACCACTTACTCCATAAACAATATCACTTGGTAATATAAACAAATTAAAAGCAATTGCGACTACAAAAACACCAAATATAAATTGAGCATATCTTGTTAATTTATCTTTTTCATATATACTTTTTACTATATCTTTTACTTCTTCTTTCTTTTTAAAAAACATACTTACCTCCTACTTAAATTATCATGAATAAATATATCAATATCACCATCTAAAACACTTTTTATATCAGTAACTTCAGTATTTGTTCTATTATCTTTTACTAAAGTATATGGATGCATTACATAACTACGTATTTGAGAACCAAAATCTATTTTAGAAAGTTCTCCTTTTATATTCTTTAATTCGTTTTCTTTTTTTTCTATTTCTAAATTATATAATTTATTTTTTAATACATTTAAAGCTATTTCTTTATTTTTTATTTGACTTCTTTCATTTTGACATGTAACAACTATCTTAGTAGGAATGTGTGTAATTCTTACAGCACTATCGGTTGTATTAACTCCTTGTCCACCTTTTCCACTACTTCTATAAACATCTATTTTTAAATCTTCATCTTTTATTTCTATATTTATATCATTATTTACAAAAAGTGGTGAAACATCTACAGATGCGAATGATGTATGTCTTCTTTTATTAGAATCAAATGGAGAGATTCTAACTAATCGATGAACACCCTTTTCACATTTCAAATATCCATAACAATTAATTCCATGAATAAGAATAGTTACACTTTTTATTCCCGCTTCTTCTCCAGCTTGATATTCTATTACTTCATATTTATAACCTTTTTTTAAAAAATATCTTGTATACATTCTATAAAGCATCAAAGCCCAATCTTGTGATTCAGTACCACCTGCTCCAGGATGTATTTCCATAATAGCTCCTAATTTATCATATTTTCCATTAAGTAAAAGTAATATTTCCAAATTATCTAATTTTTCTTTTATTTCTTTTATTTCTTCTTCTACTAAGGATTTTATTTCTTCATCATTTTCTTCTTTTAATCCATTAATTATATCAATATTATCTTTTATTTTTTGTTTTAAACTTTTAATTTCATTTATATTATTTTTTATACTATTTAATTCTTCTATTATTCTCTCACTATTTTTTTTATCTGACCAAAAATTTTCTTTATTTACTTCTAACTCTAATTCTTTTACTCTTTTTTCTTTTTCATCTGGGTCAAAGAGACCTCCATAAATCTTCTATTCTTTTATTAAGGTCATTATATATATTTAAAATTTCATATATTTCCATATTTCCTCCTACTTTCTACATTATAACATGTATTATTATATTTTTCCATTATTTTTTATAAGTTTACATAATAAAAACAATAGAAATAATCTATTGTTACATTAATCTTTCTTTTATTTTTTTCTTTATTTTTTGCTCCTCTCTAGAGACCTTTACTTGAGATAATCCCATTATACTTGCTACTTCACTTTGACTTAAATCATCCATATATCTTTTATTTAATATTTCTTTTTCAAATGGTGTTAATTTATTTAATTCTTCTTTGAATGCTATCAAAGTATTTAAATCCATACTATTATCACTTATTTTATCATGTAATGTCATTTCTTTTCCATCACTATTTATAGTTTCATCTATACTTTGCATAACACCAACTGTTTTTAATGCTTCTACTATATTAGATTCCTCTACTTCTAGAAATTCTGATAAATCTTTTACACTAGGATTCCTACATAATCTTTGGCTTAAAATACTTTTTGCTTTTTCTATTTGATAATTTAATCTTGTAATATCACGACTTATTTTTATTCCTTTATCTTCTCTCATTAATTTTCTCATTTCTCCTAATATATATGAATAAGCATATGTAGAAAATTTAACATTAATATTAGGATCAAATTTTTTATAAGCTTTTATAAGTCCTATTATTCCTGCTTGATATAAATCTTCTTTATTTTTATAATTTTCAAAATAATGAGTAATTGAATAAACTAAATTATTATATTTTTCTATTTCTTCTATTGGCATTTGTCCTCCTATACAATTACTTCAAATGATTCTATTTCATTATCTATTGTATTAATATATTTTAATAAATGACTATTATTAATTTTTTTATAAATTAATTCATTTATATTTGATAAAATTAATCTGCCATTATTATCTCTTGCTAGTTCATAAGTATAGAAAAGTAAATTTATTCCTTTTAAATCTATTTTTTCTAAATTTCTAAGGTTTAAAACAACATTTTTTATACCATTTTCTTTAATCATATATAAAACTTCATTTTTATATTTTATACAAGTAGTTTTATCAAGTACACCATTTAATCTCACAAAAAGTATTCCTCTTCTAAATTCAAATATAATGTTTAACATATCTCACCTCGTATTTAATTTAACACTTCTTTATTAATTTTTGTATAAATACGACAAAACTAGAACTAATTTTTAATCGACTTTTTTTATAAAAAAAATAGATATTTTATATCTATTCTAACAATGATTTAGTTTTTTCATTTACATATATCTTTATAGATAAATCATATAATTGTCCATAATTATATATTTTTTTCTTTTTTAAATTTTTTATAACTAAATCACTTAATTCATTTTTAAAACTAAATTCCTTTTTTACAGAATCACTATATGAAATATTTATTATATTATAATCATCTAAATTTACTTCTTCTATACCATCTATATTTATATATTGATCATAATATGTAATTACAAATTTTACTTGATTATCTTCTAATTTATTATCTATTATTATTTCATAATCATCTGATATATCAGTTTTTTTACTTATTTTTTTTACTTCCGTATATGTTTTTTTACTAAAATCATTTTTAGGTAAATAACTATAATAAGTAAAGCTTAACATGTAATCAATTGACATAAAAGTACCAAGTGTTGTTAAAATAATTCCTATAATAAATGGTATTATAGATACTTTAAACTTTCCAAATAATCCTTTAGAACATATTATAAATAAATATATACCTATTATTAAAATACCTACTATCAATACTAAAAATTCTATTAAAAAGAAATTTTTAAATGCTAAATATATTATAAATATTAAAGCTATTATAAAAGAAATATTTATAAATAATAATGGTATTAAAAATGAAACAAATATAAAAATTTTTAACAATATAACTATTATATCAGATAAAGCATTATCTTGTTTTTTTATATCATCTTTATTATTTAATTTTTCACTTAAGTTGTTATTTAAATCATTTTTTACTTCTATTTGCTTCTTTTTATTATTTGTAAGACTATTTTTAAATTTGGTAAATGCTAAAACAAGAATATATATAGCACCTAATATGTATATAATTTCTACTAACATTACCCAAATAACTTTAACTACATCACCTAAATATATATTTGATGATTCAAAAATAGATTTTCCAAATTCTTCTACTATATAAAATGGTATTTTAAGTACAGCTAAAAATAATAGAATTAAAATAAGTTTTATTATAAATTCAACAACATTACTAGTAGTTATGTTTTTACTCTCTGAATTTATATTATCTATTACTTCTTCTGTTGTATCAGATAATTTTTTAGCACCCTTTTTTATAGATTCTTCAACATTGTTAAAAAAACTTTTATCAGAATTTTTATAATCTGGATTTATTTTATATGCTTCTAATATTTCTTTTGTTAATTTATCTATATCTCCAAACTCTTTTACTGCTTCTTCTTCTGTTTTACCATGTTTTATCTTTTCTTCAATTATATCTTCATATTCTAATATAATATCATTTTTTTCATCTTCACTTAAAATATTTAATTTTTTTGTTAATTCTTTTATAAATTTTTCTTTATTCATTACTTTCACCATCCTTAATAAATTTATTTACAGAATCTTGAAAAACAGACCAAGTTTCTTTTAATTCTTTTACTCTTTCTATTCCAAGTAATGTAATTTTATAATATTTTCTTGGAGGCCCTTCTGTTGATTCAACCAAATAAGTTTCAGTATATCTTTCATTAACAAGTCTTTTTAACAAAGGATAAATTGTACCATCATTTACATCTACTACTTTAGATACCTCTTCAATAAGTTCATATCCGTACATATCTTTTTTATTAACAGACAATAAAACTATCATTTCTAAAACACCTTTTTTAAACTGAGTATTCAATTTATCACCTCACTATTAATATATACCTACTACTATGTATTGTCAAGTACTAAACAATAAAAAATAGTAAACTATTTTTTATTCTGAATCATTTTTATTTTTTATAAATTCTCTAAGCATTTTTGTAAGTGCTCTTTTTTCTATTCTAGATACATAACTTCTAGATATACCAAGTAATTTTGCTATTTCTTTTTGAGTCAATTCATCTGTATTATTTAGTCCATACCTTTTAATTATTATTTCTTTTTCTCTTTCATTTAAAACATTAAAATATTTTTTTATAAGTTCCATGTTATTTTTTTTATGTATATCAAGAGCATAATCTGGTTTAGGAGTTTTTAATATATCCATAAATGTTATTTCATTACCATCTTTATCAAATCCTACTTGCTCATTTAAACTTATATTTTTATTATTTTTTTTATCTCCTCTAAAATACATTAATATTTCATTTTCAATACATCTTGCACAATAAGTAGTTATTCTAGTTCCATGTTTATTTGAAAAACTATCTACTCCTTTTATAAGTCCTATTGTGCCTATACTTATTAAATCGTCAACTTCTTCTTTTTTATGATCATATTTTTTTACTATATGTGCCACTAATCTCAAATTATGTTCTATTAATTTATCTCTTGCTTCCTTATCACCTAAATTTGCTAATCTAACACATTCTTCCTCTTCTTCTTTTGATAAAGGATCTGGAAAAATATTATTAGAATAAGCTGCTGTAAAGATATAAAAATCTTTAAATAAATAATTTATTATTTTTTTAAACATACTACCACCAATTAATTATATGTTTTTTATAATAATATTTATTTTGTCCTAAAAAAAAAGATTAATTTTTAAATTGAATTAAAATTAATCTTTATCTTTTTATGGTTTTCATTAGTACAAGCTGCTGCTATAACTAGTGTTCTAATTGATTGAGCTATTACACCTTGTTTACCTATTAAAGATGGCATATCATCTTTAGAAGCTAAAACTTCTATTGTTATTAAGTCATCTTCTTCATATTGCTTTACAGAAACCATTTCCTTATTCTTTACAACACTTTTAACTAAGAATTCGGTAATTAAATCTAAATTCATAATTATTTACCTTCTTTTTTTACCATTTTTTCTTCATGGTATTTTTTCATAACACCTTGTTTACTTAATAAACTTCTTACAGTGTCAGTAGGTTGTGCTCCATTTTTTAACCATTTGATTGCTAATTCTTCATTAACTTTAATTTCTGCTGGTTCACTAATTGGATTATAAGTTCCAACTACTTCAATAAAGCTTCCATCTCTTGGACTTCTTGAATCAGCTGCTACAATACGATAAAATGGTCTTTTTTTAGCACCCATTCTTTTAAGTCTTAATTTAACTGCCATATTATTCCTCCATTCACTTTATAAATAATATCATATTTTATATTAAGTGTCAACTATTTTTTGTTAACACTTAATTATATTCTTTTTATAATAAAAAAAAGACTATTTGTCTTCTTTTATATAATCTTCTTTTACATTTTTATCAATATCATCTAAAACTTCATCTGAAATATCATCTTCTATTAATTCCCATGGTTCTTCTTCATCTTCAACAGCAATTTTCATTTTCTTTTCTCCTACTATTTCAACACCCATTTCTTTTTCTATATCAAAGTTAATATTATTATTAGAATCTATATTTACCTTAACACAATTTGGTTGACTTAATGTTCTAACAATTATTTCAGTATCATCTGATAAATCAGCACTATCTTTTACTTTTAAATTAAACAAGTCATTGTATTCTATTTTTTTATTAACAACTGTTGTCTTACTATCACCTTCATAAGAATACCATATATTTACATCATAACTTCCATCAACACCTATTTTATCTCCCGATTTATAACCTTTGAATTTGTGGTTTATAACCCAACATCCAAGTACAGTTGTAGGTGTTGTTTCAGTTGTTATAGTATAATTATTTTTAAAATATTTTTTACCTTTACCGATAACAGCTTTAGTAACTATTTCCTTATATGCCATATCTTTCACCCCTCACTTTAAGATATGCGAATATACTATAAAAGTTCACAAAAAAAGAACTAAATGTTCTTCTTAACAAAGTTAACTGTTTTATATACAACTGGTATCATAATAAATTCAACTAGTATTTTTATACTTGCTTGACTTAAAATCATTATTATTATATTTGATATACTTAATTTTCCAATAAATCCTATAGTAACAAATAATATAGAATCTAATAATTCACCTACTATTGTTGATACAGTTAATCTAAACCATAATGGTTTTATACTAGTTTTTTCTTTTATAAAGGTTAAAACATATGAGTTAGAAAGACCACCTATTAAATATGCTGTTAAACTTGCTACTAATATTCTAGGTGTATTTCCCAACACTAATTCGAATTCATTTTGATATTTAAAATAATCTGGATAAGGCATTAATATTGCTAAATAAAATACTATTACCATAAGTGCATTACAAAGAAATCCTGAAAGTATAATTTGTTTTGTTTTTTTATATCCATATACCTCTGAAAATACATCACCTAAAATATATGTTATAGGAAAAACCAAAGTAGCTGCTGTTAGAGTTATATGAAAAAAAGATACAACTTTAAAAGCTGTAACATTAGAAACAAGTAAGCAAGTTGTATAAATCATAATCATTAAAGTAAATAAATTTTCTTTTTTCATAATATCTTACTTCTTTTTAATATCTTCTAATTTATCGTTTATATCTTCTTTATAAAATTTATATGTTGCAATTAAAATAATAGCAACAGGGAAAGATGCTACTATTCCTGTTATACCAAATAATATACCACCAGCTGTTATAGAAATTATAACAATAACAGGTTTTACATTATTAGTTTTACCATATACTAAAGGTCCTATTACATTACCATCTATTACTGATAAAATACAGAATGTAATAACTGTCCTTATAAATAATGCAGGTGAAACCACTATAGCTGTAATAGCTGCAACTACATTAGTTATCATACCACCAAAATAAGGAATTAATTGAGTTATCATAGCTAAGAAACCTAAAAGTAATGCATTTGGATGACCTATAATGGCATATATAATCGAATATTCAAATAACGAAATAATCATTAATTTAACAAATCCAGATAAATAATTTTTCATTTCTTCATCTATTGTTTTAATATATCTATATGTCTTATCTGATTTAGTTTTTAAATATTTTTTTATTTCTTTTCTAATTGAACTCATATCAATTAAAAAGTAAATAGCTGCTGTAAAACATAAAAATACATTTGTTATAAATCCTACAGAAACATTTATCAAATTAATCGCACCATTTGATACATATTTACCAACACCCATAACAATATCATTTAATCCGTTAGTTAATGATTTTTGTATTGGACCAAAATCATAATTATATTCTTTTGATAAGTCTTTTACAAAAGAAATAGCAGAATTAAATAAACTTACTGTTTGATTAAATAAAAGTGGTACAACTAAGAATACAGTAAATGCTACTATTCCTAAAAATAAAGCTATTATAATAAAAATTGCTAAACCTTTTGGAACTTTTTTATTTTCTAAATATTTTAAGAATGGATATAATGCATAAGCTATTACAAATGCAATTATAAATGGCATCATTATCTTAAAGAATTTACCAACTACGCCCATCCATAAATTACCTGTTTGATATATTAAGAATATAATTAAAGCTATTATAGCTATATTAACTAATTTAAAATTAATTTTATTTTTCATTTGAATTCCTACTTTCTAATAATATAGTAACAGGTCCATCATTTAAAATATTAACTTTCATATCACTACCAAATATACCTGTTTCAACTTTTATATTATTTTTTCTAAGCTCTGAATTAAATATATCATATAATTTAATTGCTTCATTTCCATTCATAGAATCTATATAACTTGGTCTATTTCCTTTTTTCGTATTTGCATAAAGAGTAAATTGTGAAATACTTAAAATATTTCCATCTATATCTTTTAATGATTTATTCATAACACCTAATTCATCATCAAATATTCTTAAATTAATAATTTTTTTTACTAAATAATTTATATCCTCTAATGTATCATCGTTTCTAAATCCAACAAATAAAACTAGTCCTTTATCTATTCTACCTACTATTTTATTATTAACAGATACACTTGAATTTAAACTTCTTTGTACTAAAACTCTCATTATTTTATAAGTCTTTCTACTTCTAGTATATCTTTCATTTGTCTTAAATCTGTCATAAATTTAACAAGATTTTCTTTATTTTCAGTTAAAACAGTTAATTCATATACATTATCAGTTTTATTTATATATGTATTTATACTTCTAATACTTACATTACTTTTAGTTGTTTTAGCTATTATATTTAATAATAAATCTTCTTTTTTTAATGCGTGAATAATTAAATTAGTTGGATATTTTTTTGTTATTTCTGTATTCCATTTTACATCTACAATTCTTTCTTCTAACTCTTTAACATTAGGACACATTGCTCTATGTACTGTTATACCATATCCTTTTGTTATATATCCTACTATTCTATCCTGTGGAATTGGATTACAACAAGATGCTAAATTAACTTTTATATCATCTATTCCTTCTACTAATATATCATTCTTTATTTGAGGTTTTTCAACTTCTTTATTTTTAGTTTTTCTTAAAATAATTTCTTCTTTTGTATCTTTATTTTCTTCAGTTATTAAATTAATTATTGATCCTACTTGTATACTATTATTTCCTACACTAATATATAATTCATCTAAGTTTTCATATTTATATTCTTTTAAGATTTTATCTACATTTTCATTTGATAAAAATTCACTAATTGATAATTTTCTTTTTCTTAATTCTTTATTTAATATTTCTTCACCATTTTTTAAATATTCTTCTTTTTCTATACGGTTAAAGAAACCTTTTATTTTATTTTTAGCATGATTAGTTTTTACTATATTTAACCATTCACGACTAGGTCCAAATGAATTTTGATTAGTATTAATTTTAACTATATCATTATTTTTTAATTTATAATCAATTGGAACAATATTATTATTTACTATAGCCCCAACCATTTTATCTCCTACTTTTGTATGAACTTTATATGCAAAATCTATAGGAGTTGATCCATTTGGAAGTTCTAATACATCTCCATTTGGTGTAAATACATAAATTGTATTATTAAATACATCTTCTTTAACAGAATTGATAAAATCTTCATCTTTTGCTTCTTCACTATTAAGTTCAATTATAGAACGGAAAAATTGTAATTTTTGTTCCATATTATTTTGCATTAAACTTTTAGCATCACCATTATTTTCTTTATATGCCCAGTGAGAAGCAATACCTCTTTCTGCTACTTCATCCATCTCATATGTTCTAATTTGTATTTCAAATAAATATCCAAAGTCACCAAATACAGTTGTATGAAGTGATTGATACATATTAGTTTTAGGCATAGCTATATAATCTTTAAATCTTTTAGGAATTGGTCTATATTTAGAATGAATTATTCCAAGAGCCTTATAACATTCTGCTTTTGTATCGACAAAAACACGAAGTGCTAATAAATCATATATATCATTAAACTTTTTGCCTTTATCAAGTTTTTTATAAATACTATATATACTTTTAGCTCTACCTTTTATTTCATGTTTAATTGAATTTTGATCAAGTAATTTAGAAACACTTGTTTTCATTTCTTCTACTACTTTATCTCTTTCAACTTTTGATTGATTTAATTGTTCTACTATAGAATAATATACTTCTGGTTTATAATATCTAAGTGATAAATCTTCTAATTCACTTTTTATTTTATTCATTCCAAGTCTATGGGCAATAGGAGTTAATATTTCTAATGTTTCTATTGCTTTTTCTTTTTGTTTTTCTTCAGGATGGACCCAAAGTGTCCTCATATTATGTAATCTGTCAGCTAATTTTATAATTATTACCCTAACATCTTCACATAATCCAACTAGTATTTTTCTTTGAGTTGCTATCATAACACTACTACCATTTGATGTATCAAAATTAAGTTTATTAATCTTAGTTACACCATCTACTAAATTAGCAATTTCATCATTAAAAATACTTGACATTTCTTCTTTAGTTACATCACAATCTTCTAATACATCATGTAGAAGACCAGCACAAATAGTTGCTGCATCTGCATTTATTTCAGTTAGAATATAAGCAACATTTAAAGGATGTTCTATATATGGCTCACCTGTCATTCTTTTTACTCCAAAGTGTTGTTCTTTAGCAAAATTATAGGCTTTATCTATTAATTTTAAATCTTCTTCATTCGTTATATAAGTTTTAACTTTTTCTATTAAATCTTCATATTTTAGCCCAACATTTACTTTTGTCACAGGCGCCATCTCCTTTTTATACTGTATACTTTTTTACATTTAATTTTTCTTTTATTTCTATATTTTTGTTAACCTTATCTTCAACATACATTGTAAAATTATCATATTTTTTTATATAATCTAATAATTCTTTATCATTTTTTATTTCTTCTTTTATTATCGTATTATCTATACCTTCTATTTCATTTTCTACATATTTTCTAAAATATGCGGATATTTTATTTTTCATTTCATAATTAAATTCAAAATAAGCTCTTGTTAAAGCATCTTTTAATATATCATGATCTATATGAGTATCAAAATCTATTATATCAGCTTGCTCAACTAAAAATTTAATTATTTTACTATTTTTATTTATACGTACATAATTATGTTTATCTATTAATACAGAATCAACTTCCATACTATTAAATAATTCTCTAAGTGACTCTACCATATCTTTGTCACCTTGTTTACTAGCAACAGACATTCCTACTAATATATCTGTATATTCTATTAACTTATAATTTTTATATTTTTTATCTTTTCTTATCATATAATCACCCTCTAATTGTCAAAATATATCATACGATTTCTCATATTTAATTTTTCTTTCAAATATTTATCTATAAGCATATCATCAACATTTAAAACATCACTAACCATTTGATAAAGTGATAAATTTTTAGAATTAATCCATTTTACTTCTTTTAAATAATTCCAAATATCTTCTTCTTTAATATAGATATAACCACTTCTACGCATTTCTTCTTTTTTTGTTTTAAGTGCAGGTTTTATTCTTTTGTATAGTTCTTCTACTGAATCAAACACTATATCCATAATTAATTCCTCCTTATAAATAAATATGCTTACAATCTCATATATATATTATATATTAAAATAATTAATTTTTAAAGTTTTTAGAGGTGAAAAATGAAAAAAAGTAAATTTATTAGATCAAGTATTATTTTAATTATAGGTGGATTAATAACAAAAGTATTAGGAATGATTATTAAAATAATTATGACTAGATTAATTGGTACAATGGGTATAGGTATTTATATGATGATTTCACCTACTTATATGTTACTTATATCAATAGCAACATTTGGGCTACCAGTTGCGATTTCAAAACTAGTAGCTGAAGATAAATATAACAACAAAAATATTATTTTATCTATTATGCCTATTTCTTTTATTGTTAATATTTTAATTATTATATTATTATTTATATTTGGAAAATTTATTTCAAACAACTTACTTCACGAACCAAGAACTTATTATGGATTGATTGCTATTGGTTTTGTTCTTCCTTTTATATCAATATCTTCAATTATAAGAGGTTACTTTTTTGGAAAAGAAAGAATGCTTCCTCATGTTATATCAAATATATGTGAAGATATAATAAGATTAATTGTTTTAATAATAGGAATTCCCTTATTTTTAAAAAAAGGAATTGAGTATACAGTAGCTTTTATAATTATTTCTAATATATTTAGTGAATTATCTTCTATTATAATATTAACTTTTTGTTTACCAAATAAAAATATTAAATTAAATGATTTTTTAATAAATAAAACTAACATAAAAAATGTACTTTTTATTAGTTTTCCAACTATGATAGGAAGATTAATAGGAAATATTGGTTATTTTTTAGAGCCAATTATTTTAACAACTATCCTTTTAAAAGTTGGTTATTCTAATAATTATATTGTATATGAATATGGAATTATAAGTGGATTTGTATTACCATTATTATTACTGCCTTCATTTTTTACAGCTGCTATTTCACAAGCTTTAATACCAGTAATAAGTAAATCTTACTCTAATAAAAATATAAAATATACTAAAAGTAAAATCAAACAGGCTATTTTTGTATCTTTATTAATTGGAGTACCAGTAACTATATTTTTCTTAATATTTCCAGAATTTTGTTTAAAATTTTTATATAATACAACTGAAGGTGTAACTTATTTAAGGGTATTAGCACCTATATGTTTAATTCAATATATTCAATCTCCACTTACAAGTAGCTTACAAGCTATGGGTAAAGCTCGTGATGCAATGAATGGAACATTAATAGGTATGTTAACAAGAACTATATTATTAACTTTATTATCATTTTTAAAAATTGGAATGTGGGGACTTATTATATCAACAAGTATAAGTATTATTTTAGTTACAAATCATCAATACAAAAAAATAATAAAACATTTAAAAAAAGATACTATCTAGTTAGTACCTTTTCTTTTCTTAAGTTTAAATAATGATAATAATCATCAGTTAATATTTGATAATAATTTTCATTAAATGTTATCCAACTTCCATCATTATCTGGACAATACTTACTTTGTGCCTCTTCAAAAAAAGATATATCGTTTGAGTAATCTGCATAATTATATTTTAAATTAATAATATGATATATTACTCCTTCTTCCAAGGTATCATAATATATATGTCCTGCTCCAGCTGGATTATTTCTTTCATTAAAGTTTTTACTACTTAACGTATAATGAGACTCTGTATAAATAATAGACATTGGAATTCTTTTATCAATATTAAAGATTTCACTATATTTTTCTACCATTTCTTCACATTCTAAATCTTCATTATAATCTGTATTTTTTAAAACACTTTCATCAAAACCATATTTAGTATAATCCATATCAATATCTCTTATAAAGTATATTATAGCTTGTTCTTTATTTTCAAACTTAATACCAAAATCACATATTTGGTTATCATTTAAAAATTCGGGTTTTGTAAAATTATCAGTATATTCTATTACTTTAGATAATACTTGATTACTATCTAATCCAAAAATATTAGAATACTCTTCTATTTGTAATACATAATCTAATGTATCATCTATATTAGATGAAGATAATGAAACTTTTTTTTCTTCTATTGTTATATTATTTTGGCTATATAATTCTTCTTTACTAATAGTTATTTGTCTAAATTTAGTTTCATGATTTAATTTTACATTTAAAAAAACTGTAGGTGTTGTTAAAAGTGTTAAAATTCCCCCATTTATTAATAATTTTACTACTTCTTTTTTCATATTATCACCCCACACAGTTCACCATTTTAACATATTGAAAATATGAAGTCAAGAAAAATTTTTGTTATGTCACTTTTTTTGCTTCAATAGTAAAAAAAGATACTAATTTTTAGTATCTTTAAACATTTCCTCTATTGTTGTTCCAAGTGTAGCTATGTTTTGAAGTTCTGATGGAACTATTATTTTAGTTGCAGTTCCATTTGCTACATTGCTTAATGCTTCAAAACTTTTTAATGTTAAAACAGCTTTATCTGCTTTAGCTTCTTTTATAAGTTTAATTGAATCAGCTTCTGCTTGTTTCATTTTAAGTAATGCTTCTGCTTCTCCTTCTGCTATTTTAATTTGCGATTCTTTTTTAGCTTCGGCTCTTAAAATTGCACTTTCTTTTTCTCCTTCAGCTATTAATATACTAGATTTTTTTTCTCCTTCAGCTTGAAGGATTTTTTCTCTTCTTTCACGTTCTGCACGCATTTGTTTTTCCATAGCCTCTTGTATATCACGAGGTGGTAAAATATTTTTTACTTCAACTCTATTTACTTTAATTCCCCATGGATCAGTTGCTTCATCTAATATAGAACGCATTTTTGAATTAATTATATCTCTTGAAGTAAGAGTTTGATCAAGTTCAAGTTCTCCTATTATATTACGAAGTGTAGTTGCAGTTAAATTTTCAATAGCATTAATTGGATTTTCAACACCATATGTATATAATTTAGGATCTGTTATTTGAAAATATACAACTGTATCTATTTGCATAGTTACGTTATCTTTCGTAATAACAGGTTGTGGAGCAAAATCCTTAACTATTTCTTTTAATGAAACGTTATTAGCAACCCTATCTAAAAATGGTATTTTAAAATGTAATCCATTTCTCCATGTTTCATGATATGAACCTATTCTTTCAATAACATAAGCTCTAGCTTGTGGTACTACCTTAATACTTGGAAGTACTATAACAACAATTAAAACGATTAAAATTAGTAAAAATTCCATATTATTCCTCCATTTTCTCTACTTTTAATTTTACGCCATCTATTGAAAGTACCTTAACAGTACTATCAACATCAATATTTTTAGAAGCAATAGCTGTCCATCTCTTACCATCTACTTTTACTTCTCCTGGTAAATTTTTCTTTATTTTAGATGTTACAATTCCTTCCATACCAATTACTCTATCTAAATTTGTTGATTCTTTATTTTCTTTTATTATATTTTTTAATATAGGTCTTGTAACTATAAGTAAAATTATACCGCCTACTGTAAATACAGAAAATTGAATTAGAAAATTATCTGTAAAAAATGATAGTAGTAAAGCAAATAATCCACTAATAACAAACCATATAGTTGTTAAGTTAATAGTCATTACTTCTACTATTATTAATAATATTATTATAATTAACCACATATACGCCACATATATCACCTAATTTAATTATACTATTTAAATAAATAATTTACAACAAAAAAAAGATTATTTATCTAACCTTTTCTTCTTTTACCTCATCACTTCCAATTAATACTTCATTTACTGCTTTTAAAGCTTTATTTTCTCTTTGTAAATTTTCTATTTGTTCTTGTAATTCTTTTATTGTATTATTTTTTTCTTCAATTATTTGATTTGTATTTTTTAAAAGTTCTTCCATTTCATTAGCTTGTTTTTCTAAGTTTAAAGTACTTATTGCATCTTGTAATTCTTTAGGTTTTACAATTAAATCTTTAAAACTTTTATCTTTACTTAATCTTCCATTTAAAGTTCCTAATCTACGAAATATACTTTTTAATGTTGGCTTTTCTTCATATTGAGGTAAATCACCTTCAAACTCTGGTTTTATTTCTTTTACTGTTTCTGATGAAATAATACCTTTTTTTATTCCGCTTTCATTAAACTTTTCTATTGATGATACCACTTCTTTATCAACAGCATATCTTCTTTCTGTATTTGGGTTAGTTGTCATTATTTTTACTTCATCCGGAGGTACTAAAGGTTCAATTGAAATTACTCTTGCCATTATTATCTATCCTCCTCTAATATTTGAAGCATTACTTTTTTTACAAAGTTCCATTCTTCTTCATTATCTAACTCTTCTATATAGTAACTATTATCATCTTTTTTTCTTAAATTTCCTACATTTATCGTTACTAAATCATTATTACTAGGAAAACTATAAACAATATATTTTTCATCTATTTCAGGTACTTCAAAACATAAAATTAAATCAGCTTCAAACTTATGATTATTTACATTGCATATTGTTATTTTCTTACTCATAAATATCCTCCTAGCATCTACAAAGATTATACCAAAAATAAATGTTTTTGTAAACTATTTTAAATAGTAATGCCTAATTGGTTTTAAATTATTATCTAATTCATAAATAATTGGTCTACCTGTATCTAATTCCAAGTTAACAACTTCCTCATCACTTATATTATCCAAATATTTAATGAGTCCTCTTAAACTATTTCCATGAGCTACTATTATTACCTTTTTATTATTTAAAAGATCTTTTACTATTTCATTATTATAATAATCTATAACTCTTTTTATTGTATCACTTAAATTCTCTGTTAATGGTACTTCTTCATCTTTTAAATCTTTATATTTTATATCATTTTTCGGATATCTAAAATCATCTTTAGTAAGTGCTGGTGGTCTTACATCAACACTTCTTCTCCATAATTTTACTTGTTCTTCACCATATATTTTTCTTGTTTCATCTTTATTTAATCCTTGAAGTGCTCCATAATGTCTTTCATTTAGTTTAAAAGATTTTTTTACTTCAATATTTAAGTTCATTTCATCTAAAATTATATTTAATGTATCAATTGCTCTTTTTAAAAGAGATGTATAAGCAACATTAAATGTATATCCCTTTTCTTTTAATAATTTCCCAGCATTATGAGCTTCTATTTTACCATTTTCTGACAATTCAACATCCGTCCATCCAGTAAATTTATTTTCTTTATTCCAAATACTTTCTCCGTGTCTTACAAGTACTAATTTTATCATCTTATCACCATATTTATTATAACATTTTTTTATCTTTTCATATACTTTATTTCAAAAGTTGTTCCTTTATTTACATTAGATTTTACTTTTATAAAGCCATTATCATTTTCAATTATTGTATTAGATAGTGATAAACCTATTCCATAACTATTTATATCGCTTGCTTCTCCTTTATAAAATCTTTTAAATATATTTTTTATATCTTTACCTTTCATTCCCTTTCCATAATCTTTTATAGTTATTTTTGTATAAAAATTATTTTTTACTACATCTATATCAATAGAACCATCATTATTAGAGTATTCTATAGCATTTTTTAAAATATTGGATATAGCTTCTACTTCCCACATAAAATCTCCTATAAAATAAATATTTTTATCAACATTTATATTATATTTTATATTTTTTAAATCACCTATACTTTTTAATTTTGATGTTGCCTTTTCTATTAAAAGAGATGCATTTATTTTTTCTTCTTTTAATTTAATTACTTGAGCATCAAAACGAGCTAATTTAAGTAAAGATACAACTAAATAGTTAATATCATCTATAGTTCTTCTAATATCTTTTAAAAACTCTTGCCTTATACTATCTTCCATATCTTTATCTTCTATAATATTATCTATTAATATAGCAATAGAAGTAAGTGGTGTTTTTATCTGATGAGAAATATTTGCTACACCATTTTTTATAGCTTCCTTTTCTATTTCTTTATTTAATGCTTCATTTTTTAACATTATTGTTACTTTATAAAGCTCATTTTTTAAATTTGAAAGTTCATCTTCACTATTATCATTTATCTCTAAACTATAATCTTTATTATTAATTTTTTCTATTACTTTAACAAGTTTTTTTATATTTTTATCTCTTTTTTTCATATTTATTATAAATAATAATATATATATTACAAAAATTATTGATATTATTATATTACTTATAATTAAATTATTTTTATATTCTTTATTTAGACTATTAATGCTTGATGATTTATTATCAATTCCATATTTTTTTAAGTTATTATTTATAGTTTCACTATTTATAATTTTAATTATTTCTTCATCTTTTATATTAGGATATTTATCTTTTATAATACCTACTATGCCATTTATATTATTATTTACTATTTTATTATATCTACTTTTATAATAATTATTTAAACTAATATTAATTATTATTGATAATATAAATATAATAAAACTTATTATTATAAAATTATTTGTATTTTTATTTTTCATCTATTACATACCCTATTCCTTTTACCGTTCTAATTATATTTTCATCATTTAATTTTTCTCTTATTCTTTTTATATAAACTCTTAAAGTATTATCATTTACAAAATTACCTGTTTCTCTTTCTATTTTATCAAGTAAAAATTCTCTTGATAATACTTTATTTCTATTATCTAAAAGACTCATAAATAATTTATATTCTAAACTTGTTAAATTAATTTCTACATTATTTTTATATATTTCTTTTTTATTTGTATCTATTTTTAAGTTATTAAATTCTATAATATCATTTAAATGTAAAGCTTTTTTTATTCTTGACAATAATTCTCTATTTCTAAATGGTTTTACTATATAATCACTTGCTAGTAAAAGACCATTACAAATATCATCTATATCATCTTTAGCTGTTAAAAATATAATTGGTATTTTATAGTTTTCTTTTATCTCTTTAGCTAAATTAAAACCATCACCATCAGGAAGAGATATATCTAGAAGAATTAAATCATAATTATTAAATAAAATTAAATCTAAAGCTTCCTTATAAGTTGTAGCCTTATCAACTACAAAACCTTCACTTTCCAAGTAATACTTTAATCCTTTAAGTATCATCAAATTATCTTCTACTGTTAATAGTTTCATAAAATCACCACCTATATTATACAATAAAAGGACTTAAAATAGTCCTAAATATTGTCTTTTCTTATTGTTTCTATTATATTTTGTTTATTTATTTTATTAAGTGAATACTTCATTATAAGTCCTACTACTGAAAATATAAATACAACTGATATTATAATTGCTTTAACTGGTAACATAAACCCAAAATCAATAGAATTTTTAAAAGCAATATATATTAAATATGATAATATAGTACCTAATAAGCATCCTATAAATAAAGATTTAACACCATAAAAGAAACTTTCTAACATTATCATATTATTAAATTCTTTTTTAGTCATTCCTATACTTTTTAACATAGCAAATTCTTTACTTCTTAAATTCATATTAGTTGTTATTGTATTAAATATATTAGTAACACCTATTAAAGTTATTACAATAATAAATCCATATAAGAATACTGATATCCATATAACCATGTTATTCATCTGATCTTGATATTCTTTTAAGTTATCAACTGTAAGTTCTTTTATTTCTAAATTATTAATTTCTTCTGTTAATTCATATGGTTTATTTGATTGAATATCAAGTCCTTCAACAGTTTCTACACCAATATTTTTTAACATTTCATCACTTACAAGTAAAACACCTGATCCATATGCATAATTTTCAATTAAATATCCTGTTTTATCTGTTATTTTAGCAATTTTAATTTTATAGGTTTTTTCATTTATTTTTCCTTCTACTACTTGATTAGCTTTAAAGTTATATGCATTTAATATTTTAGAATCATCTAAATAAATACTATTTTTTACATAAATTGCCTTATCTTTTACATCTTCATAATTAAGATTTAATTCTTTTATATATTTTTTATAATTTGCATTTCCAATTGATAAAATATTAATTCCATTACTACCATCTTCAAAGAATTTTTTTCCATCATCTGTTAAATATTTATTATCTAATTCTATATAACTTGTTTTTTTAATAGAATATTCTTTTATATATTTACTTTCTAAAATTTTATTATAATCTTTTTCTGTTTTTATCATATCACTACGATCTGTTATTCTTACATTATAAGGCATTTCTTTATAATATCTATTTGACATTTTAAATCCATAATTTATAAATGTTGAAAGAGCTATAAATATAGTTATACTAACTACTAATGATATTACAGTTGTTCTATACTTTTTCTTATTTCTTTTTAAATTTTTATATGCTATATCTCCACCTATTTTAAATATTTTTCTAATAAATTTAGGTGATTTAACTTTTTTACTTTTAATTTTTATTTCATTATTTTCTTTAATCGCCTCTATAGGTGATATTTTACTTGCTTTGTAAGCTGATGCAATTGATGATAAATAAATAGTTATTACACCTAATATTATAGAAGCTAAAACAGCACTTATTGGTATATAAACAACAAATTCTAATTCATTTATCATTGAGCCTAACATTATATTTGAAAATAATATAAGTAACCATATTACAGCAAATCCTAAAATTATTCCAAGTGGTATACCAATTATTCCTAATATAAATCCTTCATATAATACAGATTTTCTTATTTGTTTTTTAGTTGCTCCTATACTAGATAACATGCCAAATTCTTTTAATTTTTCTGTTATTGATATTGCAAAACTATTTCTTATTACAAAAACACTTGATAAAACAATTACAAATATTATAATTAAAACTATCCATTTTAATGTTTGTATCGTATTGTCATCTTTCAAAACAAGTGACCATCTAAGTAAATCTGAGTTATAATTAACTTCATATTTTTTTTCATTTATTTTTTTTGTTAATTTATAAGTATCTTTTATATTTTTATATTTTACTAAGACACTTGCTTTATTTTCTACTTTATCTAAATTAGTTATTATTTGCTTTGGTTGATAATTATTTTCTTCATAAATATAGCCTACTACTTTATATTTTTTATAACTATTATGTATTAGATTCAAATTTCCATCTTCATCATATATATATTGATCAGGATCTTTTAATTTTAATAGTTCTAAATTAACTTCACTATTTAATTTATAATCATCTTTTAAATTTTTTGAAACAATTATCTCATTACTATTATTAGGAAGTCTTCCACTATCTAGCTTTATCATATCATCTAAGTAATTACTACTATATGAATTTACCTCAATATAATAATCATCCATTAATTTAACATAATAACTTGTATCACTTAAATACGTTTTTACTACATTTCTATTTTCTTCTATATACTTTATATCTGATTTATCAACATCAACAAACTCGGCGTGATAATCTCCTGTTTCTTTAATTACAGCATTTACCATTGTTTTTCTAAATGATTCAAACATACCAGCTACTGTACAGATCAAAGCAGTTGATAAAATTATACCTATTATTGTAACAATGCTTCTTTTTTTATTTAATTTGATATTTTTGATTGTAAATCTTTTTAATATATTCATTGCTAATTCCTCTCATCTTTTATAATTTTACCATCTTCAACAGTTATAACACGATCTGCAATAGAAGCAATTTCTAAATCATGAGTAATCATTATAATAGTTTGATTATATTTTTTATTTGAAAGTTTTAAAAGTGATACAATTTCTTCACTAGCCTCACTATCCAAGTTTCCAGTTGGCTCGTCTGCTAAAACAATTGCTGGATTATTTATAATAGCACGTGCAATTGCAACTCTTTGTTGTTGTCCTCCTGATAATTCATTAGGCAAATGATTTTTTCTTTTTTCTAAATTTAGTACCTTTAATAATTCGTCTAATCTTTTATTATCAACTTTATTTGAATCAAGAAGACAAGGTAATGTAATATTCTCACATACATTTAAAATTGGTATTAAATTATAGAATTGATATATTAAACCAATTTGTCTTCTTCTAAATATAGAAAGTTCATCATCACTCATTTTATATATATCAACACCATCTATAAATACTTTACCACTTGTTGGTTTATCAACTCCACCAATTAGATGAAGCAATGTACTTTTACCTGATCCACTTGCTCCTACTATGGCAACAAATTCACCCTTTTCAATGCTTAAAGATACATTATCAACAGCATTTACTTTATTTTCTCCTTTTCCATATGTTTTACATAAATTTTCTATTTTTAATATTTCCATTTTATCCCTCCAATAAAAATATATTATTTTAATGTGACTTTAAAGTGACAAAAAAAGGCTATTAATTTATAGCCTTATTATTTACATATAATTTATATCCATTAAAATCTATATTACTATTTGATGTATCCTCATTAGTTAATTTACTTATATAACTATCTTGTGTTAATTTTATTTTAGAATTTTTACTTAATTTTAAATTAATTTCTTTTGCACTATTAGAATTATTTATTTGTCCTACAAAACTTGATTCATCTTCTAAATTCATAGTTAATGTTGAAATAGAATCAACTACTATTGCTCCTTCTACTTTTTCCATTTTCATATTAAGAGTTACATTTCCACCATTAGATCCCGTAGTTCCCCATGAATCTTTTTGAATTCTTAAAAAATTTGCTGATGAATCATTATTTATAATTTCACTATTTTCTAAATTAATTGTAGCAGTCGTATTTGTTACATAAAAGGAATCACCTTTATTTGTCGTTATTTTACTATTTTTTGCAGTAAATGTTGCTTCACCTACACTAGCATCTCCACTCATTGATTGATATAAAAATATATTTTTATATGTTGTTGATTTTCCATTTAATTTGTTATTAGTATCTGTTAAATTAGAATTAGTAATTGTAACAGAATTTTTACCCTCTATTATAATACCTTCTGATGCTTCTGATATTAATGTTGCATTACTAACATTTATATTGGCAGTTGAATAAATTGCTGGAGATCCACTTCCTGTTGTTTTATACGTTCCACTATCAACATTTACTTCTCCTCCACCTCTATCAGTTCTAATTGCTGCACTTGATACACCACTTGTATTTATAGTTAAATTAGAAGCATTCATAATACCTCCACCAGTTGTCATGATACCACCTGAATTATCACCTGTTGTAGTAATTTTAGAATCACTTATATTAATAGTTGTTTTATCACTTGATGTATTATTAGTAGATATAGAACCACCATAGCTAAAAACACCATTAGCACCCTTAGCATTTGTTGTAACTTCTATATTTTTTAAAGTTAAATTTGCCTTATCCTTAGCAAGGATACCAGCATTTGTTCCATAAAAACTTGTATTATCTGAATCTGTTGAATCACCTGTTTTAACAATTTTAGAATTAGATACTACTACATTAGTATCACCAGTTACTAATAAGGCATTTTTATTCTTTTCTGAAGAACTGTATTCCTGATCTGTAAGATTAGATTCTTCACTTATTTCTTTAGTTGCACTATATTTTACACTTGTATTATTTGAATTATTTAAATTTTTATCTTCCATTTTTTCTTCTTTTAAATAATTTTCAGTTATTTCTTTATTTATATATGTAAAAAGTGATGTAAGTATTATAATTGATAATATATTTATAACTACTTTATCAGAGTTTTTAAATGTTTCTTTAAATGTTTTTTTATTAAAATGTGACATTATTAAATATATTACTAATACTGATAAAATTAAACTTTCTATTAAAAATATACCATAATATTTAACTTCTATTTTATTATTTGTATTACCAGGCATAGTTGGCATACCATTATCAGATTTTTTCTCCATCATATTATTATCTGGCACATTATCATTTTCTCTTGTAATCTCACTATCTTGTCCATTATTTAAGTTATCACTAGAATTTTCTTTATCTTGATCATTTGAGTTGTCATTAGAATTTTCCTTATTTTGATCATTTGAATTATCCTTTGGCATTTCCATACCTTCATTACTTGAATTATTAGGTATTTCATCAGGTTTATTTGCTTCTAAATTATTACCCATATTATTAGATATATTATTATTTTTTTTCACATAATAAACTGTAAATACCATAGATATAACTGTTAATACTACTGCTATAATCATAATTATATTTTTTAATTTTCTCTTCATAATATCATTCCTTTCACTTATTTTATAACTTATCAATTAAATTTTTTGTCGTTTATTATCACCTTCTCCTTTACTAAAATAATAATACATAACATTTATTAAATAAAAATTAAAAAAAAGTTTTTTAAACTTTTTTAAATACAATTTTAAATGTTGTTATATGATTACTAGAACTTGCACTTATTCTACCATTATGATTTAAAACAATATTTTTAGCAATAGCAAGTCCTAACCCATAACGATTAGTACTCCTATTTCTTGATTTATCAACTCGATAAAATCTTTCAAATATTTTTTCTTCATCTTCTCTTTTTATTTCTTCTCCATCATTTATAACTTTAAGAATTATATTATTGTTTTCTAAATTTAAATGCAATTCTATAATTTTATTAGAATGTTTAATAGCATTATCAAGTAATATTTCAACTAATTGTTTAATACTATTATCATCACATTTCATATAAATATCTTTATCAATAAAATATTTTATCTTTATATTTTTATCATATGCGATTGCATCAAATGTTAAAGCAGATAACTCAACTATTTTAGATAAATTTCTATTTTCAAAATTAAATGTTTCTTTTTTCTCAGTAGACGCTAATTCTAATAAATCTGTTATAAGCAAATTCATTCTATCAGATTCTGCTTTAATATTATTAATCCACTTGATATCATTATTTTTTAAATAAGCATCTATACTTGCTAAAATTACAGCTAAAGGAGTTTTTAACTCATGAGAAGCATCTTCTATAAATGTTTTTTGCTTATTAAAACTATCAATTACTGGTTTTATAATCCAATTTGTAATAAGTTTTGAAATAAATAAAAATAAAATTTCAAACAAAATAAATATTAAAATAGAAATATAAAAATATTTTAACAATATATTTTTATATTTACTATTATCTACTATTACTAAAGAATCACCTTTAAAATATGAATATGAATAATTAGAAAAATATAAATTAGAAATATATTTATCTTTTATATTACTATTTAATATTTTAAGTGCAACACTTCTAACTTCATTAGTACTTAAACCATTATTACTATGATTAATAACTTCTTTAATATTATCGTTTTCATCTATTAAAACAGTATATATTAAAGAATCCATAAATTTAATATCAGGTCTATCATCTTTTATATCTTTATTAAAATCATTATTTTTATTTAATGTATTTAAACTATTCATTATATTATTTTTTTGTTCAAAATAATTTTGTAAATTTAAAAGAAAAATAAAAGTAAAAAGAGATAATGTTAAAATTAAAAATATTGTATAAAATACTTTATTTTTTAATTTTTTCATATTATCCCTCCATTTTATATCCAAGTCCTCTAACTGACTTTATATTTACAACTGTTCCTATAGCTTTTAATTTTCTTCTTATAAATGTTAAATATACCTCTAAATTATTAGATTCTATTTCATTATCCATTCCCCATACTTTATCATAAATTTGTTCTTTAGATAAAATTTGTTCATTATTATTCATAAAATATTCAAGTAATTTAAATTCTTTACATACAAGTTCTACTTCTTCATTATTTTTTGTACAAATTAATTTAGAACTTTTAATATCTAGTTCTAAATCCTTGTATTTTATTTTTTGGCTAAAATTATTTAATTGAACATTTATACGAGCAATTAACTCATCTATATGAAATGGTTTAGTTAAATAATCATTAGCACCATCTTTAAAACAAGTTAACTTATCTTCAATCATTGATTTAGCTGTTAACATAATTATTTTACTATCAATATTATTACATCTTAACTCATTTAATATTGAAACTCCATCCATATTAGGTAACATTATATCTAATATAATTAAATCATAATTATTTTCTAATGCCTTATAATATCCATTTAATCCATCTGTTTCTATATCTACTATATAATCTTCCTCTAATCTAGATTTAATTGCATCAGCTAAATTAAACTCATCTTCAATAATTAAAATCCTCATAATATCACCATCTAAATAATAAAATACTTTTATTAAATTAAAATTAAATTAATATTCATCTAAAAAACTTTTATACTTTTTATTTTTCTTAGTACCTAAAACACAATCTAAATTAATATTATCCATACTTTTAAAAATATTATCATCTACATTTTTATTTACTTTTTTCATATTTTTAATTAATTCTTTAATTTCACGTCTTTTACTTGTTCCATCATTTATTAAGGAACATCCTTCTGTAAATCTACAAGCACAATTTATAAATGTTAAATCATTTGAATTTTTAAATGCTATAATATCTTCTTCTTTTACTAAGTAAAGAGGTCTTATAAGTTCAAGTCCTTCAAAATTATCACTATGAAGTTTTGGTAGCATTGTTTTAACTTCTGAACCATAAAACATTGAAAGTAAAGTTGTTTCAATAACATCATTAAAATGATGACCTAAAGCTATTTTATTACAACCTAATTCTTTTGCTTTACTATATAAAAAACCTCTTCTCATTCTAGCACATAAATAGCAAGGACTTTTATCTATTTTTTCTACTACATCAAATATATCACTTTCAAATATTTCAATTGGAACATTTAATAATTTAGCATTTTCTATTATAAAATTTTTATTATATTCATTATATCCTGGATTCATTACAACATACCTAGCATTAAATTTTACCTTACCATGTCTATTTAGCTCTTGAATACATTTAGCAAGCAAAAATGAATCTTTTCCACCTGATATACAAACCATTATATTATCATTTTCTTCTATAAGCTTATACTCACTAACAGCCTTTATAAAACGACTCCATATTTCTTTACGATATTTTTTTATTATTGATCTTTCTATTTCTTTATATCTTTCCATTTTATTTAAACCTCTCCATTATTTTATTAAATGTATCTAAAAATTGATTTATCTCTTCTTCTTTAGTTAAATAAGATAAACTAACTCTTATAGAAGATAAAGCTAGGGATTTATCTTTAGTTAATGCATAAACAAGTTTAGAAGGTGTACTAATAGGACAACAAGAAATTTTTGTAGAAACATAAATACCTTCATCTTCTAAGAATTTTTGCATATCTAAAGCTTTTACATTTTTTATACTGAAATTAATTACATTTGGAATTGAATCTTCTCTATTATTTATATAAATATTATCATATTTTTTTAATTCATTTTTTATTTTATCACTTAATTTTTTTATATAATTTTGTCTTTTTTCCATATTGGATAAGGAAATAAAAAGGGCTTTTTCTATGGATGCTATAGATGCTACATCTGGAGTTCCACTTCTAAATACAGTTGTACTTCTTCCTCCATTTATTTGTGGTTTTAAACTAACTTTTTCACGTTTTATTAATATTCCAGTACTAAGTAACCCTCCAAATTTATGAGGTGCTACAGTAATTAAATCAACATCTTTATAATCTATATTAACTTTAGAAATTGCAGCTGTTGCATCTGTATGAAATATTAAATTAGGATAATTTTTTAAAAATGCCCCTATTTCTTCAATTGGTTGAACTATTCCAAGTTCACTATCAACAGAACATATACTAACAAGTATAGTATCATCTCTTACTAATTTTTTTAAATTTTCTATATCAACTAAACCATTTTTATCTACAGGTATTAATTCTACTTCAAATCCAAGTTCTTGCATAACTGATGCAGATGCTACTATAGAATTATGTTCTAAACTACTTATTAATACATGTTTCCCATAACATTTATATCTTTCGCAAACGCCTTTAATAGCTAAGTTATTTGATTCACTTGCTCCACTTGTATATATAATTTCTTCTGGTTTAACGTTTAATTTGTTTGCTATACTTTTAGTACAATCATCTATTACTTTCTTTACTTCCATACCTAATTTATGATTTGAATTAGGATTAGCATAATATTTTTTATTTATATTTACAAATGTATCTAATACTTCATCTTCTACTTTACTACTTGCTGCATAATCTAAATATATCATAAAACCACATCCTTATTTAATTATAAAAATACTCTTTATTTAAGTCAATAAAAATTAAAAAAAACTTTATTAGAATTTAAATTTTATATTCTCTAATAAAGTTTTCTTTATGCTTTGTTTTATTTAATAATTTTTTTGCTTCACTTAAATTTGTAATATTATAATCCATATATTCATTTATACATTTTTTAAAGCTTTTTAAGAATAGATTAATATCTATATTTTTATCCTCATACAATTCATTTAAATATTTATTGCTAGCAACAAATTCATCAAAATATGTATCTACTAAAAATAATTTTATTCCCATATTAAAATTGTTTTTATTATGTTGTAGTAATTTATCATACTCTAATTCTGTAAAATTATATTCATCAAAATCAATAATACTTATTTTACCATTACCATACATAATATTATATAAAACATCAAATGTTTTAATTTTATAGTTACTTATTTTTTCTATATCTATATTTACTCTAGATACAGCACATATAAAGTTATCTAAATTTATATATAAAGGACTTATTTTATCAATAGTTTCGCCTAATACTTTATCTTCTATATATCCTATTATTCTATCATTTAATAGTATTATATCAGATGAAAATATATAAGTATCATTTTTACAATCTTTGAATCTTAAAATTTCTTCTTCTTTAAAATTACAACATTCATAAAATTCTAAATCAAATATATCATGATATATCTTTATACATTTATCTAATTTAGAATCATAATAAACAACCTTTTGTAACCCTTGACCAAGCCTTTTTAATCTGCTTATATAACTAAAATATTCTTCATTATTTTTTAATTTCATAATATTTTCCCTTCAATTTCTGGTTATTATATAATAATTATTTTTTTATGTCAAAATTTTACTTTTTATTATTTTAGTGCTATTATATGAAATAAATTTTTAGGGGGATATTTTATGAAAGAAGAATTTTTAAAATGTTTAAACGTCATTTATAAGGATTTAATAAATGGTAATCTAATAAGTAATAATAAAGCTGCTGAATTTGTAAAAAATTATATTTATTATAATCCTAATGATAATGATGTAATTACTATTAAAAATTGGATTACTAATAATTATCAAAAAATACTTTTAGATGATAATTTTATAAATGTATTAGGTCAACCGGATGATTTAAAATATAGAAAAGTTGAGGAAATATATAAACACTTACCTTTTTTTCATAATCACACAAATTATATGCCAAATTTTTATAAATTAATTAACACTCCACCTGAACATTATGGAAATATTCCAAATCTGTATAATGCAATATATTGGCTGTCTAAAGAACAAAATAATTGTTTTATAAAAAAAGATCAAATAGAAAAAATTAATCAATTTTCAAGTGAAAATAGAGCTTTATTTTATAATAAAAATGTGATTAATATTTATGATGATTTCGACACCGAATGCTTAAATTATAAAACAGCATTTCAAAATAATGAAAGTGATGATTTTAAAAAATTTAAAGAAGAAATTCTTTCTGATGAATTAATTTATGGAAGAAAATATACTGGAAATATAAACAGTGATTATGCTAAAAAAAAGCTTGGAGTTATAGGTGAAATCTATATATATAATATTTTAAAACAAAGTAACATAACTGATATTAGATTTACTGCTAGAGATCTTGGAAATGGGTTCGGATACGATATTTATTATAATCATATAGAAAATAATATAATCTATGAAAATTTAGTTGAAGTTAAAACAACTAGTCTTATTGAAAATGATTATTTTTATATGTCTGAAAGAGAATATGATATAATGATGAGTACTCAAAATAGATTAAATTCTAATTATTATATTGCAAGAGTATTTTTAAATAATTCAAATAATTTACTTACTTATAATATGTTATTTTTTAATAATAATAAATTTAGAAGTATAAATAGTGATTTAGAATATGAATTAGAAGAGCAAAATAATGGTTCTTATTATTTTAAAAGAATTACAAAAGAGAAAAAATTAACTTTGAATTAGCTAAAAAAATAGTTGAAAAACTATTTTTATTTTACAAAAAAAGTACTGAATATCAGTACTCAAATATGGTCAACATTTTATAACTATTATTTAAAACCTAATCCACTAAAGAATTTTAAATTTCCATCTTTTCCAAATGATGCAGTTACATTACTACTACCATCTTCTGCTACCCAAACGTATTTGTTCCAAGAACTAACTTCAATAAGAGTTCCATCAACATTTCCAACAGACTTTTTAAATTCTTCATAACTTATTCCATCATTAATTCTAGCTTTTACATCTGATAAATTTTCAAGTGTGACTTTTTTGTTTTTTAAATCTTTTTTATCATATTCTAGTTTTATTGTAGATACTTTATCATTATAAAATGATACTGTGATTTTTTTATCATTGCCAAAATCATATTCATATTTATCGAAATTACTACTAGTTGTATTTTCAAGCTTAGTAGCTTCAAATCCAACAATTTCATTTAAATCTTCAAGTGTATTATCCAAAGACATCTTTGTTAAACATTCATAATAAGAACATTTTGATTTTACTGTTTGTTGTGTATCATTATTTTTATTACTTTCATCTTTTTTATTATTTTCTTTTGTATTTGTACATCCAACTATACAAGCAAATGAAAATAAACATGTTAACCCTATCAATATTTTATTTTTCATATTATATCCTCCTAAATTAATTATACATTATAATATGTCATTTGTATATGATTTATTTTTAAATTTATAATTTTTTATTTTAAAACAAATTCTATAGACATAAATAATGTAATTTCTTTAATATGAAATCTATTCTTTTATTTTCTTTTTTTGTATTCCTTCTACCTCGAAATACATTATACCTTTATCAAAATCACGTCCTCTATTTTGTTCATCAGCATTTTGTCTACATTTATCTTTAATACTTTGATCTAATTTTGACATTTCTGTTGATGATACAGAAATTTTTGAAATAGGTTCACATTTTGAAACAGCAGAATATTTATTTAACTTAGTTTTCTTAAAATTACTAAATGATAACTTAGATATTTCCTCATCATATAATTCTTTATTATTAATATATTTATTTAAACTTTCAATATAGTACTTTAAGAATTTAAAATTATAATTATATTTTTTATCATTATTTAATTCATCCTTGGTATATTTAGAAGAAATTAACCATCTTAATGATAATTCGTCTAATTTTTTTTCTGATTCATATTTTACTTTATTTAATTCTTCTTTAGATAAATTTTTTATATCATCATAATTTAATATAAAATTTTTTTTCATAAAATACTGAGATGCTTCTTCACTTTTATATCTTAACAAGTTAAATCTTACAGAATAAGAAACATCCCATATAGTTATACTATAAATATTATCTGGTAATGAACCTAAAAATTCAAGATCCTCTTTTTCAATAAAACATACTCCATTTCTAATTATTTTCATTTAAATACCTACTTTCTTTTTTTGGTTAATAAATATGATCCTTCATCCGTTTTAATTGGTTTTAAATCCATTTTATCATATTCTTCTCGGCATGAAGCATATTCAACTAAACATTCATGACAATTTGAAAAAGCACGACACCTATTTGCAGCAGATCCAATTGCATCACCTGGTGCACATAATCCAATTCTTTCCCACTCTTCTACTTTTTCAGCCGGAGTAATTTTTCCTTTTGAATGAATTTTATCAATTTGTGATTGTGTTAATTCTTTACCTAATTTATATCTTTTTATTGTATGGTCACATAATCCCTTTAAAGAAATAATAGTTCCTCGTTTTGTTTTTTTCATTATGCATAGATCTAATATTTCTTTATTTATATCAACTACACCATTTTTTATGAAATATGATTTTAATTCATCATAATTTTTAAATAAATATGCAATATTTTTATCACATTCATCAATAGAATATTTCTTGTTTTTTTCTTCTTTTAAACATAAAATAAACATAAATACCCTTGCTTCAATATCTATACTACTTTTTGTTGTTAAAAATGGTTCTGTCTCTCTTTCAAATTTTTGATATGCCAATGGAGAATACTGTTCTGGTTTATAATCACACTCTTTTTCTAATTTAGATTTACCTAAAACACTACTATCAATCATTTTGTTTTCTTTACATTTGAATAAATTCATATTAACCTCCCTAATTTAAAATTATTAGTTATCTATTATAACATTATTTTTTGATTTTTTTACACAAAATGACAGCAATGACGATAAAATTAGACACAATACATCTATATTTAATCTATCATAGTGTCATTTACATTAATTCTTATTTAATATTTCTTCTAAATCCTTAATATGTTCTTCTAATTCTTTTATTTATTGATTATTATTATTTTTATATTTATTTAATCCTTCTAAAATAATTTTTTGTTCACTATTATTTTTACCCTTAAATGAATCAGGTACTGAAAAAACTGATTTATCTAATAGTTCCTTTAATGAAACTTTAACCAATAAACTATTCACACTATTTCATCTTACTTAAACATAGATATATTTTAACATATTTTTAATAAAATTTAAACATTTGTAAGTTTTAATGACAAAATATAAAAGGAAATAATATGCAAACAATTAATGAATTAAGAAATAGTAATCTAAAAAATTATGAAAGTATTATATGAAGTTTCTAAAAGACATTATAGATTTAATGATGACTGGTATTTGTTTGGAGATACTGATCCAATTACAAACGGAAAGTTAAGGCATAGAAAAAGCAAGGATTGTAAGTTGGCAGAAGTTAAACAAATTAAAATACACGATTTTAAACATAGTTATGTGTCACTTTTAATTAATAGTGGTGCTACGTGGCAAAGTATTTAGGACACACAAAAATAGATGAGACATTAAATACTTACTCTTATCTATTTAAGAATCAACTAAATGAAATAATTAATATTATAGACAAGCTAAATTAAAATTGGTACCTATTTGGGTACCTAATATATATATCAAATAACTTAAAAGCTTTTAATTACAACAAAAATGAGAGCTTTCGATCTCTTCAGGGGGCCTGCTCTCTTCAGTTAGAAGAGACCAAATTGTGTTAAACCCTTTAAATATGGGCCTTTTTATATTGGATTAAACCGTCATTTACCGTGGTTTTTTAGTACTTTTGTACCTAAATTGTACCTAAAAAAAGACATCAATTACTTTTTTGATGCCTTTGATTTTTTCTTAACTTGTTTTTTAGATTTTTTCTTTTTATCTACAATATTTGTATTAATACATTCAGTATATAATTCACTAAATATTTCTTCTAATCTTTCAATCATACCATCTTCACCTTTTAAAAATTTCTTTGCTTCTATAAATTGACTATATGTAAAGTATAACATTATTATTACGATACTAAAACTTATTAGATATGGTAGTGCAATTGCCAAACCATTAAAGTCAAAGCCATCTTTAGTATAAAATGAAAGTATTGCTGGAATAGCTATTGATAATATAGCTAACAAATTGCCTCCACCTATTTTAGTTTTAATCATATTCCTATAGTGATCAATTATGCATAAAAGTGTTTTTTCATTATACATATTATTTTTTATAGAGTAATTTTTAAATAGTTCTTTTTCAGCATTTCTAATAATAAATGGTAATGTTACTCCATTATCTTGTTTTTTACCTATACTTAAATGTAATTTTGTATTTAATACCTTTTCACTTACAACTTTCATAATTAATAACATAGCTATAAACACTAAGATCATTGGTACTACTTTATTTAAAAAATTGAATATTAATGAAATCAATATAAATACAACATATATCCAAAACATTCTTTTTTTAATAATGTTATATGGACTTTTTTTCTTATATATTTCTTCTATATCTTTGTACATATTATTCCCCCTAAATTTAACTAATATTATATCACAAATAACTTGACTAATCTCAATAATTAAGTGATTAATACAACAACTATTAAAAAGGAGGATTATATGGTTAATAGTGTTGTTATTTCAGGATGCTTTAAAGGTATTGAAAATGAAGAATTACTCTTAAAAGTTGAAGGTTTAGAAAACCATCAAATTGTCAGAATAAATATTTCAAAAGGTTTTCAAAAAGAATTAGATAATTACATCAAAGAAAATGATTTAATTGGCATAAAAGGTTATATTGAAGTTGATGATCTTCATAGAATTATAATTATTGCAACAAAAATTGCTTTTATCAAATTAAAAAGCTCAGAATTAAATTTTCTGGGCCTTTAATTTGAATATATTTTATAACTTGTTGGAACAAAATTATAATCCGTATTATTGAATAGATCTTTACCCATTACTATTTTTAGATAACGGTCTTTACTTTCACTATTAATTACCCTATACAAATAATAATTATCTATATGTTTTTTTGCAAAATCTATTTCATCAGACGTAATATCAATTGGTGTTCCTTCATTACCCTTTGTTGATTTGACTTCAATATATTTTTCAACATATTCACCATTTTCATTTAATTCAAATGATAAAACATCAAATCCTTCATTCTCTTTTTTATTATTAAAAAATTCTTCCATTTTCCTAACTTGTTCTTGAGCTTCTTCTTCCATTAAGCGCCTGATTTCATTTTCATATACAACTTTCTCATTTATAATACCCTGATTTGTTTTTATGATTTCTTCAGCTATATAGTCCGTCTTTTTAGTTCTTTGTATTTTTTTATCTGTTTTCCTATACTTTCTTATATTTATTTTACCTTCCCTATATTCCAAATCATTTTGTTTCTCAATCATATCAGAATATACTTTGCTTTCGATTTCAGTTATTTCATAAACTATTTCGCTAAATTTTTCATCTTTTTCAAAATTATAATCGTTTGGATATACAATTGATAAAGGAAATTTCCATACGAGTCTATCATTTCTATCTATGTCCTTTTCTACAACTTGATATGGTTCAGCACATAGTTTAACTTGTCCTTCGAAAATATATTTTTTATTATTATCTTTAGAGAATAAATACATTGGTAAATCATTTTCGTTTGATTCATAAATTGTTTTATTGTTTTTTGTGATAGTTTGATCTCCTGTTAATCCTTCTCCAGTATATGTAATAAAACCGTTTTCAACTAAACTATCACCATATACACCATTTTCTTCTGATGTTGTTAATACTAAACAGTTTAATGAATTAGTTTTCATTATGCCTGACTGACCACTTATTTTAAAAATTGCCATAAGTTGATCTCGTGTAAATACATCACCAATATTCATATTGTTTATAAATTTTATTTGATCATAATATATTGATTTATATAGACCTGATCCTTTTTCTTTTAGAATGTATTCTTCTGTTCCAGAAAATGCTTCTGATAATGCACTATGTGTTTCTAATGCTGCTCTTACTGAAGCACCACCATTATTTATACCTACATCTCTATTTTTGTCAACTTCTTCATAGATTTCTTTTAGTGGAATCCACTCTTTTCCAGTTCTTCTATGAATAGCAATAACTGAATTATAAACAATCTCTCTTAAAGTACTCATAATTATTTCTCCTTAACATATTTAGCAAGCGGAATATCAGCAGGTGCTAAATCATAATTTAATAAATTATCTTTTTCTACCCATTTATATTCTGAATGATCATGAAGATTAAAATCACCAGAAATATATTCACAACTGTATAATCTCAAATCAACAGTTTTTTTAGGGTATTCACATATATTATTCACTAAGTATTTATTAGCCTTTATTTCTAATTCAAATTCTTCTTTTATTTCTCTTTCAATTGCATGTTTTTCGTCTTCATTAGGTTCTACCTTTCCTCCAGGAAATTCCCATTTACCCAAAACATTAGGATCACCAGTTGAACGTTTCGCAATGAGAACTTTATTATCTTTTTCAATCAAACATGCTACTACTTTAATCATCATAAGTAATCACCTATATATAAATTATAACATAGAATAAACCATTTTTTACCTAAACAAATCAAAAAGTCCGTATTAAAACGAACTTATTTCTCTTCTTTATTCTTTAATTTATCATAAATAAACTTGAACATACTTGTCATAAAGTCTTCCATATACCCTGGTTCTGACATCATCTTTTCAAACATATCAGTATTTTGTTGATATCTCTTAAATGCTTTTCTTTGAAATTCATCATTATATACTTTTCTAAATGACTCAGAATCGTTATGCTTAGCAAGATTTACCATTTCTTCATCATCTAAGAAATCTTGTGTAATTTGCTCAATTACTTTATCCATATTTGTAAAATTAGTTTTGTATCTTTGATTTATTTTATCAACAAGTACACTTAATGGTTCTTTTTCTTCTTCCTTATTACCTATCATAACCTTTGGAGGATTAAGTTCTCCTTCTTCAGAAGTTAATTCAATAGATCCTTCAAATTTCTTTTCTAATCTGTAATATTCAAGTTCAATTTTATCATCTAAATCAATTACTATTTCATGTTCTTATGGATAAAGAACAAACAAAGTTATTTTGGATTAATTATGCCTGACAATACTATGGATCCTGAGTTTCATCAAAATGATTGTATAATACTTAGAGAACAAAATAAGATGACTAAAGATGGATTTTATTGTGTTATGGAAAAAGGACAAGATATAGCAACAATTAGAAAACTTATTACTATAAATGATGGAATAATGGTTATGCCTTTAAATCTTAACGGTGACTTTAAACCTACTACTTATTTAAAAGGCACTATTGAGTTTGAGAACTTCAAAATTATTGGTTCTGTAGTTCAAGTTAAAAGATATTATGATTAAAAAAGACCACTGCTGGAACAGTGATCAAAGTGAAAAATCCCTAATTAAAAAGTCTGGTAAACTTTAATAATTATAATAAATATAATTTTGGAGATTTCTCGTATTTAATTATATCACCAATTAGGGATTTCTACAAGAAAGTTGGTGAAATAATGGCAGTTTACAAAGATCCTAAGCCTACTAAAAATGGTAGAGCTTGGTATTTTAAGTTTAGCTATAAAGATGCATTTGGTGCTACTAAGCAATATAGATCCAAAAGATATTTAACTAAAAAGGAAGCATCTGATGCAGAGAGAATGTTTTTAGTTACCTCTACTGATAAAGTAGAAGATAACAATATGACGTTTAAAGATTTATATGATGAATTCAGAATGCATAACGATGAAATAATGAAAGATACTACTAAGTATGGTTATGATAATAAAGAAAAATTTATAGAATGCTTCTTTCCTGTTAAAGTGAAAGATTTTAATATTATGCAATTTGAACAATGGAAACGAGAAATAAATAAACTTAATATATCTCTTAGATATAAAAATGATATTTATAAATTTCTTAAATCTATTTTGAACTTTGGTGTTAAATGGCATAACCTAAATTTTCAAGCAGTATATAATAAAATGACAAAGTTTCAAGATCATAATGAACGTAGAAAAGAAATGGCTTATTATACTTATGATGAATTCAAAAAGTTTATTTCTAATGAAGAAGATTTAAGATGAAAATGTGTATTTGAAATATTATATTACTGTGGACTACGTAAGGGAGAATTAAAAGGACTAACTTGGAAAGATATATATTTTGATAAAAAAGTATTATCTGTTAATAAGCAAATAACACAGCGAAATAACCGTGTTAAATTCGAATTTTCAGATACTAAGACAAGAGACAGTAGAAGAATAGTTCCTATTGCCAAAGTCTTGTTAAATGACCTTAAAATGCTCTATGAGCAGGATAAAAAAGACTACTATGGATTTAATGATGACTTCTTTGTGGTTTCAGATGCTAAACCTATAGCTGATTCTAATATATATCTTAGAAGAACTAAACTAGCTACACTTGCAGGTTTAAAGATTATTAGAATTCATGATTTTAGACATTCATGTGCATCATTACTTATTAACAATGGTGCTAATGTTACATTAGTTGCCAAATATTTAGGGCATACAAAAATCGAGGAAACGCTAAACACATATTCACATATGTTTAGTACAGCCCTCGACTCTGTTGTTTCTGTTATAGATAATTTGGATAACAAAAGCTAGGATTTTTCCCTAGCCTTTTTTTATTAAATATTCAACAATTTTGTATACTTCAGTGTTAGGATTTGCCTCAACTGTTCCTATTCTTCGATTATTATCATTTTGATACTTTTCTAATTTTTTTGCACGATCAATTGCTGAATCTATTTCTTTAATTATATCAGGATAAATATTAATGTTCTTTTCATATTTTGGATAATACTCTTTTAACCTTTTAATTACTTTTTCGTTATCCATATTTGCAGTTGTATAATCATAATGAAGTAAAAACCATAGTTCAATACATGGACATGATGAAATAATCTTTATATTATTTTTCTTTGCTAATTGAATGGCTTCTTCAATTATTTTATTTTTATTTGGATCTACATCTGTATCAAAAATACAATACGCTACATCATCGTCTTGCAAATCTAATTTTAATTCGTCTATTTCCTTGATTAACATCTTAACTAATTTTAATGGATCAGTATTATTTCCTCTAGCATATGTAATATTATATGATTTTTTACCATCCTCAAAATTACTAAAGTATGTCTTTTCTGTTTTATTTTTTCCTTCAGCTGCTATTAAAATTTTACTTTTTTGCTTTCTGGCTTTTCTTACTCTATCGTTACTAATTCTTCTATTATGTTCTACTCTTCTTCCCATAAATTAAAATCATTTTTGATAAAAGGAACTGCTCCATATCTGCCAAGCATATATCCTCTCTCAACATTCTCCGTTTTTCTTACAGAAAAATCACTTAAAGGATATAAATCGCTTATTCCATTTTTATCATCTTTTTCTGTAAACCAGATTTGATCTCTTCTCAAAATATTTAGTTTTAATAAATTAGTATCGTGAGTATTAAATATTAATTGTGCACCATTCTTATTTATATCAGGATCATTAAACATTTGAACTATCATTTCGACTAAGTATGGATGCAAGCTTTTATCTAGCTCATCTACTACTACAACTATTTTATTATTTAATGCATCCATAATAAATGGAATAAAACAAAAAATAATTTGAGTTCCCATTGATTCTTCTTCATATGATAATTCAACATCAGAACCTTTGTGTTTAAAAAATGCTGTAAACACTTTTGGTTTTTCTTTCATATTCATTCCTGCTTTAATAAAGTCCGGTATTGCAGCTAAAACATCATCAGGAACATCTGTTTCTAATACTTTATAGTCTTCTATATTAAAATCTGCTTTTTTCAAAAATTCCAATGCAAAATCTTTTAATTCTTTACTATTTTTTAAATATTCACTTAGAGCTATATCTCGAAGTCCACCTAAATTATTAAAAGTATTAATATCTGCACTTAAAAATTTATATGGACTTCTTGTTTTTTCATAATTCCAGTTTGTTGCTGTGGCAATAAAAAATTTATTTGGTGCATTTTTAGCAGCTATATCATTTAATAATTTTTCATCCTTTTGTGGAAAAGAATAATCATTTGTATTAGTTCTATCAAAAATTTTTGTTTCTCTTCCATTTGGATAATAATATAAATACTCTTCATGTATTTTATTTGTATCTGCTACAAATCCATAAACATAACGTATATCATCAACAATAAATTTAATTTCAAATTCACTTGGTTTATTAATAGCTTTTTTATCAAATTTAAATGGAACAATTGGTAGCTTTGCATTTATATTCACAATATTTGAACTTCTTAACATTGATATTACAATAGTCAATATTTTAAATAAATTAGTTTTTCCTGATGCATTTGCACCATATATTGCATTTGTTTTTAATACCCTTCGATCATTAGATATAATATAATTATCATCTAATCCATTTGTAGCATTTGCAAGCATACTAAACGTGACTTTATCTTTAAAAGATAAAAAATTTGCAACACTAAATTCTAATATCATAGATTTCTCCTTTCTTTTCTAGTAATAGTATATGCTATTTTTTATATAAAAGCAACACTTTTGCATATTTTATTTTTACTTTTTGTATATTTTATGCAAAATATACATTTATTTTATTGATTTTTGAATTTTATATGATATAATGCTTATGAGAGATAAAAAAGAAGCTCGGTAAAGCTTCTCTCTCGCGTGTAAGATAATATCTCACAAACTAATTTGGATTAACATCCTATTATTAGTATATCACATTTTTGTGATCTTAAAACATTTTCTTTTAATAGGATTGTAAATCCGCTTTAAAGAAAGGAAGTGTTATTATGACAACAGTTAAAGCTATACATCAAACAAGTACAGGCAAAAACGATTTGTTTATTAACACTGGAAATCATCACAAAATGACACTAAATCAATTTGTAAAAAAAATTGAAAGTGGTAACTCTGTTTATAGTGATAGATATTACATTAAACATGACAGTAGTGGTAAAACTCCAGTATCAAAACCAAACGGCAGTAAAAAAGACAATCTCGAATAACTAAGTTTTATTATCTTACACTTACACTAGCTTTGGCTAGTGTTTTTTGATTATAGATAATTCTTCGTAGTCTTCTTCGTTACCAATCCTTTTCAAATAATCTTTACCACCATCAACTGCAATAGCACCACAAGAGCACTTTTTATAATCATTTGTACTTTTAGATTTTATAATATCTCCGCATTTTTTACATTTAATTTTATTATTGATTATTTCTTCTTTCTTTTCCATAAGCCATCTCCTCATAATATATTATACCATGATCTTATGCTAATTATATTCTACCGTTTGCGGTATAATACTATTACAATCATACGGATAATATCAGTTTTGTCCGTATCAATGGTTAAAAGTCCATTGAGAATTTTTGCCACTTTCGGCATTTTTCCTCAATGAATTATTTTAAAACTCAATTTTTTTGTACCTAAATTGTACCTAAAATTATTTTAGCAATACTGATGGCTCGCAAACCCTTATAAAATGGGCATAAAAAATGAGAGCACGGTTAAATGCTCTCTTCAGGGGGTTTTGGTTACACTCTCACACTTTAGACCGTAAGAGCGTTGGCGTGAATACTATCACGCTATTATAATTATAAAGTTTATTTTTTAAATTGTCAATATTAATCTAGACCAAAATCATTTTTTATTAAATCATATATTTTTTTATTTTCTAACTTTTCTATTTCATTGTTAAGAAAATATTCACTATCTATTTTTGCTTTAAGTAATATATTATAATCCCTTTTTAAATCAGCAATATTAAATACCATATCACCACTTTGTTTTATTCCAAACAAATCACCACTACCTCTTAATTTAAAATCTTCTTCACTTATTTTAAATCCATCATTAGTCTTAGTTAAAATATTTAATCTTTCTGTTTCATTATTACTTATTAAAATACAATATGATTGTAAATCATTTCTACCTACTCTACCTCTTAATTGATGAAGAGAAGAAAGTCCAAACATATATGCATCAAAAATAACAATCATAGTAGCATTTTTAACATCAATCCCAACTTCTATTACAGTAGTACTAATAAGAATTTGAATCTCATTATTTTTAAATTTACTCATCACATCTTCTTTTTCATCAGATGACATCTTACCATGTAAAATACCTACTTTATATAATTTACCAAAAGCTTTATTCATCTTCTCTTCTAATTCATATACATTATTAAAATCTACTTTATCACTTTCCTCTACCAATGGAGCTATTACATATATTTGATGATTATTTTTCAATTCATTATACATCATAGAAAGAACATCTTTTATATTATCTTCTTTTTTTAACATAGTTATTATATCTTTTTTACCATTTGGAAGTGTTTTAATGTTAGAAATTTCCATATCTCCATAAAGAGTTAATGCATAAGTTCTAGGTATTGGTGTGGCACTCATATATAAAACATCAGGTGTTATACCTTTGTTTTTTAAATTAGCCCTTTGATTAACTCCAAATCTATGTTGTTCATCAGTTATAACAAGACCTAAATTTTTATATAAAACATCATCTGTAAATAAAGCATGAGTTCCTATAATAATATTAATATTTCCGTTTTTTAAATCTTCATAAATTTTCTTTTTCTCTTTTTTGCTGGTTTTTCCTATTAATAAAGAAATAGAAATATTATAATCTTTTAATAAACTTTTTATATTATTATAATGTTGAATAGCAAGTACTTCTGTCGGTGCCATTAATGCACCTTGATAACCACTTAAATAATTCATATAAAGGCTTATAAATGCTACTATAGTCTTTCCACTACCAACATCACCTTGTAATAATCTATTCATTCTATATTCTGAAGTTAAATCTTTATAAATATCTTCTACACTATTTAATTGATCAGTTGTTAATTTAAATGGTAAATTTTCTATAAATTTATAAATTTCATCTTTATTTATAATTCTTTTTAAACCTATTTTTGTTTTTTTATTACTTTTTAAATAATTCATTCTACACATAAATAAAAATAATTCTTCATATTTTAATCTATTTAAAGCTTTCTTTAAATTATTTAAATCATTAGGATTATGTACTATTTTAATAGCATCTTTTTTATCTATTAGATTATATTTTTCTTTTAAATAATCTGGTAAATAATTAACTGTTTCAAAATTCATTAATGCTTCATCAATATATTTTTTTATTGTATTAATACCTATACCATATGTTGTATGATAAATAGGTTCTATTTTAGTTTTTAAAATTAATCCAAACCTTATGTCACTTACAACTATTAAATTATGTTTTTTATCTAATTTTCCCATTACTGTTATACCAGTACCTATTTTAAGTTTTGATTTTAAAAAACCTCTATTAAATATATTTATATTATATATATTATCTTTCGTATTTAATTTAAATGACATTTTATCTTTTTTTCTGTTAAAATAAAAAACATTTGGAACAGTTTCAACTATTCCATCTATTATAATTTTATCATTATCACCTAAAGAGTTAATATCACTTCTTTTTATAATATCATATCTAAAAGGATAAAAATTTATTAAATCATTTATATTATTAATACCAAGTTTATTTAATAATTTTAAATTTTTAGGTCCAAGTCCTTTTATATTTTCTAATGTCATATAACACATCCTTTAAATCATTATATAAAACAATTGTTCGTAAGTCAATTAAATTTAAAAAAAGTTTAAAAAATAATTAAAAAATACTTGACTTATCAAGTATTTTAGATTATTATAGAAAGCACTAATTCGGAATTCCGGATTAGTGCTAGTATCACACTAGCCAACCCCTTTTTATTCTTTTATGAAACTGTTCTTCAGGGGGACAGTTTCCTTTTTTATTCTTTTATGAAATGTTGACTAGTAAAAACATACTATGCTTTTACGATTAAAGTATAACATATAAAAAAAAGACTCGTAAATAGTCTTTTTTTATTTTATGTGTTAATTTACAAAAGTTTACACTATTTTTGACATTTGGGACAATAATAAGTCCCTCTCCCACCAACTCTTATTTTTTCTATATTACTACCACAATTTGGACAAATCTTTTTTGTATGAACTTTTAAGTATTGTTGATAATTACCGGTAACACCTAATTCTGATGTATATGTTCTAATAGTTGTACCTTTATATTTAGTGGCTTTTTTTATTATTTTATTACATGCATCTTTTATTTTTTTAGCTTCATTTATAGTTATTTTACATCCTAGTCTATTTGGATTAATTTTAGCTTCAAATAATACCTCATCAACATATATATTTCCAAGTCCATTTATAATAGTTTGATCTAATAATAATTCCTTTATTTTATGTTTAGAACTATTTATTTTATTATATATATATTTTTCATCTAAATCATCACTATCAGGTTCTATTCCAAGTTTTTTTATTTCCTCTGTATTATATATTTCAGATGTTTTAACAAGTTTCATTACTCCAAATTTTCTTACATCTTTATATCTTAAATCAGAGTTATTATCTAATTTAAATATTATATGTTCATGTTTTTCATATTCTTCATTTGTATTTTTTATATAATATTTACCTTCCATTCTTAAATGAGATAATATTGTATAATCATTTAGTTCTATAAATAACCATTTACCTAAATTTTTTACATCAGTTATTGTTTTATTTATAAGTACATTTTTAAACTCTTCTTTATCTGATTTAACTATATCACTATATCTATATATTATATCTATAATAGTTCTACCAACTATTTTTTCTTTTAATGCATTTTTTACTGTTCTAACTTCTGCGATTTCTGGCATATTATCACCCACTTAATTATAAATCATTTAAAAAGAAATAACAAATAATTTTAATACATAATATTATTTTTTATAAAAAAACCTAGAGAGAAAATCATCTAGGTATTATTATTATGAACAATTTATGTTACTTTATTCAAATTTTTTAAATTATTATTTTTTATATAATCTAATAAATTTAAAAATACTATATTATCTTTATATTTATCTCTATCAAATTCTATAAATATATTAGCTATTTTATTTTCTCCATTTGCGACTATTTCCTTTATTTTTACACTTTTAAGTGGTTTTAAATTACTTTGATTTATATCATTATAACCATAGTCTTCATATACTTTCATCCATATATCACATTCCAGTTTATCACACATATATGCGAATTTTGATTCGTTTGTATAATGAGCATTAAATTCTTCTAACAATGCTTCATATTCATCTTTTTTTACTAAACCTTTTAATACTAATTTTACAGCTTCTCTACCTCTTATTAATTTTTCTTCACTACTTACATTGTCAAATGGAGTTATATCACCTATTATTACTTCTTCAAGTTCATGAAGTACTAACATTTTTAATACCTTATCTAAATTAATATTTAATTGATACTCACTATCTATAGATATAGCTAAAATACAGGTTCCATATATATGTTCTGCAACACTTTCTAGTCTTTCTTTTTTTACTTTCCAAAGTAATAAACCACTTCGTATTTTTTCTTTTAAAGTTGTAGCTAATAAATAAAATCTTATTACATTTTGTTCTTTCATTTTATCACCTTTATTAATTATATAAAAAAAGTAATCAAATGATTACTTAAAATTCTTTATTTTTTATTACATAATTTATCATATCAATAAATTCATCTTTATTTAGAGTTATTGTATCTTTAGATCCATGTTTTCTATAACTTATTGTATTATTATCTACTTCATTTTGTCCTATTATTATATTAAATGGGATTTTTTTTGTTTGACTTTCACGCATTTTATATGATAATTTTTCTTCTCTATCATCTAATTCTACTCTAAAGTTATTATTAGTTAATAATTCATATAATTCTTTTGAATATTTTAAATGATATTCATTATTTACAGGAATTATATTTATTTGAACTGGAGCCAACCATGTTGGTAAATTACCTTTTGTTTCTTCAAGTATATATGCCATAAATCTATCTATAGAACCTAGTATTGCTCTATGAAGTACTACTGGTGTTTTTTTACTTCCGTCTTTGTCTACATATTTTAAATCAAATTTTGCAGGAAGACAAAAGTCTAGTTGACATGTTGATAATGTATATTCATTTCCAACTGCTGGTTTTACATTTACATCTAATTTTGGACCATAGAATGCTGCTTCTCCAATTTCTTCTGTATAATTTATATTTAGTTCATTTAATACAGTTCTAAGTCCATTTTCTGCTTCTTCCCACATTTCATCATCTTGATGATATTTTATTTTATCTTCAGGATCTCTTAATGATAAAACAAATCTATAATCTGTTATATTGAAGTCTTTATATACATCAAGTATCAAATCTACTACTTTTTTAAATTCATCTTTTATTTGTTCTTTTGTAACAAAAAGATGTGCATCATTTTGGCAGAAATGTCTTCCTCTTTCTATTCCTTTTAATGAACCACTTGATTCATATCTAAAGTCGTGAGCTATTTCACCTATTCTTATAGGTAATTCTTTATAAGAATGTAATTTATTAGCATATATCATCATATGATGTGGACAGTTCATTGGACGAAGTACAAATGCTTCATTATCTACTTCCATAACTGGAAACATATCATCTTTATAATGTTCAAAATGACCACTTGTTTTATATAATTCTACATTTCCCATACAAGGTGTAAGTACATGTTGGTATCCTAAACGTCTTTCCTTTTCTCTTATATATCTTTCAAGTATTTCAAATACAATATATCCTTTTGGTAAAAACATAGGAAGACCTCTACCTACTAAGTCATCTGTCATAAAAAGTTCTAATTCTTTTCCAAGTTTTCTATGATCACGTGATTTTCTTTCTTCTAATTCTTCTAGGTAATTTTTTAAATCTTCTTCTGTTTCAAAGCAAACACCATATATTCTTTGAAGCATTTTATTATTAGAATCACCTTTAAAATAAGCACCTGATACTTTAAGTAATTTAAAATGTTTTAAAAGTTTTACTGACTCAACATGTGGTCCACGACATAAGTCAGTAAAATCTCCTTGGGTATAACAAGTAATAATTGTATTGTCTTCATCCATTCTAGATATTAAATCTATTTTATATGGATCATCTTTGAACATTTCTAAAGCATCACTCTTACTTATCTCATGTCTCACAATTCTCTTACCATCTTTACTTATTTTTTTCATTTCATGTTCTATTACTTTTAAATCTTCTTCTGTAAGTACTTTTCCATCTAAATCTATATCGTAATAAAAACCTTCTTCTATAACTGGTCCTACCCAAAATTTAGCATTTGGATATAAATGTTTTACTGCTTGTGCTAATAAATGTGCACAAGAGTGATTAAGTGGCATTAATTTTTTATCTTCTTTTATGTTGATCATTATTTTCCCTCTTTTCAATTTTATTTAGTTGTTTTATTTTATTATTTTCTTCTAATAAATTGTAAAATCTTTCATTTTTCTTTATTTCTTCTAAAACTATTAAATATTCTTTATAAAATATTTCTAGTCTTTTTAAATCATTAAGTCTTTTTCTAGAAAAAATTGTTAATTCTTTTTCTGCTTCTTTACTTACATATTTTTTTAAATAAAATGGATTTACATAGGTTCCTCTTTTATTATGGGAATCTATTACTAATAATAAGTATCCTTGTTTTACTAATTCTGGATTTTTATTAGCAAAGTTATTATCTATACCCATAATATAATCACATTTTAAATCTTTAAGTCCACAGTGTAATAAGTTTGAACAATCACCTGGTATACCTAAAAATTCATTAACATATCTATCTATGGATATTGAATCTTCTCTAGTAAAATTTGATTCCGTTTTAATATTTAATTTTCTTTCTTCTTCTATTTTGTCTTCCTTCTTTTTCATTGCAATTTCTTCTTCATCTAAATACTGTTCTAATAATTCTAAAAAATTTTCTTCCATACTTCTCTCCTATCAAAAAGCTCCTTAAAAATTAATTTAAGGAGCGTATATACGCGGTACCATCCTACCTTGTAACTCTATATTATAACGTAATAACCGGGATTCTTTTTCAAGTCCAATTCATAGGTAGTATTTATTAATCTTTTTATTAGTTCTCACCACCACTAACTCTCTTTAAAAAAATTTAATTAATAAACATGTCCTAATCAAAATCTTTACAAATATATTGTATCACTTGTATTTTTTTTGTCAATTATAAATTATATTCTTTTAGTTTATTTCTTTTTCTTTTATTTTTAAATTTCATATCTTCTGGTTTTATATGTCCTATACTTAAATTTAATTCATGTTCTAATTCTTTATATTCTTTTAAATATTTTGAGGCATCTTTTATTTGTCCTTTATTTAATATTACATCTGTTATTAATCTTTGATTAAATATTACTAAATAATTCATATTATTTATTAAATTTAAGTTATATTCTTCATATACATCGAATGGATATATAGAGTAATTTAATTCTCCTACATTATCATTTATTATTTTATATAGTTTTTTAAAATCTTCTTCTTTTAATCTATTAAATGTATTATTTAAGTTATTCATGTGTTTTATATAATTATTTATATATTCACATCCAGAATACATAAATGGTATTTTTTCTTTTTCTATATATTTTATAAATTCTTCATTTAAAAGCATTTCCATTACTTTATCTATAGTATGTAATCCAACATGTTCTACTTCTTTATTTCTTAAAATTAATATTTTCTTTACTAAATTTACTAATTCATTAAGTGTTTCTGATTTTGAAAATAATAAGTCATCATCAAAACATTTTTGATTTAGTTTTATTTTACTTTTATATATTTTAAAATAAATTACATTATTTTTTTCTATAGTAAATTCATACGTAATAGTTGGATTATATTTACCCTGTTCAAGTAGTAAATTTCTTCTTATATTATAATCTATTACCTCATTATTTATCATATCATTATATATTTTACTATCTACTGTTGTACGGGACGCAACTACACCACTAGTATCTATCATATGTATTTTAAGTATTTTTTTATTTTCTTTTTCTATGATTGAATATGCTTGGATGTCATTTATAGTTATTGTGTTTTCTTTTATTTCTATTCTATTTTCTTTATTTAAAGATGTTTCTCTATTAGTTTTTAAGAAATCTATTTGCCATAATAATTGATTTTCTTTTATCTTTCTTAACTTAGGTTCTTTTTCAAAATAGAAATAATCTGTTTTTAATTTATATATTTCTCTTTTAGCACTGTTTCTTCTATCTTCTTTATATATATTTATATTTATATATTCTAAAAATTCATCTATTAATTCATCTATTTTATCTCTATCTTCTTTTGTTAGTCTTAAATGTACATTATGTGAAAATAATATATATACTTGTTTTAGATAATCAGGATTAATATAATTACTATTTTTATTTTTTAGTAATTTTTTTAAATTATACATATATTCTTTTAATATATTTATTATTATATGTTCATCATTATTTTCTTTTATTCTTATATTTACCATTTCTGGAATATCATTTATTATCTTTTTTATATATGGATATCCCTCTTCTTCTTCTAAAAAGTATTTTATTATATCATATCTATAATCGTGTTTTGTACTATTTAAATCTTCTTTGTAATTTTTAGATATAAAATCAAATACTATTCTAATTTCTTTTAAAATTGAGCGTTCTAATAAATTATCACTATCTTCTTTATCTAAAATCAATAATCTATTTTTTATTAAATCTTTTATAGAATATATCATTACTATTACATCATCATCTTTTATTTCTTCTTCTATTATTTTATTTGATATATATTTTGAGACTTTTAAAGTACTTATAGGATAATTTTTTATATTAACTGTTATAAAATATTTATAAGCTTTTAAAATATCTACTAAATTATATTTATCTAAATTACTATTATTTTTAATTTTTTCTACTATTTCTTTTTCTAATTCATTTAAGTTTTCTTCTGTTACTTCTTCATATTTTTTATTAGTAATTTTTCTCTTTTTATGTTCTATTCTAATAGCTTTATTAATATATTCATTTATATCTTTTACATATTTATATTTATCTTTTAAATTATTATTTTGAATTATTTTAATATAATGTTCTTTTAATAAATATAATATTTCTAATCTTTTTTCTACATTTTCTTCCTTATCTAGTTTTTTAAATAATGTTAATGTATTAATATTTGTTATTTGATCTATTTCTTTTATTATTTCATTATTTACATAAAGCTTTGGATAATAATAGGATTTACTATTTCTAGTTTTTGATTTTTTTTCTAAAGTATATTCTTTTTTTATATTTTCACTTATATATCTACAAATTCTTTTTATTTGTTTTTCATAATTTTTAAATAAATCTTTATAATCTATATTAATTCTTTTATATTTTTCTCTTAATTTATATAAAATTTTTATTCTTTTCTCTACATCTTCTTCATCTATTAGCTTATTGAAATAAACTAATGTATTGTTACCAGTTAGGTTATCTATTTTTTTGATTTCTTCTACACTAACTTTTATATTTTGTTCAAATTTTATTTTTCGTTTAATTTCTTCATATAAATATATTGATTCTTTTAAAAATATTATTTCTCTATCATATTTAAATTCATTTTTAAAATAATTTTCATATTGTTTTTTTAGTGATAATAATTTTTTATATTTTTTTGATGAATTATCTATTAAGTTATTTATTATCAACATTTTTTCTTTATAACTTAACAAATTTAACTTTTCTTTTAAATATGTTCTTCTTTTATCTATTGTTTTGATATTGTTTATCTTTTTTTCTATATTTTCCATAAATCCCCCTAAAAATACTAATTTCTATAATTTTTTGTTACTAATTCAAGTTCTTCTGTTAATTGTTTAATTCTTTCAATTATTCTTTTTGCTTTTACTTCTTCTATACCATTTTTACTAACTGATAAATGTTGCTCTAATAGTTTTATATCTAAATTCGAAGTAAAAAATGTTGGTAATTCTTCTTGCATCCTATATTGTATAATAGGACATAATACTTCATCACGACTCCATGCAGTAGTAGATTCTGCACCTATATCGTCTATTAAAAGTAATGGTACTTTTTTTAATTTATTTAGACTATTTTGATATTCAAGACTTCCAAATAATCCTTTTAAATTAACTAAGTATTCTGGCCAAAAAATAACCGCACTTTTTACTCCTTTTTTTGCTAATTCATTAAACATAGCTGAAATTAGATATGTTTTTCCACTTCCAAATGATCCATATAAATATAATCCTTTTTGTTTTTTGTTTTTATCATATGTTTTTATAAAATTATTTAACCATTTTATTACTTCAAATCTATTTTTATCATCTGTAATTATTTCTTTCATTTTGGCTTCTTTTATTTGTTTTGGAATATTATAACTATAAACATTTTCTAAATATTTGTTTTCATTATTTATTTTTTCTAATTTTTTACACATTTTATATCCAAATAGTATTTTTCCATTTTTTACTTCTGGTAAATATGCATATCCTTTTATTTTGTTTTTACATTCTAATATATTTTTACATTTTAGGCAATTATTATATTCAATACTAGAATCTTCTAATAAACTAGTATAACAAGCTAATTTTTCATATGGAATATTTAATTTTGATATTAGTTTTTCAAATTTTTCATCTTTTAGTGATTCATTAAAACTTCCCATTAAATCCATATCGTTTTTCTTTATATTTAAAGTTTCATTTAATGTTTTCAAATTATCACCACCATTTAATTTAATTATAACATTAAAAAAAAAAAAATAATACTAAAATCAGTATTATTTTTTAATATTCACTTAATAATTTATTTATTTCATCCAATTCTTCTTTTGTTGCTTTTTCATTTTGTATTTTTTTATTAAACCATTCTGGTTTTTGTTCTATCACTTTTGTTTTTTCTTTTATTTTTTTACTTTTTTTGTATTCTTTTTCAGCTAAGTTCATAGCGTCTTCTACTGTTTCTATTTTAAGTCTTGAATATTGTTCTGCAATGACTTCTATAAAACCTTTTATCAATTTATTATTGTTTATTTTTAATACATAGTCTAATAAAACATTTACAACACCTGGTTTTAAATTCATGTCTATTAATAAATATTCTAAGATTGAATACTCATTTTTTGTTGGTTTGGTTCCGTTATGTTTATTTACTAAAAAATCATATGGACTTGTTGTTTCAAATTGGTATATCATTTTTGCTCTATTAGAAGTATCTCCTTCTATTTTTCTTAAGTATTCTGGTTGATTACGATATATAATTGATGGTAATTTTCCACTATGTTCAAATTGATAGTATTTACGTGCATTTTCTCTTAATAATTTCTTATCTATTGTTCTCTTTTCTGTTAATGAATTTCTTATAAGCTCACTTACTTCTTCATCATCTAAATTATATATAAATGATATTTTATATATTAAATCTTTAGTATCACGAGTTAAACTTCTTATATTAAACATTTCTTCTGGTATTAATGAAATAGCATTTTCTAAGTCTATTTTTGATATTATACTTAATTTATTTATATTTACTCTTTTCATATCATCTACCATATTTTCAAATGAATTTAAATTTGTTGTTTCAAATACATCTGAAAAATTACATGATATTTCTTCATATTCTTTTAAATTAATTCTTGGTATTTTAAAATATTCTTTTACTTTTTCATATTCTACTTTACCTACATTATTATATAAAGATACGCTAAGTATTGGATTATTAAAAAACTCATATGGCGTAAGTGGAGAATATAATTCATATATTAAATTATTTATATTATCTTTTTTTATATATGTTCTAATAAGACCAATAGCTTCTAATTTTTCTCTTGATTCTATTATATCTTCAAGTCTCATTTTCATACTTGTCATTAAATTATGATGAGTATATTCTAATGACATTACTTCTAATTTGTCTAAGTATGACCATAACGTAAAAAATAAATTAATTGAATTACTACCAATTATTGGTTGATATAACATAGTAAGTATTCTTCTATCTTGATCATTTAATATAGATTTATTTATTACTACAAATGTATCAGCAGGTAGTACTTTTTCTTTTAACATAGATATTCTCCTTTACTAATAAATATATTATCACATTTATGTTAAATTATAAAGATTTTTTATAATAAAAAAGCTAGTTAACTAGCTTTAAATTTAATCGAATTAATTATTATTCACCTTTTGCTGTTTCATGTAAATCATTATCATAATAATACCAAGTTGAATTACTATATTTTAATGTAGCTGCTGAAATGTTTCCGTTAGCATCTATAGTAATTGTTGATGTTGCTTGTGGTTTAGTTCCCTTAACAGTAGCTGTTAATGAATTTAAGAAATCATCACAATCATATGCACTTTCAGCTGTACCTGTATGAGTTGTATATGTATCTTTAACTTCACATGCTGTACCATTACTTACAGCAGTAACCATTTTTCCATTATATTGAGTACTAACTTCAGTTTGAGCTAATGTAATATATTTTTCTGCTGCATCAATGTATGCATAAGCACTATCCTTATCTGCAGATTTTCTAGCATCGTTAATCATGTTTAAAATGATTGGAGTTGCAATTAATGCAATGATAGCTAAAATTACGATAACAGCTAATAATTCGATTAATGTGAAACCTTTTGTATTTCTTTTCACTTTTTATTCCTCCTCTATTTTTTACATTATTATAATATCATAATGCAATTGATATAGTCAAGTGATTTAAAAAAATTTGTCGAAATTTGCAAAACTTGACAATTATCACATTTTTATTTTTTCCTATTATTATATATATATACATATATAAAATGGTAATTTTTTACAAAAAAAAAGATCATTTTATCTTTTTTTAGCTTTAGTTTTTGAACTATTTTTTTTACTATCAGAAGTCATTTTTCCATTTTCTTCTAATTCTAATAATTCATATTCAGTTAATATAATTTTAAATCTTTCATCTAAATCTCTTATATTTACAAAGGTATTTTTAAAAATATCTATTATGTTTTCAACTTCATTTACAACATCTTCTAATGATGGTCTACTTAACCAAGTTCTATTATATATACCATCTTTATCATATTTTTTACTAAGTTTAATATTATAACCAACACTATAAGATGTACAAATTACAGTTATATCAAATAAATCATTTGAAACATTACAATAGAATCTGTTATCTTCTGTTGTATCAATATCTCCTATTCTTTTAGAATATTGTTCTAATATATTTAATTGTTCTACTATTTCTTTATAATTTTTCTTTATTATTGGTTTAAGAATTTTTTCATCTTTTTCTTTAGAATAGCCAAAATCCTTAAGACTTGCATCATTATAATATTCTGTGTATAAATTATCATCATTAAAATCCTTTATGATTTTTAAAAAGTTTAAACTTCCATCTATACAAATTTTTAATACAGCTTTTTTATTCTCAGTATAAGTTTCTACTGTATATTTATCCCATGTCTTATTTTTTTCTTTTCTTTCATTTTTTTCTTTTAAACTTACAGATTTGTTTAATTTTTTCTCCATTTCTATTATATTATTTTCAAATATATCAGTTAATGGGCTTAAATATTTTTCTGTTCTCATATATAAATCATATAAACTTATTTGACCTTTACCTATTTTTTGTTCCCCTTTTATATAACTATTTACTTCGTTTAATGCTAATTCATAATCATCCACTTAAATCACCTTTCTTTTTAATTTTTTATATTAACATACTTTAATAAAAAAAGGAACATTTTGTTCCTAATTTTCTAATAATTTTAATCTATCCTTCTCTTCTTCTAGTTTTTTTCTATCTAGCTCTACTATGTTTTGTGGAGCTTTATTTACATAGTTTTCATTAGAAAGTAATTTTTCTCTTCTTTCAATAGATTGTTTCAATTTATTTATTTCTTCTATTTTATTTGAATCATTTTCTTTGTTTTCTTCATAATAATTTATATCAATATATTTAGATTTATAATTATATTTAGTTAATCCTGATTCATTTATGTATTTATGTTTATCAAGTTTTAATTGACTAACATAAATATCTTTATATTTTTCTTCTATATTATAATTAACAAAAGCATTTTTAGTAATATTATTGTTTGCTTTTAAATTACGAATTGCAACAATATCTTCTAATATTTTATCTAATACTTCTTTTTCTTCTTTAAATATTAACTCATTTACTATAGGATAACTACTTATCATAATAGAATCACTATCTTTAATTGGTAGCATCATATATATTTCTTCAGTTACAAATGGCATAAATGGATGTAACATTTTTAATATATTTGTAAGTACTAGTAATAATACCGATTTGTTAGTATTACTCATATTAGTTTTAGAAAGTTCTATATACCAATCACAAAAATCATTCCAAATAAAGTTATATAACTCACTACCTACTATATTAAATTCATATTTTTCCATATGTTTTGTAACATTTTCTATTAAGTAATTCATTTTGGTTAATATCCATTTATCACTTATTGATAAATTATCATATGTAATACTTTCTATATCTTCAATATTCATCAAAACAAAGCGTGATGCATTCCATAATTTATTGATAAAATTCCATGTACTAGACATTTTTGTTTCATCAAATCTTAAATCTGTACCTAAAGCACAATCTGTTGTTAAATAAAATCTTAAAGCATCTACTCCATATTTTTCTATCATATCAAAAGGATCTACACCATTGCCTAGTGATTTAGACATTTTTCTTCCCATCTTATCTCTAATAAGTCCATGAATAATACAATCTTTAAATGGTCTTACATTATTAATTTCTTCTGATTGAAAAATCATTCTAGCTACCCAAAAAAAGATAATATCATAAGCTGTTACTAAACAATTATTAGGAAAATATCTTTCAAAATCTACAGTTTTATCAGGCCAACCTAATGTTGAAAAAGGCCATAACGCACTTGAAAACCATGTATCTAGTACATCTTCATCTTGAATCCACCCTTCTTCTTCTGGTGCCTCCATTCCAACGTATACTTCTTCACCCTTATACCAAGCGGGTATTCTATGTCCCCACCATAATTGACGAGAAATACACCAATCATAGCAATCTTCCATCCAATGAGTTAATGTTTTTTCAAATTTTTCTGGTATAAAATTAACTTTTTCATCTTGTTTTTTTTGTGTTTTTAAAACATTATCTGCTAAAGATTTCATTTTAATAAACCATTGTTTTTTTATCATTGGTTCAACCATTGCACCAGTTCTTTCTGAATGTCCTACTTCATGAATAAGCGGTTCAACTTCAAGTAATAAATTTTCTTCTTTTAAATCTTGGAGTAATACTTTTCTACATTCTTCCCTAGTCATTCCAATGTATTTTTTTGGACAATTACTATTCATTGTAGCATCATCATTCATAATAACGATTCTTTCTAAATTATGTCTATTTCCTACTTCAAAGTCATTAGGATCATGTGCAGGGGTAATTTTAACTACACCAGTTCCTTTTTCCATATCAGCATGATTATCACCAATAATTGGGATTAATCTATTTACAATTGGAAGTATTACACTCTTACCTATTAAATCTTTATATCTGTCATCGTTTGGATTAACTGCTACTGCGGTATCTCCAAATAATGTTTCAGGACGAGTTGTTGCAACATCTAAATAATCATTTGTTCCTTCTATAATGTATTTTAAATGATAGAATGCCCCTTCTACTGTTTTATATATTACTTCTTCATTTGACAAAGCTGTTTTTGCTACTGGGTCCCAGTTAATTATTTTTTCTCCTCTATAAATTAAACCTTTATTATAGTAGTCTACAAATACTTTAGTAACTGCTTTATTAAGTCCTTCATCTAAAGTAAATCTTTCTTTATTATAATCAACAGATATCCCCATAGCTTTCCATTGATTTCTTATTGAATCTCCAAACTCATGAGTCCAATCCCAGCAAGATTTCAAGAAATTTTCTCTACCATAGTTATATTTATCTATTCCTTCATCCTTTAATTTTTTTACTACTTTTGCTTCTGTTGCTATTGCAGCATGATCCATTCCTGGAAGCCATAAACAATCATAGCCTTGCATTCTTTTAAATCTTATTATAGCATCTTGTATAGAAACATTATAAGCATGACCTATATGTAATTTTCCTGTAACATTTGGTGGTGGTATTACTATGCTGTATGGTTTTTTTGATAAATCTCCAGAATTAAAATATCCTTTATTTTTCCAATCATCATATTTATTTTTTTCAACTTCTATATGATTATATTTTTTTTCTAGCATTTTTTATTCATCCTCTCATCTATATATTTTATTACTTCTTCATATATTTCTTTATATTTATTATCTTTATTTACTCTATCATAATAATATTTTAAATTATCTTTCATTTCATTTAAACATACATCATTATATATATCAAATGCAAAAGCAAATTTAATTACTATTTCATCATTACTATTTTTAACATATTTTCTAGATAATGATTCATGTCTTTTTGTAGAATCAATTACCTCTTTTGTTATTTCATCATCTGTTACGTTTATATCATATTCTTTTAAATATCCAAGTAAATATATTATATCCAATTTATCTACATCTCTAATTAATTTAGAATGCATAAGTACTCTTTCATCTTTTATATCTTCTAATTTATATTTATTATGATTATAAATTGCTGTTTTTATTATTTCATATTCTTCTTTATTTTTAGAAAATTTTTCTATTAAATTATCTTCAAATAATACTTTTACACCATATAAAGCATGATCTATACTTTTATTATCATCAAATGTATGGTAAACTCTTATTTGTTCAAATCTACCTATATCATGTAAAAGACCTATTAATGTAGCAAGTTCTATATCTTCTTTACTAAAACCTAATATAGTCGCATATTTTTTAGATAAATTCATTACTCTTATTGAATGGCTATATTTATTTCTTATTGCTTCATCATTCATATCATAGTTATTTGTATATTTATTAAATTCCTCTATCATAATTACCTCCAAAATAAAAACATCCTTAAGTATAAGGACGTTAAAAACGTGGTACCACCTTAATTCGTAATATAAATTACCTCTTTTATTTAACGCATAAAACGTAATATCCTAACTATTTAGATATTCTACTCCCAAGCTACCTTCATTATAATTTAATATTAGTTTACACCATACACTAACTCTCTATAATTAAATTTATAATTACTCCTCTTGTTCTTTGTATTTATACTTATTATATTAATATTAAAGTTTAATGTCAATTATCTTTTAATTCTTTTCTAACTTTTTTGTAAAGTGGATAATATTTTTCAACAAGTCTCCAAAATTCTTTTGAATGATCAAAATGAACAAAATGAGATAATTCATGTACTATTACATAATCTAATTTAGTAATATCATATCTTATTAATTCTGAATTTAAAGTTACAACTTTTAATTTTTTATTACATACTCCCCATCTTGTTTTCATCTTTCTTATTCTAAGACTAGGATAAGGTATATCTTCTTCAAATAAATTATACATAAAATCAAGTCTTTCTTTAAAAAGTATTTTTATTTCATTATTTAACCATTTTTCTAAAGATTTAATATTTTCTGTATATATATTATTATTTATTATCTCTGTTTGTCCTTTTAAATAAATAATATTATATTCTTTACCTAAAAAATAAAATTTATCATCCTTTTCTTTTTTTAATTCTAATCTTTTTATATTTTTAAATATAAATTTCTTATTATCTTCTAATAACTTTAATATTGTTTTTTTACTTGTAAAATAATTAGTAGTAATTACTACTTCGTTACCTTCTTTTACTCTTATATATGTGTTTTTGTTATTCTTTTTTTCTACAGTTACTTTTAATTTGATTCCATCTATTTCATATTCCATACTATCACTCTTATATATTTTAACATTTTTTTATAAAAAGAAAAAGGGATTTAACCCTTAAACTAACATCATTACTATGATTACTACTAGTGCTGTTAAAAGTAAGCTTAATAATAATCTCCAGTTTTGTTTAAACCATTCTTTATATGAAATATTTAAATATTCAAGTCCAAATACTAGACCAAAACTTGTAGGTACTAATAACATTACAAATCCATAAATTGCTTGCATTATGAATACTGCTATTGCATAATTACTAGAATATAGATTTGTTACTGGATCATATAGTGCATTCATTAAATATGGAAAATCACTATAAGCTATTGATCCTATAGCTGATATTAAACTCATTGTAACAAAATTTAATCCTTTACTCATACTGAATAATGCATTAAATATTGTTGTAAAGAATGTTTGAGATGCGCTGTTTACAACTAAAAGTAAAACATTTGCTAAAATAACTACTGCAGCTACTTTAAGCATTTCTTTCATTCCATCTAACATTGCATCAAATGTTTCTTTTACTTTTAAATTATAAATTGCTCCAATTAATATAATTGCTATTATAAGAACCATTGCAAGTTCATAATTTGTCCAATATCCAAATGGATTTATTGAACCAAGTAAATTAGCAAATAATGAATATCCATTAAGTTTAACATTAGTTATATTAGTATACCAAGTATCAAAAATTGTTTTTTCTACTCCTATTGCACCTGCCCAGTTGAACATTGCAACAAGAAGTAATACCATAGTAACAGATAAAACAATTACTAAAGGAACAACTGATTTTTTAGATTCTTCTACCTTTTTATATAAAGGTATAACTAATTCTTCTTTTGTTTCTTCTTCTTTTTTAGATTTTCTTCCTTTTTTAGTTTCTTTTTTATCTATTTTACTTGTCTTAATTACAAATATTAACAATACAACAACAAGCAAAACAAATAGTGCTATTTTATATGCTATATTTTCTGTGGTTTTTAAACCAAAGAAATAATTTATATAACTATATCCACCTACGTTATATCCGAATATAGTTCCCATATTACCAACTAAAATAGCTCCTACAGTCGATAATAAAGCTGTCATTTTATTAAATCCAAGTGTTAAAATTACAGCTATAAAGAATGGTACTATAATTAATAGTGGAAGTGTTAAAGTAGTTAATGAAGATAAAATTGCAAATACTAGTATCGAAATTACTAGGAATGTTTTTTCTTTTCCATTAAATTTTTTAGCAGTTCCAGAAACCATTTTAGTATAAACACCAGTTTTATTCATTACACCATATAAACCACCTATTAATAAAATTATTAATCCAGTAAGCACAAATATAGATGTAATTGAAGTTGATATAGGATAAATAAATATATCACCAATTCCAACAGGAGTAGTTGATCCTTTAGTAAATACACCACTAGAGAATGCTCCACCAGGAATAATCCAACTTAAAACTACGTATGCTAAAAATGTTATTATTATAGCTTTAATCATACTGTTTCTTTTCATATTATAACCTCCTATATAATTATAGCAAAAATATATTAAATTATAAAGTTTTTTGTTAAATTTTAACAAATTTCACTATATTTTCATAATTAATAAATGTATAATAGTTATGGTGATTTTATGGATTTCAAATATACTTATAATAATAAAAGATATCATACTCTAGATTATTTTTATAAAAATAAATTTAATTCTAAAGTATTTAAAGTTAGTTTAAATGCAGGTTTTACATGTCCTAATATAGATGGAACTAAAGGTTTTGGGGGGTGTATTTATTGTTCTAATTTAGGTAGTGGTGATTTTGCTGGTGATAAAAATAAAGATTTAGTAACTCAATTTAAAGAAGTAAAAGAAATAATGGAAAAAAAGTGGCCTAATTCAAAGTATATTGGATATTTTCAAGCACATACCAATACTTACGCTCCTTTAGATATTTTAAAAGAAAAATATGAAGAAATACTAAATTTAGATAATGTTGTTGGATTATCTATTGCTACAAGACCTGATTCTATTACAGATGAATGTATGAATTATTTAGAAGAGTTATCTAAAAAAACTTATTTAACAATTGAATTAGGTCTTCAAACAATACATGATAAAACATCTATATTTATAAATAGATGTCATACATTAGATTGTTTCAATGAATGTGTTAAAAAGCTTAGAGAAAAAAATATAAATGTAGTTGTTCATATTATAAATGGTCTTCCATATGAAACAAAAGAAATGATGATAGAAACTGTTAAATATTTAAATAATTTAGATATACAGGGTATTAAAATACATATGTTAAGTATTTTAAAAAATACTAAATTAGAGCAAATATATAAAGAAAAACCATTTCATATTTTAACAAGAGAAGAATATGTAGATATAGTTTGTGATGAATTAGAATATTTAAAACCTGAAATTGTTATAAATAGAATTACTGGTGATCCTAAAGCTGATGATTTAATAGAACCTAATTGGTTAGTAAAAAAATTTGTTGTTCTAAATGAAATAGATAAAGAAATGAAAAGAAGAAATTCTTACCAAGGAAAAAAAATATCGGATTAATTTCCGATATTTTTTATTCCGAACAAGTTGGGTATGGTATATTAATTCCTTGTGCTACAGCTGTTTTATAACATTCTTGCATTGCTGTCCATCCACAAACTGTTTTACCATTATGAACCATCTTACATACACAACCACCGCTAGGAGAGCATCCTGGTGTTGGGGCGGTTGATCCACCTGATGTACCACTAGTAACAACATTCCAACTTCTATCTGCTCTAGAAACATTTCCTAAATTATCTGTACATGTACCATAAGCTGTATGGGCACATGTTGGACAACGTTGACCTGTACTTGCTAATTTTTGTTGTGTAAATGATTGTCCATATGTATTAGATCCAGCATCACTTCCCCAGTCGTGGAAATATGTTCCATTTGCTGCCATTCCTGATCCACTATCACTACATGATACTGATGCTATAAATCCTTTATAATAAGTTCCATCAGCAGGTTCCATTACTATTGAAGGTGGTGTATTATCAACCAAGAATACATTAGTATGAGTTATAGTTTCATTTCCTGCATTATCTTTTGCATAAACCCATAAATACCATTCTCCATCACTAGGATTTCCAAGTGATGATCCACCATTTCCTATAGACCATCCATAATTTGCAAAATCTCCTCTATTTGATAATCCAGTAGTACCTTGCATCCATCTTCCCATTAATTCTGCAAGTCCACTTCCTGACTCATTTGCAGTTATTGACGATCCTGATGTTTTACTCCATCCACCTGAACCATTTCTTCCAAAGCTAATTGTTGGAGCAGTTTTATCTATTCTTAATGTAAATACATTAGAACTTGCACTTACATTTCCTAAATTATCAACAGCTCTTATATAGAAATTCCAGTTTCCTTCCCATGTTATCCAATATTGTAATTCATTTTTACCATTATAGTAAGAATTTGACCAACCTAATGTTGATATGTCATTAGACCAATTGGCATTATCATGAGAATATTGATAATATGCGATTCCACTTCCTGTATCACTTGAACCAACGTCTGTTAATATATCATATTTTGTCCATGAACCACTTGAGTAAGTACCAATTGTAGCTCCTCCTTGACCATAAGCAATTCCAATTGATGGTTTAGAAGGTCCTTCTTTATCTAAATAAATATTAGCACTTCCACTACAATTTGTTGTATTTCCTGCATTATCTTTTATAGTATAACTTAAACTATCAGTTTTAATTGTTCCACTTGAATATGTTTTAGCATTATAAGAACTTGCTGTACAACCACTTTCTGTATCAGAACATGATAATTTTACTGTTACATTGTTTCTTGTCCATGAATTATTTCCAGTAAATGTTCCACATATTGGTGGTGTTCTATCTATTCCTGTTATCTTAGTACTATTTGAATCTACATAATTTCCTGATTCATCTAATACACGAGCTAATAATGTTAAATTTTTTTGATATGTTTTTGTATAGGTATTATATGTATTACCTGACTTAGCATCAACATTTATCCATGTTTTTCCTTCATCTTCACTTATTTGATATTTATATCTTCCTTTTGGAAAATCTATTGTTATGGTTTTTTCTCTTGCCCATCCAGATGGAACATTTATTATAGGTTTTGTTATTTCTTTTAGTAATATATTAGTAGTTTTTTCAGCACTTGTTCCAGCATCTGTTATACAACGTGCTTTAAATGTATATTTATTATTTTGATTTAAATCACTATAAGTATAATGATTTAAATATTCACCATTTACTATTTTACTATTCCAAGTTTTTCCATCTTTACTAAATTCATATTTTATAACACTAACTTTGCTATTGTCTTTTAAAGTACATAATGCTTCTAAAGAAACTGTATTACTAGTTATTTTTTTACCTGCAACACTAATTGTTGGTACTTCTACATCTCCTCCACAACCTGTTTCTGTCACATCTGTTATAATTATTTCTGTATTATCAAATGCTTTATATGCACAAAATTCTCCATCAGTAATATATAATTCTATATCGCCATTTTCTTTTACTGTTACTTGTCCTTTAGTTGGATTTTTTCCATCATATTCTAATTCTTTTGGTTTATTATTTAAAAATGTAAAAGTTTCTCCGTTAAATGTATAATTTCCAACCTGTTTAGAATAATAATCTTTAGTACTTTCAACTATTCCACTTGCACTACTTTTAAAAGAACTTCTTCTAGCACTTTTCATTACCCCTAATATTTGTGGTACTGCTATTAAAGCAATAACAGCAAGTATTACTATGACTGCTAAAAGTTCAATTAGTGTAAAACCTTTTCTTTTCATATAAACACCTTTTCTACTATTAATCTATATTAATTCTATAATAAAAAAAATAGTTTTTCAACTATTTTATTAAACTTAAGCTAACTTTTTCTTTTTCTTTATTGATATCTATAACATAGCAATCAACTATATCACCAACACTTAATATTTCACTAGGATGTTTTATATATTTATCAGTAATTCTAGAAATATGAACTAATCCATCATTATGAAGCCCAATATCTATAAATGCTCCAAAATCAACTACATTTCTAACAGTACCTTGTAATTTCATACCAATAGTTAAATCATCTATATTTAAAATATCACTTTTAAGTACTGGTTGAGGCATGTCATCTCTTGGATCTCTATTAGGAGCAATTAATGATTTTATAATATCTTCTAGTGTATAAATATCTGTATTTAACTCTTTACTTAAATTTTCAATATCTATATTTTTTAGTTCTTCATTTATTTTATTACTTCCTATATCAGTTATGTTTAAATTTAGTTTTTCTAATAATTTAAGTGTTATATTATAACTTTCAGGGTGAATACTAGTTTGATCTAATGGATTAATTCCTTCAGTTATTCTTAAAAAACCTATTGCTTGTTCAAATATTTTATCACTAAGTATTTTTTTCTTTTTTATTTCATCGCGAGAATTAATTCTACCATTTGTATTTCTATATTCTATTATTTTATCTATATTTTTCTTAGTTATACCAGATACATATTTAAGTAATGAAGAAGATGCTGTATTTATATTAACCCCCACACTATTAACGGCTTTACTAACTACAAAATCTAAACTTTCCTTTAAATTTTTTTGTGATACATCATGTTGATAAAGTCCTACTCCTATACCTTCTGGTGGAATTTTAACAAGTTCTGATAATGGATCTTGAATTCTTCTTCCTATACTTACTGCACTTCTTTTTTCTACCGCTAAATCAGGAAATTCTTCTATAGCTGTTTTAGAAGCACTATAAATAGATGCTCCTGCTTCTGATACTATTACATATTTACATGGAAGATTAAATTCTTTTATAAGATCTGAACAAAATTTTTCACTTTCACGAGATGCAGTACCATTTCCAATTGCTATTATATCAACATTATATTTTTTTATTAACATTAGCATTTCTGCTTTACAGTTTTTAACCATATTTTCACTTATATTATTTAGAAATGGTTTTATTACTGTTGAATCTAAATATTTTCCGTTTTTATCTACAATAGCTATTTTACATCCATTAACAAATCCTGGATCAAAAGCTAATACAACCTTTTCTTTTAATGGTGGTTGTAAAAGTAAACTTTCAAGATTTTTTCCAAAATTTTCTATAGCACTTTCTTCTGCTTTTTCAGTTAATTCACTTCTAATTTCTCTTTCAATAGATGGAGAAATTAATCTTTTATAACTGTCTTTTATTGAATCTTTTACTATATCAATAACAAAGCTTTTATCATTTTTTATTATTTTATTTTCTAAAAATTCATATATATCATCTATATTTATATCTATAGAAACTGTTATTACATGTTCTTTTTCAGCTCTATTGATTGCTAAAATTCTATGAGGTTTTATCTCTTTTACTTTCTCTTTATAATCATAATACATTTCATATGTTTTTTTAGTATCACTATTATCTTTTTTTACCTTACATACTATTACACCATTTCTATAAGTATAATTTCTAATCCATTTACGATAATATGCATTATCACTTATATATTCAGCAATTATATATGAAGCTCCTGTTATAGCTTCTTCTTTTGTTTTTACTTCTTCATTTATAAATTTAGCTGTTAGTGAATCTATATTACCATTAGTAGGAAATGACATAATCATTTTAGCAAGTGGTTCAAGACCTTTTTTTATAGCGTCTGTTGCTTTTGTTTTTTTCTTTTCTTTAAATGGTCTATATAAATCTTCTACTTCTACTAATTTAGATGCATTCATTATTTTTTCTTTTAATTCATCTGTCATTAAATCTTTTTCTTCTATAAGTCTAATAACGTCTTCTTTCCTTTTAAGTAAATTCACTTGATATAAATAAACTTCATTTATACTCTTTATTTTTTCTTCATCTAAAGCACCTGTTGCTTCCTTACGATATCTTGCTATAAAAGGAATAGTATTTCCTTCCATAAGTAAATTTAGAGTTTTTTCTACATAAATTTCTTTTATATCTAAGTCATTACTTATTTCTTTTATTATTTCTTTATTCATATTAACCTACTTTCCAAAATAAATTATATCATTTTTTTATTGTTTTATAAAGATTTTTATGTTAAAATAAATAACTAAATTGGAGGGTTTTTTATGGATAAATTTACACATGTTGGAATTGTTTTTTCAATGAATAATATAGGTAATGAATGTATTTTAACACAACTTAATGTTTGCAAATGCTATATAGTTGATAGTCATAGTTATTATGTTGAACACTTTAATACTACTTTAATGAATTTATATGAAGGTACTCTATCAGAAGAAGAAACAGGTATAGGTTTTGTTATTTCTATAAAGGATTTATTAGAAACATATAAAGGATTAAATTTAAATGAAGCTATGATAGAATATCGTGATGATATATCTGACTATGATTATAAACAAGAATATGATAGTGAAAATGATATAACTTATACTTATAGAATTGATCCAGAAGATGATAGTAAGGTTTTACTAGCAAAATGCTATAACAATACTTTTAAAGAAATTGAAGCTCAAATAGAATTAAATAAAGATTTTATAAAAACAGAAGAAGAAGAAATAAATTATGATTTTAATGTAAAAGAAATTTATGATTATGTTACAAGTTGTGTTATTGGTCAAGATAAAGCTATAAAAAAAGCTATAACAACAATATCAAAAAATTTAAATATAGAGGATTATCGTAATAAAACAAATTTATTATTAATTGGTCCTAGTGGATCAGGTAAAACAGAAATATTTAGAAGTATAGCAGAAAGTATTAATTTACCTATTACAATTGAAGATAGTGAACAATATTCTGTTGCAGGATATGTAGGTGCCTCTGTAAGTGAAATGCTAATAAAATTATATGAAAAAGCGAATAGAAGCCAAACTCTTGCAGAACACGGTATACTTGTTATAGATGAGATTGACAAAAAAGTACATACAAGTGATGATGATGTTTCAGGAAAAAGATTCTTAAATTCACTTCTTTCTTTAATGGAAGGAACAACATTTAGAATCAATGTTGGAACTGATATGCATGAAAATTATATTAATTTCAGTACAAATAATTTAACAGTAGTTTTATTAGGTGCTTTTTCTAGTATAATAGATATTAAACATAGTATGGGATTTAACAATGATATAAATTCTAAACAAAAAAAGTATGAAGATGTAACTATTGAAGATATGAAAAAATATGGATTATTGGTTGATTTACTTAGAAGAGTTAATATTATAAATGTTAATGAATTAACTATTGACAATATAGAAAATATTATTAAAAATTCTAAACATAATATCCTTTTAGAATTTAAAGAGTTATTTAGTAAAAAAGGTGTAGATTTAGAAGTTAGTGATGAAGCTATTAAGAAAATTGCTTTAATGGCTTACAAAAAAAATATAGGTGCAAGTGGAATAAAAAATACTTTTAATGACTTATTAGATGATGCTTTATTTGAAGTAAGTATAAATGATAATTATGAAAGAGTTAAATTAACAGATGAATCATTAGATAATAACCCACCTTATATATTAATTAAAAAAAGGACAAATTAGTCCTTTTCATATTTTTTTGTTATATTTCTTTTTTTTATTGTTGCTTTATCTATTATATTTTTACCATATTTTTCTTTTAATGAGTCTATAACTTTTTCTAATTTTATATTATCATCTCTATCATTTATTTCTTCAAAAAGTGATACTTGATGATTACTTTTATTTACCAATTTATCTAATCTAATTCCTATTAATCTTATATTTTCTCCATTATACATTTCATTTAAAAGTTCCTTAGATATTATATATATTTCATCGGTTAAATTTGTAGCGTTATTTAATTTTTTTTGATGAGAAAATGATTTAAACATATTATCTTTTAAATGTACTTCAACTACATTACAATATTTATTTTCTCTTCTAAGAACTCTTGCTAAATTATCAGATATTTGTCTTAATATAATATACATTTCCTCTTTATCATTAAAATCCTTTTCAAGTGTTGTTTCATTACTTATACATTTTCTATCATCTCTAACACTTTTTACTGGATCATCATTTATTCCTTTAGCACTATTAATCATTTTAATTGCCTGATTTTTAAAATACTTAGACAATTCTTCCAAATTAAAATTAGCTAAATCACCTATTTTATTAATATTTAATTTTCTTAATTTTGGGACTGTTTTTTTACCTATTCCAAATAAATCGCTTATATCTAATGGATACATTTTTTCTTTTATTTCACTATCATATAATGTATGAACTTTATATGGTTTTGTAAAATCACTAGCCATTTTAGCACATAGTTTATTATTTGCAATTCCTATATTAACAGTAAATTTTAATTTATCATATATTTCTTTTTTTAACTTATAGGCAAATTCCACTTCATCTCCATATATATGTTTTATTTTAGTATAATCCATATAACATTCATCAATTGAAGCAACTTCAAAATCATTTGTATATTTACTTATAAGTTCAAACAATTTTGAAGACATTTCTTGATACCATTTATAATTTGGATAATAAGTTCTTAATACTTTACATTTCTTTCTTGCACTATAAAGTGTTTCACCAGTTACTATTCCAAGTTTTTTTGCACTACTACTTTTAGCAAGTACAATACCACTTCTTTTTAATTCATCTCCACCTATTACTGCATAGCTATTTCTAATATCATACTTATAACCTTTATTTAATAAATCTAGAGCACTCCAAGATAGGAAAGCATTATTAACATCTATATGAAATATTATTCTTTCCATATTACACCTCTTTAAATATTTTATCACGAACATTATTTTGTGTCTATAAATATTAATAAAGTTTTTATTCAAATATAAAAAGAACACAAAGTGTTCTAAAATTTGTTTATTATATCGATTATTTCATCTCCATGAAATTTAACTTTTGTTTCTGACAAAATACCTTTTAATTCATTAGCACATTTTGGTTTACTATTCAAAATTCTTTCTAATTCATCATTTGTGAATATATAGTAAGCTGGTATATTTTTTTCTTTTGCTTTTTCCTTTCTAAAACTAATTAATCTTTCTTTTAAAGATTCATTATTATTTTTAAGTGCTTCCTTATATTTGTTTGCAAAACTATTATATTCATCAACATTCATTTTGAGCAAACTGTCTGCTGTTTCTAACATTTCTTTTTGAGACATTGAGTAAGCTTTACTATGCTTATGTAAATCTTTTTTTATATAATTAATTAACTGATCAACCTTAATTACATTATTTTTTATCTCTTCTGGTGCATAATTTTTATTTAAAATTGATTTACTATTTGATAAAATGACTAATGGTTTATACCAACCATCAAAATAATTATTTAGAAAAAATCTTGATAAAAATCTAGCTTGTTTTAGTTTAATTTTTTTTAATAAAACTTTATGTCTTACAGCTTGTGTGTACGGTGAATATATTGATTCTGTTTTATTATTATATTTTCTAATAAATTGTCCTGTTTTGTCTATACTTATATCACCGTATAAGTTTTTACATTCTACAATATATATATAACAACTAGTGACAATTATATAATCAATTTGAGCTTTTTTTTCTTTGTCTTTAATTGTTATATCATGTAGAACATACATACCTATATCAGAATGATCTAATTCAAATTTTATATTTTCCTCTCCTCTTAAACCAATTTCCAATAGTTTAATTTGGTTTTTTATTTCTTCATTATTAGAATAATCTGGTAATTCTTTCAATTCATCTATTTGTTTTTGTATAATACTATCCTCTTTTAAAAATACTGCTTCATTTAATTTATTTTTTATTATTTCCATTATTTCATCCTTTTCTAATTTCTGTATTACTAAAATTATATATAGTATTTATAAAATAATAATATCATAAAAAATTATTAAACAAAATTAAAACACTATCATTTGACAGTGTTTTACACATATTATCTGTTAAAATTTAATATTACCATTTAAAATATTTTTTAAATAGGTTCCATATAATTCTATTATATTAGCTCTTTTAATATCATCCTTTACAGTAACATCTACTTTTGATAGTTCCTTATTATCCTCTTTTATAATTAATTTACCAACTACTTTTCCTTTTTTAGTAGGAAGTTTTATATCATTTAATTTTAATTCATATGTTATTTTTCCAATCTTTTCTGTTTTTCCTCTTATAACAGAGTAGTCTTTTAAAGGTACAATGCTAATTTCTTTATTTTTTGCTTTTTCTATTTTTATTTTATCAATTACATTAGTTTTCGTAACAACTTTTTCTGCTTTATATTTATTAAAACCATAATCAAGTAAATTTGTTGTTTCACTATTTCTTGTTTTAGTATCAGGTTCTCCCATAATAACAGATATAAGTCTCATATTATTTTTTTTAGCAGTTGCTGTTAAACAATATCCAGCTTCTTTTGTATAACCTGTTTTAAGACCATCTACAATAGGATTAAATCTAACAAGTTTATTAGTATTAACAAGCCATAGTTCTCTTTTTGTGCCTTTTCTTAAATAATCTTCATATATAGATGTAAATTCAAATACTTTTTCATGCTTTACAAGTTCTTTAGCAATAATTGACATATCATATGCACTTGAATAATGATTGGCAGTATCCAAACCATGTGGATTTTTAAAAACAGTATCTTTTAATCCTAATTCTTTTACCTTTTCATTCATTAATCTAACAAACTCTTCTTCACTACCAGCAACATATTCAGAGAGTGCTACAACAGCATCATTTCCACTTGCTACAGCAATACCTTTAAATAAATCATAAACAGTCATTTGTTCTCCTGTTTCTAATAATATTTGACTTCCACCCATACTTGATGCATTTTCACTTACAGTTACTTTATCATCCCATTTTATAACACCTTTATCTATATTTTCCATAATAAGTAACATACTCATTATTTTTGTCATAGAAGCAGGTGCTAATTTTTCATGACTATTTTTTTCATAAATTATTTTACCTGTTGTTGCTTCAATCAATATAGCACTTTTAGCATTACCTGCAATATCACTAACTTCATTAACAACTTCTGTATCACTGGCAAACACCATATTTGGAACTAAAAATAAACTTACTAATAAAAAACATAAAACCTTTTTCATAACTCACCTCTAATAAAGATTATGAAAAATTTGTATAATTATGTTTATATATGTTATTTAGTTTGAAAATATCCATTCTCTAAATACTTAGTTTCATTTACTACTATAAATGCTTTTTTATCATAAAGTTTAATTAAATTTTTTAAACTTGTAAAATCATTTTTATTTATTTCTATAAAAAGCATGTATTTTGTTATAGAAGAATCATGTCCTTTTACATCTATTACTGAAACTGCATATCCATTTTTTCTTAAATTATCAATTAAAGAAATATTGCTTGTAATAACTTGTACACTAAAATTGCCTTTTATATATTTACTAGATAAATAAGTTCCAATATATGTTCCAGTAGCAAAACCAAGTGCATATGATATAGCTATAAAAAGACTTGTTTCATCAGTATTTAAAGCTTCTCTTGCTATAACAAACCAAACAAATACTTCAACAAATCCTATTAAACTCGCTAATATTTTTTTATCTTTTACTGTTACTATAGTTCTTATAGTACCTAAAGATACATCAATAATTCTAACAAAAAATATTTTGACACATAAAATAAATATTGCCATAAAACACCTCTTTTTCTATTATTAGATTGTTTTAAATATTTAAATATATACATTTACATTTTTTATTAAAATGGTTATAATTAAAGTGGTGATACTATGAAAAAGAAAAGAAGGATAAAAAAAAGTGTCATAAAAATATTTGCATTAGCACTCATAATAATTATTGCAGTTATATTTATCATTAATAGAATTAGATATATTAATAGTTATAGTTATAAATTATCAAAAAAAGGATATTCTAAAAATGAAATAACAGAAATTAAAAAATTAGATAATAAAGAAATTGATACATTATTGAATAAAGATTATAATAAATTAACAGTTAAATTTATGAAACAAAAATACTTTATTTTCTCTAATCTTGATAAATATATTTCATATTATAAAAATAGTGACAATGATACATTATCACATACAATAAGTATGGTTAATGTAAGAGCTAATTATGACTATTATGATAAAAAAGCTGTTACAAAGACAAATGAAAAAGATGGAAATTTAATGCTTGTAAATAAATATCACAACTTAACAAAGAATTATACTCCTACTGATTTAGTAAAAGTTAAAAATTATTATGCATATGGAGATAATGAAATAAAGAAAGAAGTATATGAAGCTTTCTTAAAAATGTGGAATGATGCTAAATTAGAAAATTTAACACTTATCATTACATCAGCATATAGAGATTATGACTATCAAGAAAAATTATGGAATTCATACTCAAGTGCTAATGGTGAAGATTGGGCAGATAGTGTAGCAGCACGTGCTGGCTTCTCAGAACATCAAACAGGTTTAACACTAGATATTGTGACATATAACAGTACTATGAATAACTTTGAAAATAGTGATGAATTTAAATGGTTAAGTAAAAATGCTTACAAATATGGTTTTATATTAAGATATCCAAAAGGAAAAGAAGAAATTACAGGATATTCCTATGAATCATGGCATTATAGATATGTAGGAATAGAAAATGCAAAAAAAATACATAATGAAAATATCACTTTTGATGAATATTATGCTTATTATATAGAAAATAAAAAGGAATAAAATTCCTTTTTTTTGTATGAGATTTTAAAGGAGATATTACCTATCATAATACTTATTAGTTCACAGTAAAACTAAATCGGATACTACATTTTAGTCTGCGTGAGATATATACGGTAATAATATATATCTAATTATATTATTTGCTTTATTTTTTAATTAATTAGTGACATTTTCTTCCATATAATTATTAACATTAATAGCAATTCCTATTACAAATATATAAGCTACTATATATATCCACATCATAAGAATAACTATATTTGATAAACTTCCATAAAATAAGTCATAATGTGCTATATTATTAGCATAATAAGAATATATTGCAGTTATAAATAACCATCCTACTGTAGTAAAAATAGATCCTTTTGTAACACTCTTACTTGCAATTTTTTTGTCTGGCGTTATTGTATATATAAGTTTTAAAATTATAAAAATTATAAAGAATGCTATTGGCCATTTTAAAAAGACAAATAAATTATAAACAGAAGCAGAAATATTATTAAATATTTCTAAACTTAATATAAATTTTACAATTATATTTCCAAATGCTAATACAATTAAAATAAATATAAATAAAAACATTAATAATATAATCAAAAATAAAGCTTTTATTCTATCTTCAATATAATTAGATCCTTTTATTTCATATAAAGTATTAGAAGTAGATATTATAGCATGTGCTCCATTTGAAGCTAATATAAATCCTATTAAAAAATAAATTATAATACTACCTTTACTTGTCATTTTCATAAATGGATCTATTACTTCAGCTACTCCTTTTGGTATTATATTAGAAAAGAAATCAACCATATCAACAGTAGATATTCCAAATATATTACACAACATTCCTATCAAAGTAATACAAGGAATTAAAGATAAAATTAAAAAAAATGCTAAATGACCGGGTAATACTTTCATTTCTTCTTTATTTATTAATTCAAATAATTTTTTTAAATAGTCTTTTATTATTTTCATACTACCACCTATTTATATTATATCAAATATATTAAAAATATAAAATATAAAAAAAATTCAAAATTTAATTTTGAATTTCTTCTTTATTATTTTTCATATCTAAAGTTGCTTCATTTATTGCATCATCTATTGTTTTTAATTCATCATATATCATGCTATATCCTATTGCTGCTCCAAAGCCATGATTTAATTCTTTCATTTCTTTATTAAGTTTTCTGATATAAGAAACAACTTGTTTTTCTTCATATTCAACCATATATATTAAGAATTCATTTCCATTAGTACGCATTATTTCAGTGTTTTCTATTTGTGTTTTTATTAATATTGCGGCTGCATCCTTAATAATATTGTCTCCTTCTTCATGTCCATAATTGTCATTTATGTATGCTACATTATTTAAATCAACTACTACTATTGCCTGAGGATATATTTCACTACTATCCCATTTTTCCATAGAATCATTTAAATAGTTTCTATTTTTTAATGACGTTAACATATCTATATATTTAAGTTTATCTTCTTTACTAATTGATACTTTTTGTTTTTTAGGTTTTAATTTTAAAACTAAGAATACTGAAGAAGCTATAATTAATATTACAAAAATTGATATTGTTATTATTAATGGTCTATTATTAATAACTTTACCATCAAACATTGTATAATTTATATTATTTCTATATTCATTTTCATTTATAAATGATATATAAAAGTCAAAATATTCATTAAATACTTTATTAGCTTCTATACTTCTAGAAACATAATTATATGATGTATCTAAATTAAATAAATTATCTATTTTATAATTTTTCAATGCATCATACATATAAGTATCATATGTTAATTTATCTATTACTATTATTTCATTATCTTTTTTCTTATTTAATAATGTATCAATATTATCATAAGAGTTTACATTTATATTATTATCTTTTAAATATTTTTCTATTTTACTATCTTTTATTGTTATTACATCATAATCTCTTAATGAATTTACTGAATTTATAGTTATATTTTTATCTATTTTTGATATTACAACTATTTGTTCATTATAAGCTGAAACTCCTTCATAAATATCCATGTCATATTTATTTATACTAGAAGCATTTAAATAAAAATCTATTTTATTTTCATTAAATGCTTTTAATAATTCTTCATAGTTTTTATATTTTTCATAACTTATTTCTATATCACTTAATTTAGCAAATCCTTTTATCATTTCATAATTTATTCCAACTAAATTGTTATCTACTAGAGAGTCATATGGTGCATATTCTATAAATGCATATGAATATCTTTTACTTCTAAAATTTACTTTTTCTTGTTCATATATTTGTTTAAATATAAAATAATCATTTGAAAAATTTTCATTATAAGAATCTTTATAGTTTTCTTTATACCATTTATTAAAATATTTTTTTATTATTTTATTTAATTTTTTATTATTTCCTAATTCTAATACAAAGTTTTTTTTCATTTCTGTTATATTATAACTAATATTAAAATTATTTTTTTCAACTATTTCTTTTAAATATATTGTTTTAGGTATAGCTATTGCATCTACACCCTTTTCATTATCATCAAGCGCTAATAACAAATTAGAAATATTTGAGTATGATTTATATAATAAATTACCATTTTGTTTTAAATAATAATTTATATCTTTTAAATCACTATCTAAAACTCCTATAGTTAACTTAGTTATTTCATCTATGTTATTATATTTTATTCTATTTTTTGTTACTAAAACATAGTTATCTTGATATATTAATATATCATTTTTTTCTATTTTATCTTTTATTTTAAATGCATAATCTGCTGTTGGATTTTTACCATAGTCATATGATAGTTTATTAAAATTTAGTCCAGTATCATCTTCTATTGCATCAATAAAATCAAAGAAAACTCCTTTTCCATCATAATTAAATACTGGTATATTATTAACAATTGAAAGATCAATTATGTTATTTTTATTGTCTTCTATCCATTGTTTTTCTAATATAGTTAATGTAGTTTTTTTATCTTGTTTACTTAAAAATAGTCCTAATGATATACCTATTACAGCTATCAAAATAGTGACTACACTAATTATTATGATCTGTTTTTTCTTCATTTTACCACCTACTAACTTTTATTCCATTTTATCTCATCACTAGTTTTATGTTTATAACCAATTGATGGATAATTTTCACTTTCACTATCTTCATTTAACAAATAAAATTGAACATCATAATATTCTAATTCTTCTTTATCAAAAACTTCTAATTTTTCTTTAGCATAGTCTTTCATATCATCAATATTTGTATCTTTTTTTACTGTAATTAGTATATTTATTAATCTTCCTTTTATATCTACTTTTACATTTGTAATATTATCTCTTTCTTTTATTTTTTCTTCTATTTTACTTATTTCACTTTTAGAAAATGATACTTTTTCTATTCCTTTTAATCTATCTCCGTATTCATTTCCTTTTGGAAAAAATGCTTTAAGTAAAACTATTCCAACTATTAAAAATATTAATATTATTAAAAGTGTTATTGCTATACCTTTATTATTCTTTATATGATTCATATAATCTCTCCTCTACTTTATCTATATAATTATAATACATTTTTTTCATTATTTCAATTACTACTAATATTATATATATCAAAAATTATAATATTTATATAAAAACAATAAAATTTTTATTGTAAATCAAGAATAATCTTATTAATTTTTTTATATAATATTATATCAAAACTATGATTTTTAATTTTTTTTCTAAAAACTTATTGACTTTAACAAAAACTTTGGTATAATTATTATTGTCTACTTGATGCGGATGTAGTTTAATGGCAGAACCTCAGCCTTCCAAGCTGACTACGGGAGTTCGATTCTCCTCATCCGCTCCATTTGAAACCAACTTACGGATTTAAAAATTCGTGAGTTTTTATTTTATATAATAGTCTTCAAAAAGAGAGGAAAAATTATAAAAACGATAAAGACAATATCATCTCAACGTTGTCTTTATCATTTAATTATTATCTGTTAATTTATTAAACAAATCCTTAAATATTTCGTTTGCATTTAAATAATTAACAAATTTAATGCTATGCCTGTTTACGGTTAGTTTGAATGTATTATCAGCATTTATAAGGGGACAACTAACATCCATTGTATTAAACCAATTTTTATTTATCATATATGCTATTACACTAATATCCCATAATGGCCATCTTTTTGTAGGACCATATGTTCTATTATAAAATTTATAACATAAGTAATCACATAATTCATTTTTACCTTTTATTTCACTTTCTAATTCGTATATTGATGTCATTAAATTGGATGTGATAGGTGAGCAAGGCATTACAGTAAGTTTAACTTTTGATTCAAAAACTACTTTTACCGCTTCTACATCTTGATCAAAGTTAAAATCTTTATTAGAACCAAATAAAAAGTTACTTCCTAGCCATATAATTTCTATTTTATCTTTTATTTTTGGATTAGTCTTTAATGCTAGTGCAATATTTGTTAGACATCCTATTGCTAGTATATATGTTTTTTTATTTTTATTAGCAATTTCTATAATTTTATTAATTGCGGGATTTGTTTCATTATATCCATTTTTTAAATAATCACGAGAGCCTTTGTATATAATTGATTTATCTTTTAATCCTAATAAATCAAATATTTTACATGTTTCATTATAACTTTCATCTATAGAATCAGAAACTGTTTCTTGCCATTTTTCATGTCTAAAAGGTGCTATAGTTATTGCATTAATATTAAATATATCTTTACTTTTTAATAAATATGATAATGCAAATTGATCATCAGCTTCATTATTTGTATCTGTATCTAAAATTATATTATATTTATTTTTTTCACATATTAAATTATATATTTCTTTCCATCCATTTACCATTGGAACATTTAAATTATAATTTTCATTATATCTTGTTTTCATTAAGAAACATTCAATTCCTGCATCTAATATATATTTACATTTGTCTGCTTCATTATCAAACATAATATCAATACCATTTTCAAGGCATTCTGGACTTTTGTTATTACTTTTTGTAAATACTAATTTATCATATTTTATATCATTTTTATTTAACCAATTTATAGTTATAAGTTCAGGATTTTTAAAAAAATGATTTGATCTATGTGTTATTAAAAATATTTCATTTTCTTCATATAATTTATTAATATATTCTTTAGCACCATCTATTAAATCGAATTTTTCAGCCATTCTATCCATATTATTGCAGATAAAATCTTCTATTTCTTCTGAGCTCCAATCAAACATTCCTTCAGTAATATGTTTAGCTTTTTTATTTATAATTCCTTTATTTCTTTTATTTTTATCTTCTTTTTCAAATTCTTCTAAAAATGTTTTATCTAAATCTGCTATTACATTATCAATATCTATTCCAATTCTCATATCTAACCTCCAATACATAATAAAATTTTTATATAAAAATTTTATTTATTATTTAAATTCCATTTTAATGGATAAATATATTCTATTTTTTCTTTTTTAGGTACATAATGTTTTTTTATTTTAGTTCTATTAGATTTTAAATCTGGTAGTGCTTGTCTACAATATTTATCTAATTCACAAAATATGTTTTGACAATCTATAAGTTGTAGTGGTCTATTACCAATCCCTTTAAAGTTTAATTTAAGTCTTTTAAATTCCTCATCTTGATGTTCATACATATATTTAATAATATCTTCATTACTCATTTTACCTTTATCACTAAAGCATTTTTTTATACCTCGAAGTGATCCAGGACCAGCAATTGTAAATTCATCTTCTTTCCAATTTACAATTTCACTATAATTAATATCTGTTACTAATTGATAAGCCATAAAATTTCCAATTAAAGGATAACTTTTAATAATATTAAATGCTTCTTCCATAGTTTTACACTTAATTATTTTATTTTGTATTTTATCTTCATTAAACATTTTATTTAAAAGTGCTAAATGATTATCGTGTTTTCTATCATAACCAAATGCTTTATTAGCACAACTAATGTAAGCGTCGTTATAAATTTTTATTCCATTTGATATAGCACTTTCTAAAACTTTTGAATAAGCTTTAACATCAAAAGTTTTTAAATTAATATCCTCAAAATTATTTAATAATAATTCCCAAGTTGATTCTTTATTAAATAGTTTAAATATTAATATTCTAAACAACATATCTTCATCAGAATATTTTGTTCCATTATATATAACATTTTTTAATAAATACTGGCTAACCCTATCATTAACTCTATAGCTATTACAAAATTTATATTTTTGTAAAATTTTATCTTCAGTCCATGGAGCAGGCTCATCATTCAATTTTTTTATAAATATATTTTGTCTTTCATAAGCAAAATACCAATATAAATCATATACTTCTTGTCTTTTTTTCATATCTACCTCATACATTTTGGATCTTTTGAATTAATACATTTTTTTAATGTTAAAGTTTTGCTTTTAGTATAATTAGCAATCATTTTTTGACCTATACAACCACTTTTACAAATATTGTATTCTTTACAATGCAAACAAGAATTATCAGTATTAAATTTTCTAATATTACTAAAGTACTTTGAATTATACATTTCCATCAATGAATTTTCTCTTATATTTCCACTAATACCTAATTTAGTAAAATACTTTATAGAATCACAAGGATATGCTATTCCATCAAAACCTATTATCATAATTTCATCAGCAATAATACAAGGACTATTTTCTATACCTAGAATATTCCAAGGACTTCCTAATCTTATTCTATCTTTATCATTTGAGTTTAAATAAAAATTTCTTATTTCTAATAGTTCTTCTTTTGATAAGTCCATATCAGTAGTGCCTTTACCATGTGGAACAAATCTCAGTAAACTAATTTTATCAAAATAACTTTTGTTCTTAAATAAATTTATAGTTTCAGTTACAACTTGCTCTAATCTTGAAAAAGAATCTTTTGAAACAGTATAGTGAAATCCTAATCTTGCATTATTATTTTCAAATACTTTATCAAAAAATTCAGTTTTATTATAAACTGATATGTCTTCTTCATCTGATAATGAATCTGCAAGTGAATAAACAATTTTATTTAATCCTAAATTTATTAACTGTCTATATTTATCTAGTGTCTCATCATTTCTATATGAAAAAGTATAAATAGTTGATTTCATTTCTAATTTTTTAGTGAATTTAACTAATTCTGGAAGTTTATTATACATTAAAGGTTCCCCACCAGTAAAAACTATAGTTTCTACACCCATTAACTTTGCTTCTTTAATTATCTTAAAAACATCTTCAAATTCTAATTCTTTTAAATTATTAGAACTATTAGTTGCATTGCTAGAACAATGTTTACAATTTCTTGAACATTTATTAGTTAATTCAATTTTTACTTCCTTTAACATAAAATTTTTTCCTTTCCAATTTAAATATATATTTATTATATAATAAATTTAATAAATTCTCTATATTTCAATTTAAATTTAATAAAATCATCATATTAGTTAAAAAAAAGATGATTTTATTAATACTTTTAATCATCTTTTTTATCAAGTTTGTTTTAAATACATTTTATTATTTGATTATATATTAAGTAAATTTAGATGTTTTTTTACATCACGTAATAATTTATAAATTTTTTTTAAGGAATTTTTTAGGATTAGACATTAAATCCATATTATTTTTAGAATATATTTCTTCAATTTCTTCCTTAGTTACTCCAAAACTATACCATTCAAAATAATCTTTATAATATTCGCTTTTTTTAAATAAATTTCCATTATCAGTACTTATAACACTAAATAAATCAACAATATCATACTCATTATTTTGAACATCATCTATTTGTTTAAAACCTATAGTAATTAATTTTTCAGTAGTTTCACAACAGCAACGGTATTCGCCTGTTTCATATTGTGTATGATCAAAAAAATATGATATGACTTTAAATGCATCCTTTTCACTGAAATTTTTGGGTATCATAAATGCTGTACAAGTATAATCATGCATTTCACCAAAAATATATGAATTAAAATATAAATAATGTAAACGATATATTTTTTTATTATCAGAAATTTTTGACAAACCAATGTTATTTTTTAATTTTTCTAATAAAGTTATAGTATCCCTCCTGATGAGATATTATATCAATTTATTTCTTTTTTTACAACATCAATTATATTTTTTCAACTTTTTTACATCTTATAAATTTTTAGAGAATACTTTATAACAACTACATATTTTAATTATCTAATTAATGATAAAACTAAAACACAAATAAATATACCAAATATCATTATATATTTTTTATAAGTTATTTTTTCTTTTAATATAAATCTAGAAGATAAAATAGTTACTATAATAGAACCTGTAGTAATTACAGAAATTATAGAAACATTTCCATCTAATAGTGCAAATCTATTGAATATTGAAGATGTTGCATCTAATATTACTTGTAATATAAAAAATTTTTTAGCATTAATTTTCCTAATATCTAAATAGTTCCAACTTTTTGTAAATAAACAATATATAAATAAACCAATTATAATTATAACAGCATAATTAAAAACTACATACATAGGATTTTGATATTCAGTAACATATATTTTATTTAAAAAATTAGAAATACCATTAAATAATACAAAACCATAAGAATACATAATTGCTCTTTGCTCTAACTTTTTATCCATTTTATTTTTACCATCATTTTCATTTTTTGAAACCATAATAGATAAAATTACTAATATAGCAGAAATAAACAATTGTAATAATGTACAATTTTCTTTTAATATAATAATACCTAATAAAAATGTAACAGCTACTTTTGCTTTTGAAATAGATGAAGTAATTGCTACTTTTCCATATTTAGTAGCAGAAACCGTGCAATAAAATCCTATTGATTGTATTAAAATTCCTGGAAACATATTTATCATATCACCAATATTTAGTTTCGTTATAAAATCTGGATTAGTCACCAAACTTACTACAATCATAATTAAATGATATGATAGTAATCCCATTAAAGCAATCCTTTTTGGTTCATTATCTGAACATTTTTTCATTGCAACTGTTGTAAATCCACCTATTATAGTAGATAATAAACACCAATATAACCACATATATTTTTACTCCTAATCTTTCATAAATCATTGCTTAACGAATTTGTTTTACAAATGCTTTATCAACATTTTCATCATATCCTAATTTATTATATAATTTATGTGCTCCTTTTCTTTGAACTCCACTAAACAACCAAATACGTCCGATATCTTCATATTTTTTTACAATTTCTTCTGCTTCAATCATTAATTTAGTTGCTATCCCTAATCCTCTATATTCTTCAAGAACTGCTAAATTCCAAATAGTTGCTTCCTTCGAAGATGGCATTGTTAAAATATTCAAAGTCACAGTTCCAACTAAACTATTTTTTATATAATACCCTAATACATAAATATCATTGTTATTTTTAAATGATTCGTAAAACCTTTGTGTTTTTAAATCACTTGTATTACTATTAAAAGTTTTTTTCATTATTTTTTGTAATTGTTCTAAATCTTTTTCTTGTATTTCATCTACTATATTATCTCTAATCATATTTATTGCCTCCTACTTTAAAATAATCTTAATGATATAAATTTATTATAATAATAACATATTTTGATATTTTTTTCCATTCTCTAAAAAAAGACAATATAGTATTTATACTTTAATATTGTCTTTTAATTACTTATTTTGATTTATTATATTCATACTCAATAATTATTTTCTTTTACTTGAAAAGAATTATATTACATAATATTTAGGTAAGTTTTTTCTCTTTAATTCCTGCATTTAAATATATATCATCTAATAGATTTTTAAAACTTTTAACAGATTTCTTTATTTTTTCTTTAAAACTATTTATATCATTTATATCAATAATCTTTAAACATTCTTCAAAACTTTTATCATTAATATTATCATTTAAGAAATGTATATATTTAATGTTATCATTATTTTCTCTATATTGTTCCAAAATATAAATAGACAATGTTAATCCAAGAATATACCAAGTATCATGAAAAATTAATTTTTTTCTCTCTACATATTCCTCAAATTTCTTCATTGTATTTAAATATTGATTATCATCATATAACTCATTATATTTTTCTTCTGCTATATCACCTTTAATTTTATACAAGTAAATTATCTTATATATGTAATATATATTACATGCATAATTATATATTGTTTTTTCTAAACATTTAAAATGTAATTCTCTATCTTTACTATATTTTTGATTTTTTAAATCTTCACAAAATACAAATTCAGCTCCATATGAAACTGCTTCTGTTAATAAATCACTAACTTCATTTCTTTTATTTAATGGTTGATTTAAATAATGCATCAACTCATGAATAATAATAATTGAATCATATATTGTTCCTTCTAGATTTATAGTAACTATTTTATTATGATTTTCATCATAGTCTGATATTCCATCTTCTTTAATTCCATAATAACTATCTATTTTTTTAGTAACATTTGTATTTAAAATTAAAATTTTATTTTCAATCATTTGTCTTATATTAATATCAAAACCATGATTTAGAAAAAAATTAGAAGCTAAGTCAATTGTTTCATCTAAACTAATTGTGGAATAATCGAATTTCACATTATATCTATTATTCGCATATTCTGAAAAAGAAAATCCAATAAAATTTGTTAATTGCCATAAGTCTTCTATATTATCTATTATAAATGAATGATAATTGAAAAAAGATAAGTTATTCATCCAATTTTTATATTGATTTAATTTTTTCTCTTCCATAATATACTTACCTTTCAAAAAATTATAATTATAACTAATTATAATATTGATAATTTAGAAAGTCAATAAATATATATAATATCTTTACATTTAAATTTAATTATGATATATAATATACGAAAGTAATAAATAACTACTATTTTATTTATTACTGAAGGAGGAATAATATGAAAAAAATAGGAATTATAAATAAAGTTGAATTTTCTGGTCCTGGAACAAGAAATATAATTTATAAAGATCCAGAAGTTGATGGATATAAACATATTAGTTATTTATCAGCACTTGTTTGTGATATAACAGACACTGGATTTACAGTAAAAAAAGTTACCCCTAAAATTGAAATAGAAGATTGTTATTTTCCAGGTAATATTATTGAATATGATGAGGAAACAAATACAATAACTAGTGTTAGTCTATTTAGAGAACTTACAGAAAATGAAATGAATCAAATTGATCATATTTATCAACACTTTAGCAAAAAATTAAATACAAACTATGATTTTGATTCTGTTATTCAATATTTATCAAAATGCCAAAACATGGATGAAATTAAGAGAAAATTGCAACAAATAGATTCAAAATCTTTATACGAAAAAGAAGAAGAAATCATGGCTGCAGAACAAATTTTAAGAAATATAAATTTTGAAATGCTTTGTAGATATAAAATTAAAGAAAATCAAAAAATAGATAGTACAAATATAGTAAGAAAATAAACTATATAAAATCAACTATTACTAGTTGATTTTTTTATATTAAATGTTAAAAATTTCATAGCTTTTTATAAAATAATATTTAATAAAGCAGTTAAAAGAAAAAATATTCCAAACAATAATATCAAAATTTCAGTAAATTCTATATTTTTATCTAGAACAAATCTATTTGGTTTCTTTTCATTTACAATTATTGTATAGTTCCTATCAACTATAAATTTTTGTATTTTTTTCTTAGATATCAACTGAAAAGATTGATTTATATATTCTTTACCATTAAAAGTATATTTAAAGACAGGAGCATAGTTTATTACCCATCCACGTCCACCTGTACTTGTATAACTATTATATTTTAAATAAGTTGCTTCTATTTTTTTATTACATTTTGATTTTGCATAACGCACTTTTATAAAAAATAAAATTAAAAAAAATCCTAAAACTGTTGATATTATCATTAATTTTTTATCCATGATACTTTATCCTTTCTAAATTTAACTAATCCTATAATGACCAACTATGTCACTATGATATTCTAGTATATCTTCTTCATAATATTTTTGATATGGATTTGCATGATGAATAACAAAAGTTATCCCTTTTTTATTTCTTTTGTCAGAAACTATTCCAATATGATTTTTAAATACAACAATATCTCCACCTTGCCATTCTTCTATTTTATTAATATCTGTTGTCAATTTAATAGCATTATTATCAAAATATACTTTTAAATTTTGAACTCTTCTAAAATCAATATTTTTATCTATAATATCTATATTATATAATTTTCTATTAGATTTAATATCTTCATAAACCAATTCCATCAAATCATATCCAGCACCTTTTAAACCAAAAGCTACTACATCAGTACATACTCCATATTCATCATTTGGATATCCAGTTTTATAATATTTACTCTTATATTTAGGTTTTGTTGAAATATATTTTCTTACATTATTTAAAATATCAGTTTGATCATCTATTCCATCATTATCTTTATCTATATCACTTGTATAAGTTGTTATTTTAAAATCATCATTTGTATATTTCTTATGAGGAATATAATTTAAAATATATAGTGCATATAATACAATAATTAAAATTACAATTAATACTACACTAAAAATGATCACCAATTTCTTTTTCATAAAATATCTTTACTCCTGAATTTTCTTTTATTAAAGTTATTATAATAATAACATAATTTACTATTTTTTTCTATATATAAAATTTTTAAAAAAAAGACAATTTTATTATACTTAATTGCCTTTTAATTATATATGTTTTACTTTATATTTACTTATATTATTATTTAATGCATAATTAGAAACCGCTATAAAGTTTTCATCATATGGATAAACTTGTTGTCCAAATTTTAACCACATTTCTGACCAATTATTTCCTTCTTGAAGCAAATTTTGAACATGACTATTTTTCATAGTATCATTTCCTTCTTGCTTATTTAAATCAACGCAACCTTCTTCATCATATAATTTACATTGTAAATCACATTCGAGTTTATCACATTGATATGCGAATATTGCTTCTTTAGTTTTATGAGAATCAAATTCTAAAAACAATTGTTCAATTTGTTTACCATCTATTAAATTACTTAATATTTTACTTACTGCTTCATGTTCTTTTTTTTCTTTTTCTTCTCTTGAAATTTCAAATTGTGTTAAATCACCAATAACTGTTTCTCCAAGTTCATGAATTGCTAACATAAATATTACTTTCAGAATATCTATATCATATTGATATTCTGATTTCATAGCAATCGCAAGCATTTGAACACTAAAAATGTGCTCTGCTACACTTTCAACTCTTTCTCTATTAACATTCCAATCCTTCCAACCTGTTCTAATAACATTTTTTAATTTATTACATATAACATAATAATTTATTACATTTTCTTCTTTTGACACAAAACCACCCATTTCTATACATACTATACTATTTTTTTAATAAATGTCAACACTATAATTTAAAATATCATTTACTAAATCAGATACACTATCATATTCTTTATTAGCTATTTTCTTTAACTCTTCTACAGAATCTTTCATACAATAACCATTAAATTCTTTTACCATTTCTATATCACTATAGCCATCACCTATAACATATATATTAGATTCTTTTACAAAATTACAAAATTTAATTAACCAATATATAGCTTTAGCTTTACTTGTTTTATTAGAAATAATTTCAATAGAATTTGTATTTACATAATAGGCATTAACATAATTACCATATTTATCATTAATATAATTTGCTTTATCTAGTGCATAATCTTTTGAATTATATCTGACATTTATCTTAGTTAAATCTTTATGTTCAAAAGTTACTCTACTATCAGTTTTACTACAACAAAAATAATTTACACATTCATCTAAATTTAAATCTTTTTGAATATTTGAAATAATTTCATTTGAAATACAAATATTAAATAAAACATTGTTATTTTTATCTATAACAGTAGCACCATGATTTAAAATCACATAATTATAATTAAATTTATATATATCTAATTTATTATGAAAATCTAAATAACTTCTTCCAGTAGCAATTACAAATAAATTACCTAATTCTATAAATTTATTTATATATTTTTTATTTTTTTCAATATCTTCATCATTTAAATAAAAAGTTTGATCATAATCACTTATTAATATTTTTTGCATATTACATCTCCTTTATAAAATTAACAACTATAATTAATATTTTTATATATTTGAATTAATTAATTTTTTTACAATATTTATTGTAAACTAACATCTGTAATAATATGCTGAATGATAAAATTGCAGCAACTATTCTTAAATTATTTAAATTGAACGCATATACAACAGGTATTAATAAAATTAATTCACTAAATGCTTTTCCAAATCCATGAATAGCTTCACTTAGAAATGTATATTCTAATTGATATTTAGTTAAAGTTTTATTTGAACTAATATTAAATACAGCTGTATCTACTAAAATTTGGGTTATTTTATATGCAATATTAAAAATAATATTATAAATTATAAAAACCTTAAATGAATTAGTAAAAATAATTGGTATTGTTACAACTAAAATTGCTAATGCTGATATTAAAAATGCATTTTTGTTTCCTTTTTCTTTTAAATATTTTTTAACTAACAAAGAAGTAATTAAACCTAAAAATGCAAAAATGGCATTTAAATTTCCCAAACTAGATTCAGAACCTAAGGTTAAAAAAATAATAAATGTAATTGTTGTATCCAGTCCACCTCTAAAGCCCATACCTTCAAAGAAAACAATTTTATATATTTCTTTTGCTTGCTTATCTTTAAATGCATATTTAATATTAGATAATTTTATAGGATTAATATCAAATGTATATTCATCCAAGTAAAAAGTAGAAATAACTGCGATAAAAACCAATAAAACAATTATAATTAATAAAATAGCATATGATGTATTTACTATTACATAACCCATTCCAATAGTCGAAATAATTGATATTATACTTGTCACAATACTATTATAAGAAAATATTTTTTTAAACTGATTATCATTTTTAAAGTTATATAAAATCATTTTATATGCTGACCAATATAATAGACTTGTTGCACAATCTAAAATTGCAAAAAGATATATATAATCTCTAACATTATTACCTAAAAATAACAATACCAATAAGCATAAACCGTTTGATAATAAACCTATACGATAAACATTTAACACATTATTTTTATTTAATATTTTTAAAGATAAAAAAGAAAAAATCCAATTTAATGAATATTTTAATGTATAATATAGAACTACACTAACAAAATTACCATCTGTTATTTTTAAAAAATATATAGCTAAAAATAGTGAAGTAAATTTACTTACAATACTATTTATAGAATGTGTAAATACAATTTTTTTCATATACTACTCCTTATATTTAATAAATTTTTACTTATCTAATTATACATCAAATTATAATAAATTCCTATACTATCTAAAAATATATAAAAATAATTATTTAAATAAAAAGATAATTTTAAATTATCTTTTATTCATCTTTAATAATTCTAATTTTAATTTATCATATGCTTTAGTTTCAATATTTGCTTTTTTCTTTAATTTTTCAAATTCATTATTCATAAATGTAAATTCATCTATCGCACTCATTGCATGATCTGATATACACATTTTTCCTATAAAATTAGAAAACATAAATCTATAAATAAAAGCACATAAATTCTTTTTATTAACACAGTTTTCATATTCACCTTTAGGAAGTATTTCATATCCTAATTTTTTAAGAACATCATATCCTTCGATAATAGCATCCATAATTAATAAAGAATATTCTTTATTTTTTTTTAATAATTTTAAATTACCATTTACTTTATAACTTGCAAATACTAGAGGTAAAACAGCACAAGCATGTGTTTTAAGATAATCATTCATTTTATTTTCTATAATTACTTTTATCTTTGTTTTTTTAAAAATTGAATTTATAAATTCATTGCTTATATCTTTTCCATCTACTCTTCCAATTTCAATTTTATTTAGACAAATTGAATCTATATACCCATCACACTTCTTACCTGCAGCCATAAAAAATGCGAATAATATGTTTTTATCTTCTATATTCATATATTTTTCTACAGACATATTATTACCAACAAATACTATGTTTTTACTATTATTATTTTTGATAATTGGAACAATACTATCTAAAGATGAAAATCTTGATACAATAAATATTACATCATAAATATCATTTTTTTCTAATTTATCTATTACATTAAAATGATCAACTGTTTTTTTCCATAATTTATGTTTTATAACAAGCCCATTATTTTTTAAATTTTCATAGGTCTTATTTCTTGCTAAAATAGTTATATCATTACCTTTTTTTATAGAATGTGCTAAATTTGACCCAAGTACACCAGCACCTATTATTAATATTCTCATTTTAATCACTCCCTCTTATACAAATTTTTTTCTAGTAATTACACCTTCCTTATCAACATTATAATTTAACTTAAAAAATATACTAACAGAAATAAATTGATATATTGATGAACAAGCTTGTCCGATACCCGTACAAAATGGTGTTTTTAAAATTGAAAGTATCATTCTTAAAATAGAAGAAGCTAATTTATTTGATGTAGTTTTAAATGCAGACCATTCTAATTGTAAATAACATGTTTTTATTCTATATATAGGATATATCATAAAATTAATAACTTCAAAACCAAAATAAATTATCGTAATTTTAAAATTTAAATCAAAAAATCTATATAAAATAATAAACATAAATATACTTGTTAAAAATAACATACCTAGTAATTTATAAGCATTATTTCTATGATATTTATAATTAAAATTTTTTTTACTAATATCAATAGTTGCTGCTGTAGCTACTGAATATGCAGTATCCCATTGTGTATCTGTTATAAGTGCAACAAAAGTAAGTGCATTTGCGAATTCTTTTCCATATTCTAATGCATTACTTAATCCAAATAAAAATACCAAAAAAAATGTAATATTATTAAATAATTCTACTGAATCATATTTTATACATTTAATTAAATCTAATTGTAATTTAAATTTATTACTATTTTTTATATAAATATATATAGTAAATAAAAACAATGGAATTAATGTTGTTGTAACTATAATAATTTGATTTTTAGTTATTAAAGATGTTCCAATTAATAATATAAAATTTAATAAATTAAATATTAAGGAATATTTATTTGCTAATTTATTTTTTTCTTCATAATATAGTTTATCTAAAACAATTGAAAATTCTAAACAAATAAATAGTTGTAACACGGAATATATAGCAAATACTTTATATGTATTAATATCCATATTCATAAATCTTATATAATCATCTATATTAATTAATATAGTAGAAAAAATAATAATTGAAAAAATAGTACCAATAATCATACCTGACATCACAGCATTTTTATTATTATCTTTTTCTTTACTTATGTTTGCACCAGTAGAAAATACTGATTTTAATATATAATATATAAATTGTAATGGATAAGTTAAGGTAAAAGTATTAATTAAATTACTATCAACTATTATTCCAAGTAAAAACCAAGAAATAATTGGTATAAATGACAATAGTGATAAATCAAAACTTATTTTTAATAATCTTTTCATACTTTAAAATTCTACTTATTCTGTAAAGGAACTAGGATGATATGCAGTTATTCCCATTTCTTCTGCTTTCCTTAAAACATCTATCCTATCATCTACAAATACTACATCTTTAATATCTAAATTATAATGTTTACAATATTCAACTATAACTTCAGGCTTTAACATTGTGGAACAAATAAAAAATATATTTTCTCTTTTTATATTTGGAAAATATTTATTTAACCATAAATATTTTTGATCAATTTCAGTATTTGTTGTTACTGCTCCCAAAATAAATATTTTATCACTATCAAGGTTTTCAATTATATTTTGCATTGTCTTAAGTGGTCTTGCCTTATAAAATAAATTATTAAATAATAAATCTTCTAATGATTGACACCCTAATAAAGAACATCCTCCACCATATAATTTATCATCATATCTATATTCAGATAGTGTACCATCAACATCAAAAAAAACATATTTTTCTTTTAATTTTTCAATCATACTTATTACCCCTAACGTTACAATTAAAATCTAGAATAATTATACTATATTTTTAAATATTTTCATATATTTAACTTAAAAACGTTAAATAAATATACTTTATTTAACATTTATAATATTATTTTAAATTATAAATCTGGAAATAAATCATATAAATTATATCCTAATAAATCAACAAAATATTTTTTTAATTTAGTGGAGAACATATTACTACATCATAATTAATCTTTTTTATTTTTGCTTTTAATTCTTCAGCTTGGTTAATCCCTTTTTCTGTTAAATCTTCATCTTTATTATTATATTGTTTTAATGCATTATGAGGTACTTCTCCATGTCTAATTATATATACTTTCCCTTTTCTTATATATTTACTTAACAGTTATTATTACAGGTCTATGATCTGATCCTTCTTTCATCATATCATCCTGTTTAATAATATTATATTCATAATTGGCTTTTTTTTGTTTTTCTACAAATGCAAAATCAACATTTACTTGTTCCTTTGTCCCATAACCATGCCAAGAATTATCATTTATATTAAATTTTGAGTTTCTTGAAATAGTTATATAATTATTATTTTTTTTCAATATATTGTAAACTTCTGACATATGTGAAACCATATTCATATCTCCTACAATAAGCTTATAATCGGCATCAATTTCATCCATATAATTTAATGATTTAACTGTACCATTAATTTTTCCATCCGTTGAAATATAGTCTGTATGAATACATCCAATTAAATATGTTTTTTTATTATAATTAAAATTAACAAATACTGTTGTTCTATAATCACTCATGTCATAATCAATAATTTGTTCTTCAATATTTTTATATTCTTCATCTTTACCATGTGGAAGACAAAATACCTTATTTATTTTTATATTATTATCATTTTTTAGTGCAATTATATTATATTGGTCAATAGAATCTGTCTTCATTGGAAATTTTTTTAATATATTAAATTCATTTTCCTTTGCAATTCTTTCAATCAAGTTCATATTATTTTCATTAACTTCTTGAAAACACAATACTTTTATATTGTCATCTTTTAATATTTTAGTTAAATTAATATATAAATTTTCTTGTCTTATATTCCATTTTGGAATAGGCTTTTTTGTTTCTTTCACACCATATACATTATAACTTAAAATTTTCATAATTATTCTCCTAACATTTTAGATAAATTTATATCAATTAAGTATAAATATAATTATAATATTTATATAATAAATCACAATTTTCTCTTACATAATTAAAATTATTTTCTATTAAATATTTTAGTATTTTATCTGCCGAAATACTATTTTGATATTGTAATATCTTTATTTTATAAGGTTCAATAATTTTATTAGAATAAGTATGCATATTCCAATATTCCATTTTATCATCATTTAAATTACTATTGTATTTATAAATATTTTTTAAAATTTTCTTAGGAAATGATTGCCTTTTTACTTCATCAATATCATTAAAATCATAATCAATATTTTCTTCTAAATTTAATACAAGATAACAACTATTATCTAAAATTTTTTTTAGATTATTACATGCATTAATAAATTTTTTATTACTTTTATAATAAAAATTAAAAATTACATCATATATAAATTTTGGAAAATAAGACTGCTTCATAAAATAAGCACCTAATCTATAAATATACTTGTTCTTTGGTCTAGACATTAACCATTTAAGCCATACATCCATTATAATTAACGCATTTTTTTCTCCTATAGTAAAAAATACTTTTTTTGTCTGTTCAATTCCTTTTGAATTTTCTCCAATTCTAGGTTCCAATCCTTTTTTTAATATATTATCTATATTATTTTTATTAGTATAATGCAAAAAAATATTTTCTAAATTTACTTCATTAATATCTACAACATTTTTCATTTATATCACCAATTTTTATATAATTTAATATTTTATTTAACAAAATATTATTAAACTACATCCACTCTTATTCTCACAAATCATTTTCATTTTATAAAAACTAAAATAATTATACAATAAATCTTTATTTTTTTCTATATTCTATATAATAACTATATATATAATATCAAAAAAATTAGTTATATTTCAAACTAATTTAAAATACTATCTGTAAAAGCTTTTATTTCACTCGAAGAAGCATTAGAAGAAAATCTTTGACCGTCTTTCCAATTTCCACTTTTAGTTAAATCTTCTAATACTTTTCCACTATTACCTATACCAGAAGATGATGAAGTACAAAATGGAATAACAGTTTTACCACTAAAATCATTAGCTTTAACAAAAGTATTAACAGGCCAAGCTGCTACTCCCCACCATATAGGATATCCAATTAAAACAGTATCATATCCATCAAAATTCTCCACTTTAGTATTTTTTAATTCTACATTTCTTAATGATTCATTGGAATGTTCTTTAGATACTCTTGATTCACTATTTGTCCAATCTAAATCATCACTAGTATATTCCTCTTTAGGTTCTATTTCAAAAATATCTGCATTTAGATTACTTGCTATTTCTTTTGCAATTTTTTCTGTATGATTTTGTGCAGAATAATAAACTACTAAAATTTTTTTACTACTTAAACTATTACTATTAGAATTATTATTATCTTTATTAGAATTTATATTACTTTGATTATCTCCTTTTATTTTATTATTATTTCGAACTGTAAAATATATTAAAAATCCCACAGAAATAACTACCACAAATATAATCGCTATTAATATATCTTTTTTCATTGCAATCTCTCCTTACCAATTTTTCTTGTCATTACGACAATCTTCATTTTCTCTTCTTGATTTTACAATACTATCAAACCATTCAACCATTTTAGGATCTTGATGATTAAAAAATAAACTATTATTTGTATCTAATTTATTAATTTCTTTCATATCATCTTCTGATAATTTGAAATCAAAAACATTAAAATTCTCTTCCATTCTATCTTTATGAGTTGATTTACAAGCTATAACAACACCTCTTTCAATTAACCATCTAAGCATTACTTGGGCAGATGTTTTATTATATTTTTTACCAATATTTACTAATACTTCATTAGTAAACAAACCATTTCTTCCTTCTCCAAATGGAGACCAAGCTTCCATCTTTACTCCATATTTTTTCATATTTTCTTGTGCTAAAACCTGTAAATTTAAAGGATTTACTTCTACTTGGTTAATAGCTGGTACTACTTTTCTTCCAAATAAACAAATATCTGTTAATCTGTCTGGATAAAAATTAGATACCCCAATAGCCTTTATCCTTCCTTCTTCGTATAATTCTTCTAAAGCTTTATAAGCGCCATAATAATCAGAAATTTATAAAATAACATTTTTATTTTAAAATTTTAAATTTTCTATTTAATTAACCTTCCTATTAATATTAAATCCTAATTTATAAAATTTACTTCTAATATAAAAATCCACAAAACTTGCTATACCAAAAATATATATACATATTGGTGTTTTTAAAAATAATAAACATAATAAAATCCTTGCTATTACACCAATTATTGATCCGACTAAAATGATTTTAGGTTTACCTTGTATTACACATATTGCCTTATAAGACTCATAAAAAAATAATCCAAATACTGTACAACAATACAATAAAATATAAGGAAAACATTCTTCAATAGGTAAACTTCCATGTTGAATAATTAATGTAATAAAAGAAAGTACAAAATTTATTATTAATACTATTAAAAAACATTTTTTCATATATTCTTTTAATAAATTAAATTGTTTATTTTTATCTTTTTCTTCTGGAATTTTAATCATTAAAGCTGCACTATAAGCATTAGTAATTATCTCTAGATTTAAACAAACTCCATAACATATAGAATGTATAGCATAATTCTTTTCCCCCATATAACTTGCTAAAACACCATATACAAGTATAAATATTCTTGATAATAATCTTTCAAGAGATAATGTTACTCCATATTTTTTTATATTAGATAAATCTTCTTTTGTTATTTTTTCATATTTCAAATCAAATTTAATAGATAAATAAATTATATTAATTATATGTGCAAGTATTGTGGCAACATATAACATAATTAAACTTTTAGTAAAAATAAATGCTATAGAATCAAATAATATCAATAAAATATAAAATAATACTAGACTATTTCTATATAATTTTAAATTATTTTTAAGTCTTACTATTTCAAAAAATCCACTATCTATGAGTTCAATAGGAAGATAAATAACATATACAATAAGTAAATTAGATAATAATTGTTTTTGGGCTACACTTATATCAAATAAATTTATAAATAAATCTTTTGTAAGAAAAATAAATATACCTACTATAATACTAACTATTCCGGTAATAGCTAAATATGAAAATTCTCTTTTTCTTATTACTCTATATGTATATGTTCCAATCTCTCCTAAAGATTTAGCAAGTAAATTAATTGAAAATAAACTACTACAAACAATAATTGCATCTATACTAATTTTATTATTAAAAAATGAATCAACACTTTCTGCTAAACTCATAAATATAAAACTTATTAATATTGAAATAAATTCACCCATCTTACCACCTTATTAATTATATCATATAAGTATTAAAAAAAGATTCAATTTATTATTTATAATTATTTTATCTCTTATTTATATGAGCAGTTATAATTGTATAACTATATGAATTAATTGTTATTATTATATCATTAACTTCACAATACCAATTTTTACCTTTTTTATAAATTAAGCAATCTTTACTTAATATTTTATTTTTTAAATATTTAACAACATCACACTTTAAATTTAAATTTTTTGATATTCTATCATATCCCATTTTTGTTGTATGAATTTTAGAGATATTTTTTATAAGACTACAATATAAAAAACAATTTTTTTCATGAGAATATATAACACCTATAGATTGTAAATAAGAATATATTATTACACTTCCAACAAATTTCATTTTTCTTGATTTTAAATCTTTTGATATCATATCCGATATTATATTAGTAGTTTTATTATTTTCATATATAATTTTATCTTCAGTAAATCTTTTTAAATAATTATAAAAAGACCCATACTCTTCTACAATACTTTTAAATATTTTACTATTTTGAATACTTGATATTATTTTCCTTTTATTTCTAATAATACCTTTATCATTTAATAACTCGTTTATTTTCTTATCATCATAATTACATATTTTATCTAAATCAAAATCATCATATGCTTTTTTAAAATTTTCTCTTTTATTTAATACACATTCAAAAGAAAGACCTGCTTGAAAAGATTCAAGCAATAACATTTCTAATAAATATTTATCACTAAAATTTGGTTGACACCATTCATTATCATGATACTCAATATACTTTTGATTATTTAAATTACACCACTTGCATCTCATATAATTACCTCATAAATAGTATAACATAAAAAAATACTAAGTAAAACTTAGTATTAAATTATAAATAAGATTATTGCACCTATTAAAGATATTAAACTAAATATTAATATTAAATTATAAACTTTACTTGGTTTAATAAATCTTTCAACATAACTTTCATGTGGATTTGATGGATTATAAAAAACATTAACTTCACTGCCAACTTTGTATAAAGTAGTTAATGGATTCTTTCTATAATTAACAAAACCATTATTTAATATATTAATTATAAGTGTTTCTGGTAATTCTTTGCTTTCATTTAAATTACTAGTAATAGCACTATCATTATCACTAAAATTATTAGTTACAGTTTTTTTTACTATTTTTCTAAATCTAGGACCTGTAACTCTATATTTTGTATCATTAACAGTATATTCTACTATAGGAAACTTAACTCCATTATAATTAACACTTGAATATCTAATTACATTACCTATCACTTTTTTTATACATCTTTTATCTTTATTTACTTTTTTTATATAACTAAAATAATAAACAATGAACAAAATAATAGAAAAAGCCAATAAATAAAATCCAAAAAATAAAGTTATATTCATATTAATACCCAATTTCCTTTATAAATTTTTTTACTTCATTTTTATATTTATCTTCTACTCTAACATATAATAATGTGTTATCTATTCTAGATAAATCCATATAATATCCATTACTTGTTAAACTATATTTTGTATATTTTTTTAAATTTACTTTTGATTCAGTAGATGTTAATCCTTTATAAGTTTCAAATGTAACCTTATTTTGATTAAACATAAGAGTTGCTGCATCACTATCTTTTAAAATATAAAATTCGATTTGATATTTATCAGCTTTTTTAGCTACTGTTGCCTTATCAATTGAAGGAGTATCTTTAAATTGTGTAGTAACATCATATGTTTCAAAACCACTATCTTTAGCACTTTCTATAAATTTATCTGTAGTAATTGCTTTTTTACTAGAACATCCCGTTAATATAATTAAAACAAAACTCATTAAAAATAAATTAAATACTTTCTTTTTCATATTTTAACCTCCACCTTTATTATATCACACATTAATTATTTTTTATACTAATTTCATTTATACCAATTAAAAATATATTATCTAAAAAATTAATGCTAGGTATTTTAGTAACTCCACTTGATATTATCAAATATTTATTTCCTAGTTTTATAATTCCTCTAGCATTATTACAAAATAATCTCTTATTAGGAGCAATTAATCCTTTATTATTTTTTATCATTTTATCAACAAATGGAATTAATAAACCATTATGCATATGTCCTGATAATATAAGATCATAATCTTTAATTAAATTTAAAACATTCTTATTTGTTATATTAACAGGTGTATGGGATAAAATAATATTTATTTTATTTTTATTTAAATTTTCCTTCTTAATATTATTAATAAATGTATCTATATTTTTTTCTTTTTCATTATAATAATATTTAAAACCTGGATCTAATGCTTTAACATGTACTATATTATCATCATATATTTCATTATTTTTTAAAAGAAATACATTTTTAATACTAGATATTTTATCGTAAAAATCATTATTATATTCTTCTAAAAATTTGAATTTTCTTTTTAAAGTATAGTCATGATTACCTAAAGATATAATTGTTGTAGCCTTTTTACTTATATTTTCTATGAATTTTATAAATTCATTTATTTTTTTATCTCTAATTATATTAGTTGAATCTATAAAATCACCAGGTATCATTATATAATTAGTATCACTATCAATACTATCTTCTAATAATTTAAATTTTTTTAAATTAAAATATTTATTAAAATGAATATCCGAAAACAAAATAATTTTACATTTTTTATTTTTTAAGTTTATATTTGTTTTTTTATAATCTAATTTCATAATATTACCTCTATATAATTATAGAGGTTTTACTAGTAAATTTCAACATATAAAGGTATTGACTTAAATAATAAAACATAATATAATTATATATGCGTATTCATCTAGCAGCATTCTTTTAAAATTATAACGTGTTTATTACTTATAGGTTATTAGTAACTTTAGCTGCAAGCGAAGATATTTGAATAAACACCCTATAACAATAAAAGAAACTCTGATGTTTATGAAAGAAGGAGGAAATTATGTCAAGATACACTGGATCTAATTATAGAAAATCACGTCGTTTTGGTTTCTCTATATTAGAAAATGGAAAAGAGCTTTCAAAAAAACCATATGCACCAGGTCAACATGGAAATGATCGTCGTAAAAAACTTTCAGACTATGGTACACAATTACAAGAAAAACAAAAAGTTAGATTTATGTATGGTGTAAATGAAAAACAATTCAAAAAAATATTTACAGATGCTGGAAAAATGAAAGGTGTTCATGGTGAAAACCTACTTAAATTACTAGAAAGTCGTTTAGATAATTTAGTATATCGTATGGGATTTGCTACTACAAGAAGAGCAGCAAGACAATTAGTTAACCATGGTCATATAACAGTCAATGGATCTAAAGTTGATATCCCATCTTATAGATGTGTTCCAGGTGATGTTATAGCACTTAAAGAACAATCTATGGATCATAAAGCTGTAAAAGAAGCACTTGAAAATACTAAAAACCGTGTTGAATTTGTTACATTTGATGATTCTAAAAAAGCTGGTACTTATGTTAGAATGCCAGAAAGAAGCGAATTAAATGCTGATATTAATGAATCATTAATCGTTGAATTCTACAACAGATAAGAGCCATTTGGTTCTTTTTTTATAAAAAAAAAAGCCTTTTCAAGCTATTTTAGTTTAATAAATCAAGAAAAATTTTATCTTTTTATTTCATTAATTTCTTCTTTCGAAAGTCCTGTTGATGAAATAATTACATTAATATCAACATTATTTTTTAAAAGCTTTTTTGCTATTTCTAATTGTTTATCATGTTCTTGTTCTTTTAATTTTTTCTCTTGTTCTTTTAATTGTTCTTTTAATTGTTCTCTTAACTTTTTCTCTTGTTCTTTTAACTTTTCTTCTTTTTCTTTAAATTCCAATATCATTTCATCATATTCACTTTTTAACTCTAAGTCTCTTTTACTA